>QHZQ01000436.1 GCA_003224725.1 Acidobacteriota bacterium | reverse complement strand
GAACCAGTCCAGGACAGCGCCTCTTCCCGCCAGTGGAGTGTCAGGACCTCCCGGAGCAAGAGGTGAACGCAAGACCACATGGTCGTCCCACGGTACGGTCGACATGTCCTTTTTCACCATTCCCTCGAAGTAGGACTCTGCTACTGCCCGAAGTTGCGCCCTCCGCCTCGAGGCGACGTTCTGCTGAGGCTTATTCATCTTTTGACCCCTCCAGTCGCAAAAAACTGGTAAGTTTAGTACACCAAATCTCGCAGGAAATCAATGCTACGTATTCTGGCCACTAAAGGACTGGCTAATAAGAGGCAAAGGCAGATGTTCCAATACAAGCCAGACTACTTGTTTGCAATGCTTGCAATAAAAGCTTGGATCCAAAATACCCGACCTCAGACGGCCGAGGAGTGCGGGTCTTTCGGTAACTGACCCCTCACCGATCCAGTGCACAGGCACCTTTTAGATTTCAGCGGAGAAAGGTACTAACGGTCAACTGATTTCCGTCGGTCGAAATAGTTATCGCGCCATGCTGATCCGTACGAAAAACTTCGATTGACTTCCGCCTTAATCGCGTCAGCACCTCGGCATGAGGGTGCCCAAACGGGCTATGCTCAGCCACGGAGATGACGGCCAGCATGGGATTGACTCTGGCTAAGAATTCGTCCGTCGTAGAAGATCGGCTTCCGTGATGGGCTACTTTCAGAACATTGGAATTGATTGGGACATGGTTGCTGATGATCTGATTTTCAATTTTCTTTTCAATATCTCCGGTAAGCAAAAATGCTCGCGCACCAAATCTTAATTGGAAAGCCAGTGAGTCATTGTTGGAAGGTACGCTGGACAGATGGTGATCTTTGCCCGGATTGAGAAAAACCATCTCGCCGCCATGGAAAAGGCGCTTATCGCCCGATGCATAGCGGCGGAGAATCACATCTTTACGAATTGCTCTTTTCAGCAACCGCACATACTCAGGCGTATAGGGATTTTGACCCAACCAGATTTCATTCACCTGAAAATTGTTCAGGATAGAGTAGAGGCCTGCCATGTGGTCATGATGAGCATGAGTTAGAACCACTGCATCCAGCGCTTTCAATCCCAAAGACCACAGAAACGGGGAAACCACCTGCTCACCCACATCAAAGGTTTCTTCTGAAAAATCTTCTCCAAAGGATCGGCCCAGCAATCCTCCGCCATCAATCAGCATGTTGGAATTATCAGGGAATTGGAGGAAAATGCTGTCGCCTTGCCTCACATCCAAAAAGGTGACCTCAAGACGATTAGGGACAAAGGTTGGATTGAAGGGTTGAAGCAGAAGCAGCATTAAAGCCGAAGCCGCAACGCAACCGCACAAAGCGCCAATGATTTTCTTGTAAGAAAAAAAGAGGAAGAAGGAGAGGCTCAAAAAGTACATAATGACAAGCCATTCTGGCGGAGTAGGAATTCGATAGTTCCCCAAGGACGGGCTGGCGAAGTACTGCGCCAAGAGCAGGAGGTTGTAAGTCAGCCAACCGCAGAGTTTCACTACAACAAGGCTTGCCATTGGAGCGATGAACGATAAGAGCAAGGACAAAAGCCCTACAGGCACAAGTAAACCGACCAACGGAACAACCAGCACATTAAGAAAGACGGAAAGTAGCGAGACCCGGTGAAAGTAAAGAATCATGAGAGCAAAGAAAACGAGCTGAATCGAAACTGAGATCAAGAGAACATCTGCCAGGTAGAGCCCGACTTTGAGGGGCGAGATGACGGCGTGCCTGTTAAGGTTGAAAGATTCCAGTTTCCATTGATTTCGAAGCGATTCAATTTTCATTCTCAGGGCAATCCGGAAATCGGCTAGCCTGGGGGAGAACTGAGCATCGAGAGAAGCTTCTTCAATTTGCCACAGAGCATTCCTGTAAGGTTGCGTCGTATGCCGCAGTAACGGGAGCCCTATCAAAGCAATGGACAATACCGCCAGAAAGGAAAGTTGAAAACCAGGGTCAAATAACCAGAAGGGATCTACCAGCAGTAACGCCAGCGCTGCGGTTGAAAGGGAATTGAGTAAGCTGCGATCACGGTCGAAACTCAGGCCGATGAGAAATAGACAGGACATCAAGGTTGACCGCACGATGGAAGGTTGCGCTTCCGTTACCAAACAGTAAGTGACCAGGCCCAACATCGTCAATGGAACTGAAGCACCTTTGGGAAGGTGGAGTATCTTAAAGAACCCGAAAAAAAAAGCCGCCATAATGGCCACGTGTTGCCCGGAAATGACCAGAACATGATAAATTCCGGTGGCTTGGAAGCTTTCTTCTACCTGTGGGCTGAGGCCCTGTTTTTCGCCAAGAAGCAAAGCTCTGAGGGCAGCCTTAACCTCCTCAGAGGCTGTGAAGGCTACATTCAATTGGTTTAAAAGAGCAGCTCTCAATTTCCAAATAGGCTTGATAAGGAAGCTTCCCTGGTCAGCAGCTAATTTGGTGATCAATAAATCATTTTTTATGGTTCCCACCAAAAACACTCCCTGTCGCTCCAGGTAGGAAACGTAATCAAACTGACCCGGGTTGTTGAAGTTTTTCGGCCTTGTTAGATTGGCGAGGACTTCAATGCGGTCGCCCGCCTCGAGAACAGGATGTGCTGGCGCTCCCTGACTTGAGGCGCCGGCGACATGCCCGGCTTCTAGGGAATTGAGGAACTTTTGACCTCGAGGCTCATGGGAATCGTCATGATCCTTTTTAAGCTTCTGGTAGTAAAGCGCCAGTCGAACTTTTCCGCGCGTGAAAAATCTTGAATAGCGATTTTCAATCTGGTCCACCTCGAGTTCGGCCTGTTCTCCAATCCCTCTTTGGACAGAACTCTTCGAGCAAATCCCCGTGACGCGACAGGGTTCAGCCAGATCGATTCTGCCCGATTTCACCAGGGTCCTTAAATGATTGGGCTCAAAACTGGCTTCATGGAGTAAGGGCCAGAGGGCTCCTATGGACAGGAAGGTCAGGAGGGCGACCCCAAAGAATAGGGCGGTTTTCTTCATCAGCCAGAGCAGCCACATCACCAGCAGAAGAGCCAAAGTGGTCAGCAACAGTTGAGAAATGGGCGATGAAAGCCTGCGGCTCAATAGTATTCCCGCGCAAAAGGCCAACGTGACGGGGAAAAGAGGAGACTTCATGGAAACGATTCAGGCCGGCGGACGACACCACCAAAGGTGAAAATCCACATCCCCTCCTGGGAGGGAAGCTGTGAAAAATTGGGAGGACGAGCCTCCTGGCGAGACGTCGCCCTAGCAAGTCCTTGCCCCATGAGGCTCGGCGGGAGCCTCGCCCTCCCGATCTCGGCCGGTTTTGAATTTTTTCCCAGCTTCAGGGGCGCAGGGCTGCTGAATTTGCCTAAAGTAGCTTGCTGCCATACTGGTCGAGCGCCTGCTGGTTGAACTCAATACCGAGGCCGGGTGTCTGGTCCAGGTAAAGCACGCTCTTCTCGATTTTGGGTTTACGGCTATAGATTTCAAACCAGAAAGGGTCGCGGGCGGGATTGGCAAAAGATTCCAGGATGAACCCGTTGGGCACCGAGGCCAACAAGTGGCCATGGACGTGGGGTTCGTGGTGCGGCGCCAGCCAGAGGTGCATCATGGATGCCATCCCAGCCAGTTTGCGCCATTCGGTGATTCCAGCATGGGCATGGCAGTCGAACTGCAAGAAATCGATCACGCCCGTTTCCATCAGTCGCCGAGCTCCCCAGCGCGTGATCTCGCCCTCTCCCGAAGCCAGTGGAATTCTGGTGTTCAGCTTGAGCTGTTTGAGCGCATCCACATCTCTTCCAGCCAGGTAATATTTAGATCGTAAAGCTTGTTGGAAGCCTGAATGGCAGTAGCTACATCCCACCCCTGATTGGCATCAAGCATCAGACGCACTTTGGGACCTACCAGATTCCGAACTGCCTTAACGCGATCATAGTCATCCTGGATGCTGTAGCCACCAGTGATCCCGCCCACCTTGAGTTTAATTGCGTTGAAGCCCTGCTCGACGTAGCCTTGAACCTCCTCGACAAGCTCTTTAGTGCCTTGACCTTCGCGATAGTAGCCGCCTGTGACATAAACCGGGACGCTGTCTCGATATCCTCCCAGGAACTTGTAAAGTGGAAGACCGACCGACTTCGCCATGACATCATAGAGTGCCGCATCGATAGCGGCCATGGCTGAGATCACACCCTCTCGTGACCAGCCTCGTGTTGCTAAGGCCCGATCGTAAGTGAGCTTAAACAT
>QHZQ01000413.1:4013-4319 GCA_003224725.1 Acidobacteriota bacterium | reverse complement strand
ACACTCGAAGACAGTCATGCCGCTGGGGAAGGAGCCGTTGCAGTCATCAGCTTCGGCTTCTGGGGACGACACTTCGCATACGACCCGTCGGCACTAGGAAGAACCGTCACTCTGAACAAGACGCCATTCACGATCATCGGGGTCGCCCCTCGCGGATTCTTTGGCGATCAGGTCGGCATGACCCCCGATTTCTGGGTGCCGATCCTGATGCAGCCCCAGCTCGAGGGAGGAGATCAACTTGAAAGACGCACCAGCACATGGTTTAGAACGATTGCTCGGCTGAAACCCGACGTCAGCAAAAAGCAA
>QHZQ01000413.1:0-3964 GCA_003224725.1 Acidobacteriota bacterium | reverse complement strand
TTTTCGAGTGGAGCTGCAGCTAGGCAGCAGCGGGCTTAACAATCTCCGGGCGGGATTGCAGCGGCCTCTGCAACTGCTGATGGGCATCGTGGGACTTGTGCTGCTGATTGCCTGTTGCAATGTGGCCAATTTGCTGCTGGCTCGCGCGACAGCCCGGCAAAGGGAAATTGTAGTGCGCGTCGCCCTTGGAGCCGGTCGCATGCGACTCATTGGTCAACTGCTGACGGAGAGTGTACTGCTGGCAGTGATGGGCGGTACCCTCGGCCTCGTGATGGCTTGGTGGAGCAACGACCTCCTGTTGACTTTGGTGCCTCTATCGGTCGATCTGCGTCCGGATCTGTACATTCTGACGTTTACCCTGGCTGTTTCTCTGTTAAGTGCCATCCTGTTTGGTTTGGTTCCAGCACTCCAGGTAAGTTCCTCAAACATCAGTCCTGCTCTTCAAGTGAGTTCTCGTTACCACAGCAGCGGCCGACCCAGGCAGCGCTTCAGCCGCGCCTTGGTCACCTCGCAGGTGGCGCTTTCCCTCTGTTTGCTGATTGGAGCAGGCCTGCTGGTGCGCAGTCTGCAGAAGCTTAGGGGCCAGGACATCGGAGTTGAGCGTGACAATGTCTTGATGCTCGACGTATTCGCGGATGAAACGGCAATCAAAGGCACTCACTTTCCCGACTTGCAGGGGCAATTGCTGGAACGGTTGAAAGCGGTTCCCGGTGTGCACTCGGTCAGTTTCTCCGAATACAGGCTATTTAGTGGCTCGTTTTCAACTGCGCCAGCGCGCGTACCCGGCTCCAGCATCGGTCCCGAAAGAGACGACGAAGTGAGGGAGAACTGGGTCTCACCCGAATACTTCCGCACCTTGGGCATGAAACTGCTATTGGGGCGGACCTTCACACATCAGGATAGCCGGATAGAACCAAGAGTGGCGGTGATTAACGAAAGGATGGCTCGCCACTACTTCGGGCAGGAAAGTCCCATCGGAAAGATGATCTACTTTCCGAAGGTGGATGCGCAAGGGCGTTACATCCCCTTCGGACCGCAGTTGGATAGGAGTCTCGGAGTGGAGGTTATAGGTGTGGTCCAGGACGCGAAATACGATGACTTGCGGGAGGCTATCCCCAGTATGGCCTATTTACCCATTTCTCCCGTTGAAGGCTTACCTTCTTCTATCGAGGTTCGGACGGTAGGTCAACCGAGCGGAGTCGCGCTACAGCTCCGTCAGATTTTGAACCAGGTCAATCCCAACATCATATTGCGCACCATCAAGACGCTGGAAGACCAGATCGATGAAACGTTGCTGCAGGAGCGACTCTTTACCAAAGTGCTGGGCTTTTTCGGCCTTTTGGCGCTGGGGCTGGCTTGCGTCGGCCTTTACGGCATCATGTCTTACGCTGTTGTGTGCCGCACCAATGAGATCGGCGTCCGCCTGGCGCTCGGCGCAGAGCCGACCGACGTGGTCAAGCTGGTCGTAAGGCAAGGGATAACCCTGGCCCTTGGTGGCGTACCGATGGGTGTGTTTCTCGCCCTGGCCGGGACCCGTGTCATCTCGAGCTACCTTTACGGTGTGACTGCCACTGACCCGGCAACTTTTGCCGTCATCTCACTGCTGCTGATTACGGTGGCTCTCCTGGCCTGCTACATTCCCGCTCGCCGGGCGGCGAAGGTCGATCCGATGGTGGCGTTGAGGCATGAATAGGTTTGAGGTGCGAGGTGTGAGGTGCCAGAAAATTGAAGGTAGTGGCGAGTGACAAACGATTTTCGATTTGTTGGACCCAGACTTAAAACGTGGACCCTAGACTTTGGACCTTAGACTTTGGACCTTGGACGAGTAACCACGAACCACTATGATCAATGATCTCCGTTACGGCTTCCGGATGCTGCTCAAGGGCCGTGCCTTCACGGCTGTGGCCGTGCTGACGCTGGCCCTGGGGATTGGAGCCAATACCGCGATTTTTAGTGTGGTGAATACCGTGTTGCTTCGGCCCTTACCCTACAAAGATCCTGATCGGCTCGTAGAGGTTTGGAACAAATCCACCAAGATCGGTTATCCACTGATGAATCTGTCAGCCCCCGAATTTATCGACTATCGGGATCAAAACCGGATTTTCGAGCAGATCGCTGCCATTCGTGGCCACGTCTTTAACCTTGGAGAGGTTGACCGGCCCGAGCAGCTCTACGGTCAGCGTGTTTCTGCTAGCTTCTTTCTGCTGCTGGGGGTCGAGCCTGCGCTTGGCCGATCCTTCTTGGCCGAAGAAGACCAGCCTGGCAAGGACCATGTCGTTGTCCTCAGCTACCGGCTCTGGCAGCGTCGCTTTGCCGGGGACCCGAATCTGATTGGAAGAGTATTGAAGCTCAATGGTGAAAGTTACACCGTCGTTGGAATCATGCCACAGGGTTTTCGCTTCCCTCCGTTCTCAGGGGGACCAGAGTTATGGAAGCCGATCGCCTTCAGCGCCCAGGAGAGCAACGGTGAAGATAAGGAAGCCCGAATGACCCATGGGCTCGATGTATTGGGGCGACTCAAACCGAAGGTTTCGCTAGAACAGGCTCGGGCAGAGATGGAGAGACTGGCCCTCGAGCTTCAGCAGCGCTATCCACACCTGTACACCGATGCTCTGGGCTGGGGTGCGACCGTCGAGCCGCTGCACGAGAACCTGGTGGGAAACGTCCGACCGGCCCTGCTGGTCTTGCTGGGAGCAGCCGGTTGTGTGCTGCTGATCGCCTGCGCCAATGTCGCTAGCTTGCTGCTGGCACGGGCTGCGGACCGCCGTAGAGAGATTGCCATCCGCACGGCACTGGGTGCAGGCCGCCTTCGGCTCATCCGGCAGTTACTGACCGAAAGCCTGCTGCTCTCCGTGCTGGGAGCTGGAATTGGACTTCTAGCGGCCTTTTGGTGTCTGGGAGCTTTGGTGGCTGCAATCCCCACCAGCCTTCCCCGACTCTATGAGATTAGCATCGACGGCCCGGTGCTGGGTTTCACGCTGCTGGTCTCAGGGTTGACAGGGATCATCTTCGGACTGGCGCCCGCGCTCGGAACCTCCAAGCCTAATTTGCAAGAGTCCCTCAAGGAGGGCAGCAGAACTGGCTCCGCCGGCTCCGGGCGACAGCGAGTTCTGGATGCTCTCGTAGTCTCTGAGGTAGCTTTGGCCTTGGTGCTGCTCACCGGTGCAGGACTGCTGATGAAGAGTTTCTTCCGTCTTCTGCAAGTGAATCCGGGGTTTAACCCCCAAAACGTCCTGACCCTCTTTATCGACCTTCCAGAGCCCAAATATCGCGAGCCTGATAAGATTGTAGCTTTCTACCGCCAGGCCCTGCAGCGAATTGAGACACTGCCCGGTGTGCAGGTCGCTGGTGCGATAACCGACCTGCCGCTGTCGGGTTCTGAATCCACTGGCGCCATTACTGTTGAGGACCTCCTGTCGAAATCCGGGCCACCCTGGCGTGAAGTTGCCGTCCGGATGGTCACTCCCAATTACTTCGCCTCGATGCAGCTACCCCTCTTAAAGGGCCGCTATTTTACGGAACGAGATGCTGCGCAGGCTCCAGGTGTTGCCCTCATTGATCAGACCCTGGTACGCAAGCTGTGGCCTGGGGAAGAGCCCCTTGGCAAGCGGGTTCGGCTAGGCACTCCCGAGTTTGAGTCTCCCTGGCTTTCTATCGTAGGAGTAGTAGGACACGTAAAGCATAGCGCCTTGGATGCGGATTCACGGGAACAGTTCTACATGCCCCACATGCAGGCACACCCTCTCTGGATGAATGTCGCAGGGCGCAGGATGACTTTGGTGGTTCGGACTGCGACCGAGCCGTTGACCCTGGCCGCCGCTGTGCAACGAGAGATTTGGGCAATGGATAAGGACCAGCCGGTATCCAGTATCCAGACTCTCGAGCAGGTGGTCTCCCAATCGTTGGTGCGGCAGCGTTTCAACCTGATGGTGCTCGGTATCTTCGCCTTCGTAGCTTTGGTCTT
>QHZQ01000412.1:4023-4530 GCA_003224725.1 Acidobacteriota bacterium | reverse complement strand
CTCCTTTTTCATGCAGAACACCTGGCAGCTTCGTCCCAACCTGACCCTCAATTATGGATTGCGCTGGGACTCTTACTTCAACAACCAGCTTGGGAGGGGCCGCAATAACTGGCAACCCGTTTTGAACTCGGCCCAAGTCACGCCGAGTTTCGTGTCCGGCGTGATCAACCAGAAAATTGATCGCTACCACAGTACCGACAAGAACAACTTTGGACCGCGAATCAGCTTGGCCTGGGACCCTAGCAAGCAGGGTAAGATCTCGCTTCGCGGTGGATTTGCCATCCTGTACGATGAGATCAATACGCAGCCCTGGTACAGTACCGGCACGAACCCTCCAGATAAGGCTGTGGTTTTTGCCGGGGAAGATCGGGGGATTCCGGTTGTCTACGGACTCGCTCCCAAGGGCACACGCGACTTTCCTGTCAATCCCAACCTGAAAGTGCCCGGGGTAAACGCAGTAGGCGCTTTCGACGGCACTCGTCCGGGCCTGGGTGCCATCATTACTGA
>QHZQ01000412.1:0-3967 GCA_003224725.1 Acidobacteriota bacterium | reverse complement strand
TGGCAGTTATCATTACAAGAAAACCATCGATGATCTCTATTCATTTAACGCCAATCGTTTTACCGGAGACCTGGCTGACAATGGCCTGTTGAATCAGCTCAATCCCAATTTCGACAATATCGGCATCCTGAGCAACCTGGGCCGGCGAAGATATCATGGCTTGGTCGCCGGAGTTTCCAAGCGCTTTAGCAGGGGTTGGCAACTGAGCGCCTCCTATACGTATAACAATGGATGGAACAACTTTGCTAACAGCCAGGCCGATGATTACAGTTCCGCAGCAACCAACGCTTATGATCCGAGTGTTGATTGGGCTCGGGACGATATCGCCCATGTCTTTCACGTCCACAGCACTTGGGAGCTTCCTATCTTGAGAGGGCGACCGGGCTGGTTGGGGGGAGTTTTTGGTGGCTGGCAGTTCAATACGATCTGGAATTTACAATCCGGGCAACTCTTTACCCCCATCTCCTATGGCGGATTTGGTGAAGGAGGAGATTTCAATGCGGATGGTCAGAGAGGCGAACGCCCCGATCGTCCCACCGGAAATATAGCTCATTCCTTCAGCACCGCAGATTGGCTGAGGGGAGTTATGAGTGCGAGCCTATTTCCGTTGCCTGACTCCGTTCGCGCTGGGAATCTGCCCCGCGATTTCTTCCGGGGTCCCGGGTATGCCCGTGTTGACGCGGCTTTTGTAAAGAGCTTTCCCATACCGATCGGTCGCTCTGAAAAGGCCAATCTCCAGCTTCGAGCTGAAGCCTTCAATCTCTTTAACCGAATCAACTTGAGCAGTCTCTCCAATTCCCTCGATGCTTCCAACTTTGGTCAAGCGACGGGTGCCTATCAAATGCGAATCAGCCAGTTATCGCTGAAATTCATCTTCTGACCTGGCGAGATGGCCAAAAGCTCCAGGTTAACCACTGGCGGAAGCAAACCACCCACTCCAGCCAGGTTTTGCACCACATTGAGTTGTGCTTTGATTTTAGACCAGGATCTCTTTGATGACGCGGCCCGATACGTCGGTCAGCCTGAAGTCGCGACCACTATAGCGATAGGTTAGTTTCTCGTGGTCCAGCCCAAGGAGATGCAGAATGGTGGCGTGCAGATCATGCACATGAACCGGGTTTTCGGCCGTTTTAAACCCGAAGTCATCGGTGGCACCGTAAGTCATTCCCCCTTTAACCCCTCCGCCCGCCAGCCAGACGGTGAATCCAAATGGGTCGTGGTCACGGCCGTTCTGGATTCTAGAGCCCCCGCCTGTTTCGACAACCGGAGTGCGGCCAAATTCCGATCCACAGATCACCAGGGTTTCGTTAAAAAGTCCCCGTGACTTAAGGTCCTTTAACAGAGCCGCAATCGGCCGGTCCGCCTGCTCAGCCAGCTTGCGATGGATCTCGATGTCTTCATGGTTATCCCAGGGCTGGCCATTACCGAAGTATATCTGCACGACTCGGACGCCCCGCTCCACTAATCGCAAGGCCATCAGGCAGCCTCTGGCAAAATCTCCTTCGCCGTAACGCTGGCGCGTGGCTTCGCTCTCCTTACTAATGTCGAAGACCTCGGGAGCTTCAGTTTGCATCCGATAGGCAACCTCCATTGATTGGATGCGGGATTCAAGGCGCAACCTTGACCACCCGGTGGAGGGTGCTCGAATTTTCACCAGTCCTGACGATCTGAAGGATCCTGATTGGCTCTCCTGTGACTCGATGTCACTCCGCCGGCCTCTTGGACAGAGGGCTTTCCCTCGTAAGAAAGAGCCACTCCGGCCGCAATGGCCAGCGCAATGGCCAGGAGCTCGCGTGGCCGGACGCTCTCTTGAAGTAGCGGCACGGCCAGGGCGACAGTGAGAACTGGATAGAGCGCCGCAAGAAGAGTCACGACGGAAGCTTTCCCTCCCTTTCGACAAGCAGCAAATATCGTCAGTGAACCCAGCCCGTTGAGTATGCCACTCAGAAGGCCGAGCAGCCAGGCCGCACCTGAAATCTTCCAATTCAGCGGCTGCTTCCAGAGAACAATGGCCGCGATGGGCACATAGGCCGCCGCATAACAGACAAAGGTGAGTGAAACGGATACATAATTGGTCGATAGCTTTTGGGTCACCCCGGTGAGACCCCACAAGATTAAGACCATAAGTGCATAGGCCATCCAGATCGCCACGTCGAGTCCTCGGAAATAAGTTCCTGGTGGAATTAAAGACCAAATAGGATAAGGGCCGAGATCGCTAAACCCACCCCGGCCAGTTGGACCCGATTCAGCTTTTCTTTCAGAAGTACTAGAGCCGTAATGACGGTCACCAGTGGATACATGGCTGTCACAGGCACAACAGTTGAGGCCTTACCTCCCTGGCTCAGCGCCAGAAAAAAAGCCACATTCCCAATTCCCCCGAAGATGCCCGTCAGGAACCCATAACCAGCACCCCGAAGCTTGTGATTGCCAGAGCGTAAATCTTTGGAGAGCGAGGCGACAACTACCAGGGGCAGGAGTCCCAGTGTAAATAGAATCTGGCCAAGAAACGGCGAAACCAGGTCAACGGTTGCTTTAGAAACGACCCCCCAAGCCCCGAAAAGAAGGATCGAGAACAAACAGTACATGAACCATTTGGGCATTCTTTGGATGATCCTCATATCAAGTCCGCTGGCTCAACCCAAGTTTGTCGCCGATTTCAGCGATTTTGGACCGCCGGCAAGTTATGATGCCGTTGAGATTAGGAAATTCCACCATTTGCTGCAAGCACAATCGATCACGAACGGAATCCCTGGATGGTCGAGGGCGTAAATTCATGAAACGATTGTCGCATATCTGGGGACCAATTCATTGGGACACCTCCCGTTTGGCTCAACTATCAGCGATTTCAGGGGGGTCACTTTCCGCTCGCGATCCTTGTTTCTATCCTTCCAGGTGTTCAGCACGGGGAATATGAGGTATGCTCTCCAGCTTGCGGGGAATGTGCAATGCATCAGAAGGTGTGAAAAAATTCAAAACCGGCGGAGATCGGGAGGCCGAGACTCCCGCCGAGCCTCAGGAGCATAGGGCTTGCTGACGTGATGGCTCGCCGGGAGGCTCGCCCTCCCAATTTCACAGCTTCTCAGTTATTTGTGGCGGACCCACTGAGCTGGCATTCATTTGCAGAAAGCTCAGCCCAGAGGGATGTTTCGGCTGAAGCCGTGGTGGAACACTCATCACGAAACGGAATTTGAGAATGAGATGAATTGGCGCGTGATTCTCATGGGTAGCAGCGTTGGTCTTGCCTTTGCTCTGAGCAGCTTAGTTCGGGGAATGTCCCATGGAGAAAACTCTGGATCTGGCATTCTCATTCCCAACATTCAGTTTGTGGACCTCGCCTCCAAGGCGGGCCTGACGGCTCGCCACGTGACTGGAAATGACGAAAGCCGGGAATACATCCTGGAATCCACCGGAAGTGGCGTTGCTGTCTTCGACTACAACAACGATGGCTTTCCAGATATTTTCCTTGTGAATGGAACCACGCTCCAGGGCTTCGCTAAGGGACAGGAACCCACCAATCATCTTTACGAAAACTTGCGCGACGGAACCTTCCGTGATGTGACGGACAAGGCCAACTTGATCCATGGCGGGTGGGGACAGGGAGTATGCGTGGGAGACTTCGACAACGATGGTAATGAGGATCTTTTTGTCACCTACTATGGTCAGAACATGCTGTATCGAAATACCGGGCGGGGAACTTTTGTCGACATCACCGGCAAGGCGGGCCTGACCCAGAAAACCACGCGCTGGAACAGCGGGTGCTCTTTCCTGGATTATGACAGAGACGGGTACCTGGACCTTTTCGTAGCCAACTACGTTGACCTTGATCTCAAGAAGACCATGTCCAAGAGTCAGGAAAACTGCATCTGGAAAGGAATTCCCGTCTTCTGTGGGCCACAGGGTTTGCCCATGGGCAGCAATCTGCTTTACCGGAACAATCGAAATGGAAGCTTCACTGACGTCACCAAAC
>QHZQ01000419.1:279-4089 GCA_003224725.1 Acidobacteriota bacterium | reverse complement strand
AGGAACTGCTGGATGTGCACAGCGACCGCCGCCCTTTCCGTTGGTATGGGCCTGGCGACCAACCTCCCATGAAAGTGGCGACCTTCGAAAAAGAGTTCGCGGCTCGCATGCAGACGAGTTTCGCTTTAGCCGTCACTTCCGGCACGGCGGCCCTGCAATCGGCTCTAGCGGCCCTGGAAGTGGGGCCAGGCGACGAAGTCATCCTCCCTGCCTGGACCTGGCACTCCTGCTTCAATGCCATTGTTCTTGCGGGCGCCCTGCCAGTTTTCGCTGAGATTGACGAATCATTCAACATCGACCCGGCAGATATTGAGAGCAAGATCACTCCCCAAACCAAGACCATCATGGTGGCTCACCTGCAGGGGAATCCTTGCGACATGGACCGCATTATGGCTATCGCCAGTAAACATCAGCTCAAGGTGCTGGAAGACTGCGCCCAGAGCGTCGGGGCCAGCTACCGGGGCCGGCCCCTGGGATCGATTGGTCACATTGGCATTTATAGCCTGCAAATCAACAAAACGATCACGGCGGGGGAAGGAGGCGCAGTCGCGACCAATGATCCCATCCTGTTCGAACGGGCGGCACGGTTCCACGACCTGGGCGCTCTTCGGCCCCCGCATGAGAAGGTGGTCGGCCAGTCGAGAATGGGCTGGTTTGCCGCGCCCAATTTCCGCATGAACGAATTCAGCGGCGGCGTGCTGCTGGCCCAACTGCGCAAGCTCGATGCCATCGTCAATGCAGCGCGTCGGAATGCCCGTCGCGTTTACGAGGGTATCCGGGACCTGCCCGGTGTTCACCTGCGTCACCTGCCGGATCCTGAAGGCGAGTTGGGAGCAGCCATATTTCTCGGATTCAAAACCAAGGAACAGCGTGACAGCTACATCAGTGCAATGAAGGCGGAAAACGTTCCTGCCCACCCTCCCGGCGGTTCGGTGATTCTGCCCATTCTGCCCCACATCGAAAAGAAGGTCACCGTTCATCCTGCCTGGCCGTCATTCACCAGTGAGCGCGGAAAGGCCATTGGCTACGGGTCTGGGTGTTGCCCGAGGACTATTGACATCCTCAGCCGCTTTGCCGGTGTGGCGCTGGATCCAAAGTTCAGCGACGGTGATACGGATGACATCGTAGCAGCAATCCGCAAGGTTTATCCGGCCATAGTTCGTGCTTTGTAGAGCCCATATTCTAGAGTTTGGACATCGTCGATCGTTGCCGACTCGAGGCGTTTCTTGATTTCTTGGGGCTTGTTCTGTTCGCGCGCGCACTCAAAATAGATGCTTCATCTGGAATCCTTGAGATTTCGCGACGAAGCGTCTTTTTCCCCAAAGGGGATCCAATAATCTAGCCCCCGGGTGTGCGTTCCGCACACCCCTGGGAATAAGACATTTCCATTCAGGCCATCCCTGAGCGGCATTGATCACTAACCCATTGGTGTTTTCGTCCCTTTCAGGGATGGCTGGAGATTGGACATTTGCGTCACCGAAAAACGCGGTTAACCCTCAACCGTCGCTTCGCGGCACCCTCTCCCACAAGGAGAGGGAGAACAATAAGTGGGGGTGCTCAAACAGACCTTGCATGCCACGCCGTTGCCACTGTGTCAGGAAACGTCTGTTGGTAGCCTTGAAGTCAGCGCTCTAATGTGTGGATCTCTCCCTCGTCGCCCTCGGGGAGAAGGTGATCCGCCGGACGGCGGATCGGGTGAGGGCAACCCACGGGAATTGGTCCTCAAAATGTCCAAACTTTATTCATCCCTTTCAGGGATGGGAATTCATCATGATCTCTAACCCAGGGTGGCGGCTAGGCCGCCTAGATTATTTTAGCCCCCTTGGGGGAATAAAAAACGTCCAAACTCTAAATACATACTGTAGTGAGACGCCCACCAGCGTTGGCAGCGGGATTTTTATGCGGTACTCATTTGTTTCAGAGATTTTGTAAGGCGTCTCTCATGACTTACGCTCAGTAAAAGGTATTCAGCGTGGCACTCAGGAACTTAGTCCTCGATTTCATAAATACGGTTAGGAATGCCTCCCGTTTCCGGGCCGATGCTTTGCGAAAACCTCATCTTGCTCTCGCTCGTGCTCTTACTCGATTAGTCGGCGGAAAGACGAGCAAGAGCAGGAGCAGGAGCAAGAGTACCAGCACGATTGGAAACACAATACGTCACCGCATTTCTGAAATGGCGGACTTAATTTGTTTAACACTTTGTTTGCTGGTTGCTGCTTCGCCAGTCCAGGCGCAGAAGAGTTCCGTCTTGGAAGCGGGATTTTTCTCTAAGAAACTTTATCCAATTCTAGAAAAGGCGAACTGCCGTGGTTGCCATGCCGAGAATGGCGTCGCATCGGCCACTCGTCTACATTTTCCCCCTGATGCAGCCTCTTCAGAGCAAATTGAAGCGTTTGGCCGGAGTCTGGGAGTGCTGGTGGATAAGGGCCGTCCGGAAGGATCTTTGCTCTTGAATAAGCCGACTCAACGAATCGAGCATACCGGAGGACAGCTGATTGTGCCGGGGAGTGACGAGGAAAAGATTCTCATTACTTGGGTAAATTTTCTGGTAAGTCCTTCGAGCAGCCACCCAGAGGTAATGACGAAGACCGAGATGGCCGGAGAGATGGCGCTACCTCTTGTTATGCGCCGGCTCACCCATAGCCAGTACAACAATACCGTCAGAGATCTTCTTGGGGATCGGACCCGCCCTGCCAATAGTTTTCCTCAAGAGGATTTTGTGAATGGTTTCAAGAACCAGGCTGAGGTGCAAACCATCCCTCCATTACTTGCCGAGGCTTATAGTGCCGCGGCGGAGAAACTGGCCCAAAATGCCCTCCGTAGCGGCTATTTCAAAAACCTGACCTTCTGCCGGACCGCCTCCCGCACCGGTTCCGACTGTAGTGCTCAATTCGTTCGCAATTTTGGGCTGAAGGCCTTTCGCAGGCCTTTAACCGAATCGGAATCCCGTCACTATTCGATGTTATTTGCCAAGGAGTTGAAACGAACCGGCGATGATTCACGGGCCGCCCAAATCGTGGTTGAGGCGATGTTGCAGTCCCCGAATTTCCTCTTTCGTGTGGAACGAGGTCAGAAGGGAGCGTGGAAGCAATATGAGATGGCCAGCCGACTGTCGTATTTTCTCTGGGATACGATGCCGGACGACGAGCTTCTTCGTAGTGCGGCTGCTGGCGAGCTAGCTACAACGGACGGCATTGAGAGAGTGGCGCGGCGCCTGCTGCTTGATTCCCGCGCCCATGAAGCCCTGGACGAATTTGTGTCTCAATGGTTACGCTTCGACCGGCTCGTCAATACTTACAGGGATCGCCACCGCTATCCCGAGTTTACTCCGGAGCTTGCGGTTGCCATGACTGAAGAGACCAAACGGCTGATCGCCAACCTGGTGTGGGGCGATCGGAATTTCATGGAAATCTTCACGGCCGATTATAGCTTTGTCAATTCGGATTTAGCTTCCCTCTACGGATTTCCCGCTCCCTCAGAAGAGTTCGCCCTGGTAAAATTTCCGCCCGCCTCTGACCGTGCTGGAATCCTGGGCCAGGCAGCCTTCTTGACTTTAACCAGTAAGCCAGCGGAGACCTCTCCCACGGCACGAGGGTTGTTCGTGCGGGAACAGTTGCTTTGTCAAAAGGTTCCCAATCCACCGCCCGGCACCAATATGAATCTGACTCCACCTAGCGAATCTAAGCCCCAGACCACGCGGGACCGGCTCTCTTTGCACCGGGCCAATGAGAGCTGCGCCCGCTGTCATAACTTGATCGACTCTATTGGATTCGGATTGGAGAAGTTTGATGCCATCGGCAAACGGCCCGA
>QHZQ01000419.1:0-270 GCA_003224725.1 Acidobacteriota bacterium | reverse complement strand
GACGCAAAACCCAAGACTGTAGAGCTGGACCTCGATGCCAGCGGAATTGTACTGGGAATTCCCGATTCCCAATTTTCGTCTCCCAAGGAACTGGGAAGATTGCTGGCCGCGACACCTCAATGTCAAAACTGCATTGTAAAGCAGCTTTTCCGCTACGCCTTAGGCCGTCCGGAAACCCCAGCCGACCGCTCTACCCTCGAAAAGACTCTGGAGACATTTCGGGGCTCGCAATTTCGGTTTAAAGAGCTTATGATTTCTCTTGTGAAGTCT
>QHZQ01000418.1 GCA_003224725.1 Acidobacteriota bacterium | reverse complement strand
TCACGCGTTGCGTCCTGGAAAAGAAGACGCTCACGGCCACGTATAATCCCGACTGTCTGGCCCTGGCAGATTGCGTCGTGGTGGACGTTCAGTGTGATTACTCCAAGCATCATCTGGGCACCATGAAAACCGGGGAGGCCGAGATGGCAGCGCTCGAGGCCACCCTAAAGACGATCGGTGAGAAGATCCAACCCAAATGCCTAGTGCTCATCGAGACAACGGTCGCTCCCGGTACCACAGAGTTCGTGGCCTGGCCGATCCTCAAAAAAGCGTTCCGAGCCCGCGCCATCAAGGTAGAGCCCCTGCTGGCCCACAGCTTCGAGCGGGTCATGCCGGGCAAGAATTATGTCAGCAGCATCCGCGATTTCTGGCGGGTCTGCTCGGGCTGCAACAGTGGGGCAAGAAAGCGCGTGGTCAAGTTTTTGACTGAGGTGCTCAATGTCGAAAAGTTCCCGCTGACGGTGATGGATCGGCCGATTGAGTCCGAGACCACCAAGATTGTTGAGAACTCCTACCGCGCAACCATTCTGGCATTCCTGAACGAGTGGTCAATATTCGCCGAACGTAACGGTGTGGATCTCATAAAAGTCATCCAAGCCATCAAAACCAGGCCAACGCACAGCAACATCATCTTTCCCGGCCCGGGTATCGGAGGGTACTGTCTGCCCAAAGACGGCGGGCTGGGTTATTGGGCCTACAGGCACATCCTAGGCTTTGAGGACGGTGATAGCGTCTTCAAGATGAGCACCGCTGCTATCGATATCAATGACACGCGCGGATTGCACGTTGCGGAGCTCACGCGCGACTCGTTGCGCAACATGGGCCGGTATATTGCCGGTGCACGGGTCCTCCTCGCGGGTGCAAGCTACCGCGAGGATGTCGGGGATACGCGTTACAGTGGCAGCGAGCTGGTTTTGCGCAAGCTTGCCGAGATGGGCGCAGAAATATCTGTGCACGATCCCTATGTCGTTCATTGGTACGAACTGGAGAGCCAGGATACCTACCCCGCCCCGGGCCACTCGTGGGCCAGGTTCTTTCGCAATCAGCAAGACCTTGTGAATGTTCGAGTGCAAAGAGATCTGCCAGCGGCTCTCAAAGGCGTAGAGGCCATGATCCTTGCGGTACGGCACGCGCCCTATCTGCAGTTGAAACCGGACGACGTGGTGAAGTGGGCCGGAGGCCCCATTGCCGTGGTCGACTGCTTCGGTATCCTCGCAGATAAGGATATCGGCCGATACTTCGAGCTTGGATGCGAGGTAAAGGCCCTCGGTCGCGGGCACATCCAACGCATTAAGGAAAAGGTCCGCTCGTCGAAGGCCTAGAACTAAGCAGGCGCCGCCAATCGGCTGTCCCGGCCAGGCCGAAGGGTGCGCCAATTCAACGCCTGCAGAATCACTGAAGCATGGGGGTCCTTGCCCGCAGACCGAGCTGAGCCCGACGTGGCTTCCAGGGACAGGTCCCTGCTTCCCTACCGGCGCTTAGCCGTTGTAGCCCTCTAAATCGGAAATTGACAAGCCCGCGAATCCCGGTCGAGAGCTAACCGCGGTCGAAGCCGAGAGCCTGAGGTAAGGCAATACAGCTCCGGGCTAGCTTTTAAA
Organism: Acidobacteriota bacterium; assembly: GCA_003224725.1. Classification (GTDB taxonomy): domain Bacteria; phylum Acidobacteriota; class Terriglobia; order Versatilivoradales; family Versatilivoraceae; genus QHZQ01. The sequence goes on along the minus strand of QHZQ01000418.1, from coordinate 2,326 downwards.
GATTGGTTTGCTCTTGCCCCTCTGCTTGGGATAGGCTTCACTAGCCATTCCGAGAGAGTGACGACACGAGTTTTAGCCCATCATCAGGGCTCTTCGAAAGGAGGCATCTGCTATTGCAGCCCCTTGATTATGTAGCACCTCGAAATCTGGCCGAAGCGCTTGGATTGTTAAAGGCGAAAGGTGATCGTGCCCGTGTATTGAGTGGTGGCACCGACTTGATTGTGCAAGTCCGTGAGGACAAGCGTCGAGTCGCCTTGATGATCGATGTCAAGCGAATCCCTGAATTGATGGAATTGAGATTTGAAGCGGGCCGGGGCCTGACGCTCGGTGCTTCGGTCCCCTGCTACCAGCTTTATGAATCTCCGGAATTAGTTAAAGCCTATCCCGGACTGATTGATGCGGCCGAGTTGATCGGTGGCAAGCAGATTCAGAATCGGGCTTCCTTTGGAGGGAACGTCTGTAACTCTTCTCCTGCAGCCGATTCCATCCCGGCCTTGATCGCGCACTCAGCCGTTTGCCGGATTGCGGGCGCTGGAGGAACTCGCGAGGTACCGATCGAGGACTTCTGTGTGGGGCCGGGGAAGAACGTTCTCAAGGCCAATGAGATGCTGGTTTCGTTCTTCATCCCCTCCCCGCCAGTAAGGTTTGGAGCCCATTATCTCCGGTTTATCCCTCGGAACGAGATGGATATTGCTGTGGTGGGTTGCGGTGTGTCTCTTGAGTTGAGCCGTGACCACCGAAAGTTCGTCAGAGCTCGTATTGCTTTGGGAGCCGTTGCGCCTACCCCGCTGTTGGTGGAGAGTGCGGCGGCGCTACAGAATCAGGAGGTGAGCGAGGAAACGATTGCCCGAGCAGCCTTGGCGGCTCAAGGAGCAGCTCGTCCGATCACGGATATGCGGGGCACGGCTGAGTACCGCCGCCACCTGGTGGGTGTCTTGACTAAGAGAGCGTTGCGCAAAGCCATTGAGCGCGCCAAGGAGGCCTGAGCGATGCCCGGGAGAGTTCACGTGATTGCAATCATCAACGGGGAAAAACGCGAATTCCTTTGCGAGCCGCTTCAGACTTTACTCGAAGTCTTGCGTGATGAGCTGAAGTTGACAGGGACCAAGGAAGGCTGCAGCAACGGCAATTGTGGCGCCTGTAGTGTCGTTCTAGACGGTTTGCTGGTGGATTCCTGTCTGGTTCTTGGTGTGGAGGTTGAAGGCCGGAGCTTGGTAACCATCGAGGGATTGATGGGGTCAGACGGGTTACATCCGTTGCAGAAGGCGTTCCTGGAAAATGCGGCGCTCCAATGTGGAATTTGCACACCTGGGTTCATTATGGCCGCCAAGGCTTTGCTGGATAAAAAACCCAGGGCTACTGAAGCAGAGGTCCGGCAGTGGTGTGCTGGCAACCTGTGTCGTTGCACCGGCTACGACAAAATTGTCCGAGCCATTCTGGCAGCCGAAAAGAGCATGTAGGCGTCCGCTGTAGTGTGCCCGGCACACCCATACGAGACATCCCCCGCCGCACCGCGGAAGGTGCGTTTGGAGAGCAACACACCCTACCGACCGAATGGCGCTTGCCGCCTTGATATTGATAGGGAGAAGGTATGAAAAATTGCCGAATCCATTAACATGGGAGGGCGAGGCTCCCGCCGAGCCGCGCTGGATTAAGCACTTGCGGCAGGGCGGCTCGCCCTCCCGAATTTTTTCACACCTTCCCTTAATAGGGAGGATTTTAAAGGGAGGGACAAATCATGAGTTCAAGTGTAATCGAAGAAAAGAAGTACAAGGTCATTGGCACCCGTCCGGTCCGTCATGATGGCGTGGACAAAGTGACTGGCCGTGCACTCTACGGGGCGGATATCCAACTGGCCGGTATGTTGCACGGCAAAGTGTTGCGCAGTCCGCATGCCCACGCCCGTATTCGGTCCATTCACACCAAAAAAGCGGAAGCCTTAGAGGGTGTCAAAGCTGTCGTGACTGCTGGCGACCTGCCCGACCCAGCGGATCGATCGGCAAATTTGGGCGAATTGGGTGAGGTCCCTTTGAAGTATGTCAGTCGCAATGTCCTGGCCGCTGACAAGGTCTTGTATCACGGCCATGCCTTGGCTGCAGTGGCCGCTGTCAGCCCTCAAATAGCTGAGGAGGCTCTTAAGTTGATCGAGGTTGACTACGAGGTCTTGCCTCCGGTGATGGACGTCCTGAGTGCGATGACAGGGGACTCGGCCCTCCTGCATGACGACCTCTTCACCGATGAATTGGGCGAGAAAAGTGCCCAGCCCAGCAATGTGGCCTCCCATCAGCGATTCCAGCTCGGTGATGTGGCCAAGGGTTTGGCTGCC
>QHZQ01000417.1 GCA_003224725.1 Acidobacteriota bacterium | reverse complement strand
GGTATCGGTTGTGTCCAGGGTCGTGGTGTCCTGGGTCGTGGTGTCCAGGGCCTTCTTGGCCACGCCACCCCCGAACAGATAGTCGGGCACATAAGCCGGCCGGCGGGGATCTTCGTAGGTGCCGGCGCCAATCATGGGCACCACCGCAATCAGCCGCTCATAGACCAGGCCGCGATTTACCGGCTGCTGGGCCAAAAGCGCTGCGCAGCAGACAACGATACTGAGAACCAAGAACGGGACACGAGACAGTTGAGTTTTCATAAACGCTCCATGAATGGCCTGGCCAAGCGAGGCCAGGGTTGTCAAACGTTTTATCAGAGCCTGGGAGCAGAATACTCCCCGGCGTCTCGCTCTCCTTTCAGGCTCGGGGAGCGACGGTTAAGGACAGTTTCAACCCGAGGGCGCTGCAGTCTCCATAAAAGCAGGATCAGACTACACCGCGCCTGCGACTTCCTCTCTCAGGTGGAGGAACTCGCACATTCCAATTCGGGTTAGCCTTTCTGGGAGCAGGACATTAGAACCAGCTACCCTGACGATCAATTTTCGGCTGAATAATCGAGAAGAATTCTGGCGCAGATTACGCCCTTCCCATCGGAAGTCAAGAAAAAAATTGCACCTCTGTGTGCGCCAAAGAAAACCGGGTCGCGAAATGCCATTAGCAGGGCTACAAAAACAATTGACCCGGAAACAAAACACTTTAATACTGACGTTGCACGCGGCTGCTTTTGCTCACTGTTTCTGAGAATTTTGAGGACCCCAAGACAATGGAGCCATCTTCTCCGGCGCTGACTACCGAAAAACAAGCTTGGATCAAAATGATCGGCTTGGCTGAGGCCGAGGGTCCGCTGAAGGAACTGTATGTCCAAATGAAAACAAAAGGCGGATCACGACCCGCCGTTTACCAGACTCCTACGGGCGAACCCGCCAATATCATCAGAGCCCACAGCTTGGATCGGGAAGGACTCCAGTTGGCCTTCGGACTGAGTGGCGCTATTCATTGGGGCCCCAAATCGCTTCCCTGGGTACGACGTGAAATGCTCAACACGGTCACTTCCGGAGCCAATCACTGCTTCTATTGAGTGTCGGCTCACGCGGAGTTTCTGCGTGCCGCCTCACAAGATACCAATCTGGCAACCCAGATTAAAACAGACTTCCGCAAAGCTGGCTTGTCTGATCCTGATCTGCGTATGCTGGAATTTGTGGAGAAGCTTGCCCAGTCTCCCTGGTTAGTGGTTGAGACCGATATCAAACGGCTACGCCAGGCAGGATTTAACGACGTTGGAATCCTGCACATCGTTCTGGGCAGCGCACATTTCAATTACCTGAACCGGATGGCAGACGGTATCGGCATCAAGTTTGACTACAAGACCGATATTCCTGAATATAAGATTCCCCAAGAATCCAGTCCATTGGCTTCGGCTGATCCCGTAAGAGGAGAGACATTCCATTGGGACGGCTCCACCAAGAAGCCCAGGGAAGGAGCGATAGCCTGGATTGAAGGCCCGGCTGCGACAGCAGACAGCGGTCGGTCCCTGGAGCCCCAAAATCTCTATCGAGTGATGGGAGAAAACCCTGAAGCCCGAGACCTGGCAAGAGAATGGCGCTGTTATCAACTCAGGGCGACAACCGCTCTGGATGCTCGCCAGCGGATGCGGATTGCTTTGTTCATCTCTGGCTGGAATCGCTGCGACTACAGCATCTATTGGTATCAGCGCGCTCTCACCCAACTGGGCGAAGACCAGTCCCTCTTGGCACGGCTGGCCCAAGGAAAAGCGCCTGAAAATTTGGGGGGATTAGATCAACTTGTATTTCAACATGCCGCCCGTCTTACCCAGGAACCCTGGACCACCAAGGAAGAAACTATCGAAGAGCTACGCCAAGCCGGCTTGGATGACAAGGACATCCTGCAGCTTACCATGCTAGCCAGCTATCTCAGTTTCGAAAACAGAGTGGCACTCGGTTTGGGCGTGGCGCTGGAGTTTTAGGGAAAGAAAGAATTGCTCGCGCAGAGACGCGGAGGCGCAGAGGTCGAAGATAGAAGATAGAGAATCGAGGATCGCGGGTTAAATCTTGCGATCTTCGATCCTCAATCCTCGACTGGTGGAAACGGATACCCCAGCCGAGAACGAAGACAATGTCCCCGGTTGCTGGGCTTTGTGCCTTGGTGTCTTGATGGTTTTCTTGGCGTCTTCGCGGTTGATTCTTGGTTGCGGCCTCTTGCGGCTCTGCGACAAAGGCAATCCTTGCCTAGTCCTGCTAAGCTGCTTCCCGTAGGCCTCTAATCGTGCTAAGCTAGATTTAAAAGGATTGACCAGTCGCCTTAAATCAACTCAATCCGCGGAGAAAGGAAACAAAACGTATGAATAGTTTCACCGATGGAAAGCCATTGGATCAGGCCCAACCGGTTAGCAAGCCAGCCGTTGTCAGCGCGCGTCCGAAAACCACTCCTCGCTATGGGCTTTTCGGATTCTTGATTGTCCTGGCACTTCTTGCCTATATCATCTACGACCTCCAGGCTACCAAGAAGCAAACCCAGACTGAGCTGACCTCGCTCAAGAATCAACAGACGGAGCGCTTTGGCAAAAACGAGGAATCTTTGCAAGCTCTGAAAGAGGATTTTGATGTAGTTCGCAATCGGTTGGGAGTTACGCAAAAAGAATTAGACCAGGCCCGTGCTTTGACACAGCGTTTCAAAGCCGAGCAAGAACGGTCCGTGCAGCAATTGCATGCGCAACTTTCCCAGAAGGCGGACAGCCAGCAGCTTTCAGCTCTGAAAGAGGAATCCAGCTCTCAATTCGGCAAGGTCAATTCTGACGTTACGGCGGTGAGGACCGACGTGGATGCGACCAAAAAAGATCTGGAAGGGACGCGCAGAGAACTGGTTGATGTCAAAGATACCCTCAGTCAACAAATTGCCCGTAATCACGACGAACTTCAACAATTGCGGCTGAAGGGAGAGCGCAATTTCTATGAATTCGATATCAACAAGAAGAAGAAAGTCGCCCTGGTGGGAGATGTGCGGCTAATGTTGCTGGACACCAATGCGAAAAAGAAAAAATACGGGGTTCGAATTGTGGTCGATGATAATCAATTAGAGAAAAAGGACCGGACCGTCAATGAACCGGTTCAGTTCCTGGTGGGGCGCACCAAACTTCGCTATGAACTGGTGGTCAATGAGGTCAGCAAAGATCGAATTGTTGGGTATCTCAGCACTCCCAAAGATAAAGGTCTTTCTGCTGAGTATGTGAAGAGCAACTGAGCGGTCCGGTTCCGAAGGTTTGGACATCTTTTATTCCCCGAAGGGGATTGACAATCCAGCCCCGGGGTTGCGGCCCATACGCCACCTTGGGTTACTGGAAGCGGACATACCATCGCTTCGCGCCTCCCTCTCCCCCAAGGAGAGGGAGAACAATAAGTGGGGGTGTGGCCCAAACAGACGTTGCATGCCACCCCGTAGCCACTGTCAGGAAACGTCTGTTGGTAGCCTTGAACGGCGCTCTAATGTGTAGATCTCTCCCTCGCCCGCGGGGAGAGGGTGGCCGCAGCCGGGTGAAGGTCAACCCACGGGAATTGCTCCTCAAAATGGCCACACTTTAGCCGTCCCTGAAAGGGATGAATGCACCAAGAGGTTAGTTATCAAGCACTGCTTACCTCACCTTTACGGG
>QHZQ01000416.1 GCA_003224725.1 Acidobacteriota bacterium | reverse complement strand
GACTGCTGGCAGCCTGTCTTCTAGCCCTGAATATGGGTCAGGTCTGGATCGTGCGAAGTCCCTTTAGTGAGATCCTTACCCAAGTGTTGTTGCTCGCCGGAATCTGGACTTTGTCCATTGGCATGACTGAAAAGCGGAAGCGATTTTGCATTTTGGCTGGGATCCTTTTCGGACTGACATTATTCGTGCGGATTGATTCAGTATTAATTCTGGCCGCGCTTCTGATGTTTGCCTGGATGATCCTCGTGTTGAGCGAGAAAGGACGATCCCTGGATCTCCCGCTGCCTTCATTTCTAATGGCCCTGGCAGTGGTCGTCGCTTACGCATCTCTTCATACCGCGGTCTTCGCTTACGCCTACCTCGACACTGTCATCAACACCTTCAAGCATTTTTCTCCATCAGCCAAGCCTTCCCTTCTCATAGGAGGTCTTGTGACAGTCCTTCTACTGGTCCTCTGGAAGAGGGCTGGTTTGGTTCACCCTTTCGCGCGCCAGCAAGCCTTTCGGACAAAATTCATGGTAGTGCTTTTCACCCTGTTTACGGCGCTCTTCATCTATGCCTACTTCATCAGACCCTTGAATCCCGGCACTGACAGGATCCTTTTGCCTCCTCCGCTGACCGGAAGCGTTGGGTTCTACGACGAAATTGCGCTGGTTCGGCTGGGCTGGTATGTCACTCCACTGGGAATTGTACTGGCCTACTTGGGAAGTCTGATTTCATTGAAACGGCTGGTGAAAGACGGATCGGTGGTCTTGCTTCCATTTGTTTTGATCTTAGGTGTTTTTGCCCTTTTCTATTTGTATAAGTCTCGAGCCTTTCCCGATAACTATTGGGTCATTCGTCGCTATGTGGAAATCGTGATTCCTGGCTTCCTCATGCTCGCCAGCCTTAGCCTTGTGTCTCTTTTTGTTGCCAGCGGTGCTAATTCTCCGACAGGCGGCGGATCGGGTGAGGGGGGCACTGATGCGGCGCTGAAGTGGCCGCCCACAATCCGTCGCTGGGCTTCCCTGGCAATTTGTGTGGGCGCCTTCTTAGTCCTGGTGGGCGGGCAGCTAAAGGCCTCTTACCCGCTGCTTAACCAAACCGAATGGGAAAATACGTTTCCACAATTGGAAAACCTGGCCGGAGCCAATCAAGAGGCTGATGTTCTCTTGCTGGAGCGGGGACAATTTCAGGACTTCTTTTCCAGTCCACTAAAGTTCATATTTCACAAGACGGTTTATACCTTTGCCAATAATAAACCGGGAGTTCAGGCATTTGACCGTCTTATGGACGAATGGACCCAACAGGGAAAACGAGTCAACCTCCTGGCTTCTGAGGAGCAAACGGAGTTGCACAGCCGCAAGTATCGCTTTGTCCCCAAGGAAAGATTCAGGTTTCATACCAGGGTGGTTGAGCAAACTTACGAGCGTATGCCTCAATCCATGGAAGATCTCAGGTTCACAGTTCAAATTTACAAGCTGGAAAGAAACCTTCAGCAGGACGATTCAGACTCAATTGCCGTAAACATCGGATACAACTTTGGATTCATGACAAGCGGCTTTTATGCCACCGAGCTGAGTTCGGATTATGAGCCGTTTCGCTGGAGTGGAGCCAAATCAACCTTAGAGCTCCCGAGAATTGAGGCTGCTCATGATGCAGTTTTGCTTCTTCGTTTGCGTCAGGACTTCCCTAGGGGTATTATTCCTGCACCTGTAAGAATCTTCTTCAACGAACGCTTGATTGATGAATCCAAGCCATCCTCTAAATTTGAAGTCATCAAATGCGCCGTACCTCGGTCGCTGTTGAATCTGGGAGGGAAGAACAAAATTGCTTTTTCTTCCAGCACATTTTGTCCGGCCCGCCTGGGCGGTGACGACATCCGGGAATTGGGATTCATGGTACATTACATTAAACTCCAATCGCTTACCCCGATAACACGCTACCATCCCTATTCTCTGGATCTTGGCGCTGAGTCCGATGTTGTCGACGGGCAGCTCACCGGGTTCTATGGTAGAGAGCCTGGCTCCTATCGTTGGACTGAACCCAAAGCCGAGGTCATTGTTCCCAGGCCGCTTGGCCCTGAGCCGGAACTGGAGATTTCTTTGCGAGCTGCGAAATCTTCTCCTGATCGTAATTTCAAGCAGTTCCTGACTCTTTCAGTCAATGATGTCGATGTCAGAGAGACTGAACTCCTGGGCACTTGGGATGAATTTAAGGTTTATCACTTCCGAATTCCTAAAAGTGCGCGGGGGTCTCCCAACACAGCCATCATGGTCAGGGCGGTCCCCCCTTGGATTCCCAAGAGTACTGATTACTATACAGACGACTGGAGAACACTGGGTTGTGCTATTGACTGGCTGAAGATTGGAGCGAAGGCGGAGTAACCGATACTACATGCTCCCCACCTCAGTTCTGGGCCTGTCCCGCCCGGCGCTTCCCTGGATCACCACGAGCGATGAAAATTATTCCCCTGCACGTGTGAAAAATTCAAACGACCCCCTCACCCGCCCTTGTGAACGCTTCTCAAGCGTTCACCCCTCTCCCCCAGCGGGTGCGAGGGAGTTAAATTTAATGTCTACTTCCCTCGCCCCAACGGGGAGAGGGAGTGGGGGTGAGCTCGATAGCTTATTCTTTCACATCTCCCTTCCCCGAAGGGGATTTGCACGGGAGTCGGTCATGATCCGGATCACCAGGAGCGTTGAAACTGCAGATTATGCCCCCATCAAGCCGGTGACAACCCTTGACACCTGATCACCGGATTGACAAAATGAGACACAGTTCCCACGATTCTTAAGCTTTTGTTTGGAATGAACGCCAAGCGTAATCTCACAATGGACTCATTGGAAATTCTGGCTCTCTCCAGTTTTGCCTTTGCCCAACCTCTGTTCGATTTATTGTCCAGAAATGCCGGGTTTTTCGTCGCACGGAAATCAGAACCGCTGGACATATTCTTATTGGTTCTGGGACTCTGCCTTATTCCGACGGTTGTCATCATTCTCTTTGAGATAGTGATTAGAGCGCTTTGGCCCAAGTCTCAGAGGAAAATTCATACCCTTGTCATCGCGCTCCTCGTTGCGATGATCCTGTTGCCTCCTTTAAAAAGGATAGGTCTGGTCCCCGGCAAGCTTTGGATCGTTCTGGCGCTTCTCTTAGGTATTGCCTTTTCGGCAGCCTGGTTGCGATTCCGTCCAGTACGATCGTTCCTGGTCTTTCTGTCACCCGCTGCACTGCTTTTCCCTGCGCTCTTCGTTTTCAATTCTCCGATTCATAAGCTGATATTCGGAACTAAGGATTCCAACATCTCTTATCCCAAGATTAATGCAACGGTGCCGCTTGTCATGGTTGTTTTTGACGAATTTCCACTGGCTTCACTGCTGGACGAAACGCGGCAGATCGACCCAAAACTCTATCCTAACTTCGCGGCCCTGGCTCGAAGCGCCACCTGGTATCGGAATGCTACCGCGGTCAGCGAAGGTACTCTCAATGCAGTGCCTGCCATGCTGGAGGGTCTGTATCCAAGAACAAGTCTTGGGCTATTACCCAATGCAAAGGACCATCCCCACACGCTTTTTACGTTGCTGGGGGGATCCTATAAACTTAATGTCGTCGAGAATAATACCAGGCTCTGCCCGGAACCATTATGCGGAAGTAGGAAGACCTTCCTAAGTCAACGGATGCGGGGATTGTGGTCAGATGTAGGTGTATTGTTTTTATACATTCTCCTTCCTTCTGAGCTTACCACGCGATTACCGGACATTACGCAGTCGTGGAAGGACTTCAAAACGGATCAGGTAAAAAAACGGCTTCAGCCTAAGAATCCCATAATTGAATATGATCAATTGACAGATTGGAGCGATCGGCCGGGAGTATTTAAGAAATTTGTCGAATCGATTCAGCCCTCTCCCAAGCTGACTTTACACTTTC
>QHZQ01000415.1 GCA_003224725.1 Acidobacteriota bacterium | reverse complement strand
GCGTCGGGACGAAGGTCACTGAAGCCTCAAGGAGGAGGAAAATGAGACGTCGGTTTGTTCAGTTTCTCGCAGATAGCGGACATGGACTTGAAATATCGTCCAGGCTCTTATCAGGGTGCCTGGTTTTGCTTTTCATTGGTTCCGTGGGTCTCGCCCAGAAAAGCACAGGCGACATTCTGGGTACGGTGACCGATGCTTCAGGCTCAGTGGTCCCGGGTGTTAAGATCACGCTTACCAATGAGGAGACTCAGGACAAGCGAGATACGACCACCAATGCGGTGGGGGAGTACAGGTTCCCATTCGTCCCGATCGGGACCTATTCGCTCAAAGCTGAGCGTGAAGGCTTCAAAGCCGTGATCGTGAATCAACTCATTCTGCATGTCAACGACTTCCGGCGCCAGGATTTCACCTTGCAGGTGGGAGAAGCCTCGCAATCGGTGGCAGTGACGGCAACTGTGGAAAGCGTGAATGCTGAAAACCCGACGTTGGGGGGCTGAACGGGAGGGCTTTTCTGACCCTGGCGACTCTGGTCGCAGGATCGGTTGATACTTCTGCGTTTGGCGCGGAAGATAACGCGCAGGGTTATATAGGGCAGGGACGGCCAGGCCAATCAGCCTCCGTCTCGGGCGTGCGATCTGTAGACACTCTGATTCTGTTTGACGGGATATCCAACAAGAATCAGTATCAAAATAATATCGGGATCCAACCGACCCCCGACTCGATTGCCGAATTCAAGGTCCTGACGGGGTATATCACCCCGGAGTTTGGAGCACCTAGCGCCGTGAATGTGGTCACGAAATCTGGGACCAACGACTTTCATGGCGCGGCCTGGGAGTTTTTGAGGAACGACAAGTTGGACGCGCGCAACACCTTCGAACCGGAGGTTGCCAAATTGCGACAGAATCAGTTTGGCGGTGCCGGTGGTGGGCGGATTATCAAGAACAAGCTGTTCTTCTTTGGCGACTATGAACGCTTGGAAAGACGCGGTGCCAGCAGATCCGTATTTGCGATAGTGCCCGACCCAGCGTTTTTTAGCGGCGACTTCAGCTCTATCCCTACACCCATCATCGACCCACTGACCAAACAGCCGTTTCCAAACAACCAAATCCCAGCGGATCGTATCTCAAGCTTTGCTAAAGCGGCCCAGCAGTTCTGGCCGGCCGCAACCCCCAATGCTCCGGCGCCTTATAACTTCCTTGGAACAGGGAGGTCGACACAAACCGACGAGAAATGGTCGGTTCGAGTGGATTGGAACGTGTCTGAAAAGGACAAGATCTTTGGCCGGTTCTCCTACATGAACTCCGAGCTGGCCAATATCGGTGCCTTTCCATATTCCGGGTCCGAAACCCCTGTTCATTCGCGAAACGTCTCGGTCAACTGGACCCATATTTTTTCGCCGAGGATGGTGAACGTCGCAAGATTCGGACTCGACCATGTCTTTGTGGCGGCTGGCTCTCCCTATAACAGTGCAGGCAATCCGGATTTTGGTGCCCTTCTAGGCTTAGAGAACCTGAAGAGCCCGGCAGCGTGCAACTCACTGACCAGTGTCTCGGTCCAGGGAATTAATGGCTTTGGTGGCGCTACAAGCTGTGAGGTACCGACTAACAACAATCCGATCTACAGCGACAATCTTTCCTATCAGGTCGGTCGGCACTATATCACGTTGGGTGGCGAGCTTATCCAATTTCGAGAGAACGACATCGTTTCCTTCGACGCCAACGGCAACCTGAGCTTCAATGGTCAATTCAGCGGCAATGGGGTTGCGGACTTCATTTTGGGCTACCCGAATCATGCAGGTGGCGGTCAGTGGCAAGGTCCGATGAACCGGCGGGCGTGGTGGCCCTCCCTCTACATCAACGACGAGTTTAAGGTGAGACCAAACTTTACGCTGGACTATGGCATTCGCTGGCAGTACACCCAGCCACCAATCGAGGTGGACGATAAGATGGGTATGATCGACTTTGCCAACGGAGGAAAACTTCTGCTGGCGGGGAGGAACGGAGTTTCGCGAGGACTGCGGACTCCGCACAAGAAGGACTTTGCTCCTCGCGTGGGATTTGCTTGGTCGCCCGGTGGCAACCAGAGTTGGGCCCTGCGCAGCAGCTACGGGATCTTCTTCGCCCGGATGCCCGGTAACGAGTATGTTTGGCAGGGGATCACCTATCCCTGGAACCTCGGTTTTGCTTATGCGAGCGAGGTCCAGACACCCACGATCAACATCGATAACTTGTTTCCCACGATCCCCATTGACTACAACAACCCCAATCCTCCCCCAGGCAGCTTTATGTTCAACCTCGAAGACGGGAAGAACCCCTACCTTCAGCAGTGGACCTTGAGTGTCGAGCATACGCTGCCGGGCGATATCTTCGTCCAGGCCGCATATGTGGGGTCCAAGGGGACCAACCTATCCAAGCGTTTTAACCAGAACATCGCGCCACTTCCTGCCTTGGACGATCCCAGGCCTTTGTCCGAACGCCTACCCTATCCGCAGTTCTTTTTCATTCTCAACGACAAGAACGTCGCCAATTCCTGGTACCACGGCCTGCAACTCACGGCTCGAAAAACCTACGGCCACGGTTTGACCGGCCAGGCCAGCTATACCTGGTCTCACTGTCTGGATGAAGATTCCTACGATGGCAAGGCAACCCGGAACTACCGGTTGGATGATCTGGACAAAGGCCGGTGCATCCAGGACTTCCGGCAGCGCTTCGTTTTGAGCATGGTGTACGACCTGCCTTTTGGGCAGCACATGACGGGAGTGGCAAGACAGGTTGTAGGCGGATGGCGGGTCAACGCCATTGTCGGTTTGCAGACTGGCGGGCAGTTCACAATATATGCGGCGGACCTGTCCGACACTGGGCAGATATTCTCGACGCGCCCCAACGTAACCTGTAACCCAAGCCTTCCCGCCGGCGATCGTAACCGAGACCGGTGGTTTGACACAAGCTGCTTTGCTACTGCCCCTTTCAGAACTTACGGGGACGCGCCCTCCAACTGGATGGACGGGCCCCCATTGCATAGCATTGACTTGTCCTTGGGCAAGGTGTTCCGCCTTACGGAGTCGAAGAGCTTGGAATTTCGGGCCGAGGCTTTCAACTTCCCCAACCTGACGAACCTGGGTCAGCCGGACAACTACTTCTACGAGGGATCTCCGACCTTTGGCACCATCTCCGCCGCCAAGGATGGGCGGCAGATCCAATTCGGTCTGAAGTTCATCTTCTGATTTGGCTATTGATGTTTTCCGAACTTACGAGAACGGGCCCTCCAACGGAATGGACGGGCCCCTACCACTTCACAACGTACGTTGACTTGGACTTCTGTCTTACCAAGCAACTCCCCACCGAGAAGGCGCTGTCCGCGAATCCTTGCCGAACTGCCGAGATTGAAGTTTGTTCTTGTCGTACTCTTCACACAACCACGCAATAGTGAGTGTTGGAGGCGCCTGCTGACGCAATGACGCTGGAAAAATAGGGGCATCGGCTGCAGGGGCTAACCGGGACTTGGCACGTTGCCCGCGTCAGCCACCCGTCGCTTCTTTTCCCCCTGGCAGACCCCGTGATCTCTCCCCAAACTTTTCCAAGAATTCGTGACGCAATGTAATATAAGGAAATCATGAGGATCAGACGTAATTATCGGACCAGCAGCCAGCAGAGAGTCGTTTCGGGCTTGGTTATAGGTGCACTTTTCTGCCAGACGGTCTTGGCTCAGCACTACCTCGTCTCGGACGCGCAACCAAAATGCACGATTGTTGTTCAGAGAAGCGTCGGGGGGTTGTCTTCACTGGCCGCCAGGGAACTGCAAAAGTATATCGGGGAACTAACTGGGGGGCGGCCGGAGGTGGAGGAGCCGACGGCCATCGTCGGCCTACCGAAAGACCAGGCACTGATTCTTGTTGGGGGGCCGGAAACCAATCCCTTGGTGAAGAAGGTTGTGGCGGCGGGCCAGCTCGACTTCCGAGGTCTGAAACCCGAAGGCTTCCTACTCAAGACGATCGAAATGGAGGGACGACCGGCGCTGGTCATCGGCGGCAATGACGAGGCGGGGACCTTGTACGGGGCTTACGACTGGCTGGAGCGGCAAGGGATCGTCTTTCAAATCAGCAACGACATCATTCCGAACCATCGGGATTCGCTGCTGCTGAATCGTCTGGATGTCCGGTCTGAGCCGGCCTTCAACCAGCGGGGATTTGGGATCGCGTCCTGCTATGAGACGCGCTCCATTTGGTCCTATGCTGATATCGCCAAGTCCATGGACCAAATGGCCAAGATGAAGTTTAATTTCCTGATCTGGCACTTGTTCTCGCCCGAACCGTACCTGGAGTATTCCTACCGAGGCGAGAAAAAGCGCTTGGGGGATTCGAGGGATTGGCGGGGTGGTTATGTGCTGCCCACACGTAATTTTGCTCCGCGGCAGGTGGAAGATTACTTCGAAGGGAAGGAAGCCTTTCAGAAATTCGGGAAGAACAGGACGAAGACCAAGTTTATGCAAGGGCCCAGGACTTGCTTCAGCGCGTGATCCATTACGCCAAAACCAGGAATGTCAAAGTTTGGGTCGCCGTGGAGAGTTTGGATGAGATGGAGACCAACATGGCTCGCTATGCCCGCCGGGTCGGAACCTTCTTGCCGTTCAATCCGTTCCATGGCACTGCCGTTTGTCCGACCGATCCCGTGGTTTACGAGATTAATGCGCTTCGCTTCAAAGCCATGGTGACCACCTATCCTGAAGCGGAAGGCTATATTTTCTGGATGCCGGAACATTATCCAGTTTGCGATCACCCGGAAGACAAGGAATTGCTCGAGCGGGAGCGTCTGAACTATCAGAGCGTTGAAATGCTGATTAGACAGACACGACCAGACAATATGGAACCTCGGATGGTTGACAATTCTATTGGCATGGTCCATCTGATTCAGAAGGTTCTGGCGGTACGCGACCAAACCGCCCCGAAGGCGAAGATCGGCGTCGGAATGTGGGGGCGGGCATTTCTGCTGCCGATGCTCGATAAGGTGCTTCCCAAAGACGTCCTCCTGGTGGACAACGAGACCAGCGGCGTCTATACCCCTAAAGGTGTGCCCATGCAGCTCTTCGGCAACATGGGAGAGCGTGATCGCATCTTCATGCATATCACCAACGATGATACAGGGATGATCGGTATGCAGTTCAACGTGCGGCTCTATCACCGCGACCGCATGCTGGAAGGCGCCCTTGAGAACCACGTAACGGGACAGGCTCCACTAGGGGACCGATTCAGAGGCGAAGATCACCTCGCGAAGTATCTTGCAGATGGGACCTGGAATCCCCATCTGACTCCGGATCAGTTTTACCATGACTACGCCCAAAGGATTTTTGGCGAACGGGCCGCCGCGCCTATGTTCCAGGCCTTCATGGCGCTCGAAGACAAGGAGGGCTCGGGCGGCTATCACGCCAACAAACCAACCGACATGGCTTGTTGTGGTCCTCCCACGGAGCTGCGCATCGTGCAGAAATATGCGGCACAGCCGAACCCCTATGACGGTCCGACCTTTAAAGGTTGGAAAGAGTTTGTCAAAACCATCCCCCATCGGATCGAGGTGTTCAACGAGGAGATTCAGCTCGAGGAGAAGGCGCTGGTCTACATGAAGACGGCAGAGCGCACCGTGGCTCCGGGTTCGCGGGACGAATTGTTTTACCTAGAAAACAAGACCCAAGCCTACGCGCAAATGCTGAAGTTCTTTGTCGAATTGGACAGAGCGTATGCTCAATTAGACGGCGCCTTCCATCTTGATCCCCGCACCCAGCGGGAAGAATTCCTGAAACGGCTCGGTGCGAGTCTACAACAGTTTCAGGAGGCGCACGTGCTCGCCCGCTCTAGCGCGCGGACCTTTTCCGAAGTGGTGGATAACGTGTCGGATTTAGGCGTACTGTGGCGGCTGAATACGTATGGTGTTGCCGGTACGGAGCAGCTGGCGAAATTTATGGAGAACATCGACAACTATCATCACGGAAGGCCGTACCTGAACCGTGTCGAGTGGGAGAAAGTGTTTGTGCAATTCCCCCTCCTTACACAGGAGTATTGATAACCATCATCACGGAAAGCCGTACCTGAATCATGTCGACTGGAAGAAGGTGTACCGGTCAGAGCCCAGATTCGCTTGGGGTGAAGCTAATTGACCCAATCGCGGCTGGCCAGTGACCAGCTGTTCGGCGTTTCACGGGAGAACTCATTTGGAAACAGTGCTTGAGTTGTAGGCCTGTCCGGACCATGGCATCCAAGAGAGGTACGATCGGTTCGTACGAGAAGGGGCCGTCGGTTTTACGAGAGTGGAAGTTGGAAGTTACGTAAAGCTGCCATCTCTGTTGCAAAGAGTGCTAACGTTTGCGTTGTTGTCAACGGGCGTTGGGACCTGGCGATTGTTGTTTCTGAATTGTTTGCAACTAGTAGTGAGAGGGAGAGGAGACAAAACAATATGGCGAAGGATGCAAGTGGCTGGGTTGAAGAGATGTTGCTGACGATTAACGCCGAACCCTGGGCAGAACATGGTCCCAAGTCTCCCGGGTTGGCGTTTTCTGACGTATTGGGCCGAAGGGTTCGCACTGGCAATTGGCAAGATCAGAAGATTTCTACCTACGACAAGATTCGATCTGCTCTCGAGCAGCATGAGTCGCGGGAAGCAGCAACCTTCGTCGATTTTTTTGCAGATGAGGCCGACGTAATCTACGGGATCTTTCGCCAACTAATTCCAGACACCAATGAGTTCCTTTTAAAGTGTGGCGTCGACAAAAAGGAGATCTGTGATATCAATGCCAAAATCCTCTCGTTATTGACGCTGCCCGATGGCCGTCCTTTCAAACCGCGACGGTTGTGGGAGGAGTTTCGGTCGATGCAACGGGAAATGATTCTCCTCTGCGGAGAGCAGCGCTTCAGTGAAGCCCTTACATTGCTGGCAGAGTTTAAGGAAATTTGGCGTCTGATTCAGGACCGCGACGTTGACCATTTGTATGGGCTCATTAACGAAATGGTCACGAGATTTGGTGAATCCGCGCTCGGGGAAATGTGGGATTTCATCATCGGACCGCTCTTCAAGACGCGCTACGCAAAATTTGACATCGATCACGTTCCTTGGGAGGAATCACTGAAGACGAATGTGTACCTTTGCTTTGAGTCAATGCGGGGACACTTAGTCGGGCCGGGTCGAATGGGCAACATGGAATTTGAAGAGGATGAGAAACGCTACACGTTTCGATTTGATCCTTGCGGCAGCGGTGCACGAATTTTACGGGGTGATGAGATTGAGGGTTCGCCGCCACGCACGGAACCCCCTTTCGGGTGGGGTGTCACAAAAGAGAAACACGATTTCGCATGGAATAAGGAGGGAGTCTGCTATTACTGTAGTAATTGCTGCATAGTGCAGCAGCTAAAGCCCATCGATGCCTTCGGATACCCTGTGAGGGTCGTGGAGCCTCCGACCTACCCATCAGACACCGCCAAGAAGTGTACTTTTCATGTGTACAAAGATCCGAAGGAAATTCCTGAAAGATACTACGAAGAAGTGGGTCGGAAAAAGCCGAACGTGTTAGGGGGGAGCTCTACAACCAAATGAAGCTTCCCTAACGACCCCGTTGCTCCACCTCGAAGTAGCTGTTCAGCAGCTGCATCTCTCTTGAAAATTCCTCCCCGCGGAATGTGATAGCCGGTCACAACAATGTGTACGTGGATTTGGCTTACTCCAATGTCTTCTGCGGCGCGTTAGAACGATTGGTTGCCACGATCGGAGCTGCAAAAATCGTTTTT
>QHZQ01000414.1 GCA_003224725.1 Acidobacteriota bacterium | reverse complement strand
GCTCTGGCCAGGCTTCATCTCTATGGCCAGGCTCGATCCGTGCAAGCCGCATCAGCGCCCGGGAAAACCTCAACGCTGTGCCTGTAGAAAGGCCAGGAGGTCGGTAAACTCCTGTTGACTTAGGCTGGTATCCAGCCCTTCGGGCATCAAGGAAACCGTCGAAGGTTCCATAGAGGCGATCCGGTCCCGAGGGATTCTCACCTCGGCGTTAGGGCCGGTAATCAATGCAATCGCATCCGAGTCCTGCTCACCGATCACCCCTGAAAGTATTTCGCTGGACGTCTTGGTCCTCACCCGATACACCTCATGGCCCGGGACGAAGCTGGCACTCGGAAACACGATGGCTTCCAGCAAATCATGTCCGGAGCGGATGGAACCGATCGCGGTTAGATCCGGCCCCACGTGCCCTCCTTCCGTTCCAATCGTGTGACAAGTTGAACAGGCGACCTTCTTGCCAAAAAAGATGTTGCGGCCGCGACCGACGTCGCCTCCCGCCGTCAGCAGGTACTGGAGCTGTTTTAACCGCCCCACGCGGGCCACCTGTTCCATTTTGAACCGTTCCTGGAGCGGCTTTGCGGCGAGCTGAATCGTTTCCGGAAACGCCTGAAAAAGTTGGTCGATCCGTTTGCTGCCAATCACATTAAGGTTGATCTTGGGGTTCAGCAGCGCCTTAACCAGAGCTTGACCAACTTGCTCATCCTTATCGGAACGAAAGGCATCGAGCAAAGTAGAGAGGATGAGAGCGTCCGCCTGAGGCAGAACGCGGTCTGCCAGAAGCGATAATTGTTCATGACTCAGGTCAGCCTTGCCTAACACCTGAGCCGCGGATAACCGAAGAGTTGCTTCGGTCCCGGCCTGGAGCTGCGCCAGCAGGAATTGGAAATTGGAGGAGCCGTCCAGCTTGGCATGGTGATCCACCTGCGCGCCCAACGCAGCCGTGCGAAGGTCAGCCGGTTCAGTGTTGCTGGAGGCTATACGTTCCAAGGGCTCATCCAGGCCCTGAATCCCGCGCGACCGGATGAGCCCAATAGCTCGTAAACGAACACGCGTGTCTGGATCCGTAAGTAGCCTTGCAAATTGCTGAACCCAAGCCTGCGGCAGTTCTTTCAACGAACAGCGATCAATCATGCCCAGAAGAAATAATTGACGCTCGGCGTTAAGGTCCGGGTTGCCCAGTAAGCCTGCAATCATTTCCTGGACTTTTGAGTCACCACAAAAAGCCAACAGGACCTCGCGCACTGAATTCGCCTCATCAACAGGAAATCCCGTGGCTCGCAAATGAGCGCGTAAAAATTCGAGGACCGCTCCGGCCCAATTCGGGTGATGCGAAATCACCCACAGGGCAGCTCGCCGCAGTTCTGGGTTCGTCTCGCTAAGAAGTGGAGCTGCCTGCTCGCGTTTAAGCGGGCTGCCGTCGATCTGATCTAAAGCGATAAGCGCCGCTTTCCGTACCAAGGGATCAGATTGCCCCAAGGCCTCGATTAACTTCGAGGAAGCCTTGAGCCGGATTAAGGCGTAGAAAATAGAGTGTTCGACGAAGCGGTCATCCGGGTTGGCAGCGGCGGAAAGCAGGGCAGAAGTCGCGCGGGCGTTACCTATTTGTCCCAGGGCGGTTGCGGCTTGTCGCCGGACGGCCGGCTCCTCCTTCTGAACCATGCGCATCAGTCGCTCGACAGCCTGCTCATCCCTGGCTAGCCCTACCGCTCGAGCGGCGGCCACCCGCACCAGGAAGTCCGGATCATCCAAAGCCTCGCGGATAGCTTGTCGAGCTGCCGGCGACCCAATTCTGGCCAAGGCAAACACAGCCCCACAGCGCGCTTCCGGGGAAGCTGCCTTCTGCCGAAGGTCCGCCAAAGGCCCAACTGAACTTTCTCCGGCTTCAACCAGCAATTCGAGGCTCCGATCTCGAACGTTGGGCCGGGAGTCAGCTAGATACTGCGACAGCTCTGCAACGGGCAGATGTTCAAGCTGAAGTTTCACCCCACGTGGATCTTCGATTTTCGGTGCATTGGCCCTTCGAACACGGTAAATCGCACCTCGGATTTGAGGCTTCGAAATTCTCGAGATCGGACAGCCATGGATAAACCAGGCTCCAGTATCAACCACTAAAAGGCTGCCGTCGGCATCCTCCATCACGTCGGTCGGATGAAAATCCGGATCGCTGGAAGTTAGGAAATCTTCATCCTGGGTACGAAAAGTCGCACCCTCTCGGAAGACGATGTGTCGCTGGACGCGGTGTGGATTGAACTGTGCGCTGAAGAGATTCCCCTGGTACTGGGGGCCAAAGCTCTCGCTGCGGTAGCGGAGCAATCCTGCCGGCGAGATCCGCGCAAACTTCGTCATGACAGGCATGAGATCTCCGGTGCGCTTGAACTCGCTGACTACCGAGTACCACTTGGGATACACGCCACCCTCGACAAAGTGTAGCAAAGCGTCCCGCTGGCCGTTCTGGGGGTCTGTGAAATAGGTCATCGTGCCAATCACCTCCCCGGCCGTCGTGAAGATGAGCTCTACTGGATTATCGAAACCACCCCCACTCATCCATTCCAGCCCCGACCCATCCGGGCGACAACGCCAGATCCGCGATGCCTTGCCCTCCAAAACCGGCCCCTCCTTGGTTTGAATCTTGTAACCGTGGCGACCGTCTGTCAGATACAGCCAGCCATCGGGGCCCAGGAACGGGCCGTGGAGGCTGGCGGCGTTCGAAGAGAGATTCCATCCCGTCAATACAACCTCGCGGCGATCGGCAATGCCGTCATTGTTTGTGTCATCAAAGCGAATCAAGTCAGGCGGGGAAGCGACATAGAGACTCTTGCGGTACCAAACAGCCCCAGCCGGCATCGTGAGCTTATCGGCAAAGACCTGGCTCCGATCATAGACCCCATCCCCATTCAGGTCTTCAAGTAAACGGACGCGGAATTCAGGGGTCGCCTTCATCTCTTCGGTGGTGACGTTCTTCCCTGAAGATTCGCAAAGAAACAACCGACCGCGCTCATCCAACGTGCCCAACATGGGATAGGCTACCAAATCGTCGCCGGCCACCTTTTCGGCGATAAAACCAGGCGGTACATGGATCGCCTTCAATCCAGTCGGCGGCTGTCCAATCTCCCGTCCTTTTTTGAGAGTCAGCCAGACCACTACGAGAATGATTCCCACCACAGTAATCAGCCCAATGAGCTTTGGTCGAGAAAGAGGTGACATTTGATTTCCTTGAATTAGAGGCCCGCTATGTGGATCGAACGAAAATCTTGTTCTCGCTCATGGAATTGTCGTTGTTCTCGTCCTCGTCGTCGTGCTCGGCTTTTAGATTTCGAGGACGAGTATAAGCACCTAGAGTTTGGACATTTTTAAGCCACGACCAGCGGTCGCGGCTTCTTCGAGTGCGGCGGCTTGACGCCGCTTTCATTGGCGCTGGCTTGACAGCGCCCCCAAACGAGGGCCGAAAAGTCTGCTACGTTCTTGAAGCGCACGTTTGATAATGATTTATCTTCGAAGTGCACCTGAAACGCTTGCTGGGAGTTTTTCCTCGCGTCGGTAGTCCCAGCCTGCGTCAAAGCCGCAGGCAGAAAGCGCTGTCAAGCCAGCGCACTCCAAAATGCGAGCTCCCCAAATGTCCAAAGTCCAGTCCCTCTCCTTTTGGGAGAGGGTGACCGAAGCGACGGCGGTCGCGGTGGCCGGGTGAGGGCTGGTCTTTGCGGGTGCTTCGCCTCCATTCAACTGGTCTAACTTCGGAATTCGCGATTAACGGATCCATTGGTGTTCCTTATTCTTCCTTTACCAAAAGGGGAATGAGGGTACAATCCCGAACGATGAGTTTGGGTACCCCCGTCATAGCGTCTTCATAGCCTTCATACTCGGCCGACATGCATCCCTTGTAGCCGGCCCTGGCGAACATCTTAAACACTCGGTCGAGGTCAACGGGTTCGTGATTCTCAAAAACATCGCGGATGTGAGTATGGGTTGCATAGGGAATGCACGCTTCAATCTGAGCGTAATAGTTTTCGGCAAAATTGGTAATGTCGAGATTGATACCGGCGAAAGGTGAATCAACCCGTCTTAGGATCTCGAGGAGCGTCGCGGCCTTGGCGGTGATCCCACCATGGTCCTCGATGCCAAGCGTCACACCCTTCTTCGCGGCATAATTGCAAGCGGGTTTCATCGTTTCCACAATCCATTGGATACCTTGCTCTTCAGTGGCTCCCGAAGGAAGTTCGCCACCAAAGACGCGCAGGTGCGAAGTCCCGAGCAATTC
>QHZQ01000422.1 GCA_003224725.1 Acidobacteriota bacterium | reverse complement strand
TGGCCTCGGCTCTTCTGTTTTCCGGAAAGCTGGGCTGGTTCCCGGAACAGATTTCAGAACATGGGGGCGCCATTGACGAGCAGTTCATACGGACTCTGGTTGTCGTGGCGATAGCCTTCCTTTCAGCCCAGATCACCCTTGGGTACTTCATTTGGCGTTATCGGGATCGCGGCAAGGGGCAGGTGACTTACACTCATGGCAGCAATAAAGTGGAAATTGGTCTGATGCTCTTGACGGGTGTAGTGTTTGTGACTCTGGCTGCCATGGGACAAAAGGTCTGGGCCCAGCTTCATTTGAAGGAGGCTCCGCCCGATGCCTTACAAATTGAAGTGACTGCACAACAGTTTGCCTGGAACATTCGTTACCCTGGCGCCGATGGCAAGTTTGGACGCACGGTACCCAAGCTAATTAATGACCAGTCCAACCCGGTCGGGGTGGACCCGACCGACCCGGCTTCTAAAGATGATGTGGTTAGCCTCAATCGGATGGCAATCCCTGTCAATCGACCTATCCAGCTCATTTTGCGTTCCAAGGATGTGACCCATAGCTTTTTTGTTCCAGTATTGCGCCTCAAGCAAGATACTGTTCCTGGAATGGCGATTCCAATTCACTTTAAAGCCATGAAAACCGGTGAGTATGAAATTGCTTGCGCTGAGCTATGTGGAATGGAACACTTCAAAATGAGAGGCTATTTGATGGTGATGTCCGACGAGGATTTTAATGCCTGGCTCAAAGATCGAGCCAGCAACTGAAAATGCAAGCGGTCAGTCCGTCGGAGAATGCAAGCGGTCAGCCGTCAGAAAATGCAAGCGATCAGCCATCAGCGGTCAGCGTTCAGCCAAAGCGACCGAAACAGTAACATCGTCTAGTCAGTCCCTTCTTCGGGAATAAATGCTCTTTCTATTCTTCTTTGCTTTAGCTGAAAGCTGAGAGCTGATCGCTGACGGCTGAGAGCTGATCGCTTGTAATTAAAATCAACGTATTCTAAATTAAGGTTTGAAATAAGCTGATCAGCAGTCAGCACTGAAAGCTGAGGGCTGATCGCATGTATTAATAAGAAAGAGGGGTACAAGCGATGTCTGAGATGACACACGCTGCGGTCCACGAGGCTCCCAAGAGTTTTATTCGTAAGTGGATATTCAGCCTCGACCATAAAATCATTGGCATTCAGTATTATTTCCTGGCCTTGTTTTCAGTTTTTCTGGGTATGGCGCTGTCCGTCATTTTCCGCCTGAGATTGGCCTGGCCCATGGAGCAGTGGCCCTTGCTGGCCAAGATTTTTCCGGCAGGATTCGAAGGTGGGCCCATGACGCCCGAATTTTATCTCTCCATGGTGACCATGCACGGCACCATCATGGTCTTCTTTGTCTTGACAACCGCGCCTCAGGGCGGGTTCGGCAACTACGTTCTCCCCATCCAGATCGGCGCGCACGACATGGCATTTCCCGTTTTGAACATGCTCTCCTTTTGGGTGACCTTCGTCAGCCTGGTGGTCATGGTGGCTGCTTTGTTTGCTACCGGCGGCGCTCCCATCTCCGGTTGGACGGCCTATGCGCCTTTGAGCGCCCTGGGACAAGTGGCTGGTCCGGGATTGGGATTGGGGCAGACATTGTGGATCATTAGCATCGCCATTTTCTGTGCAGGCTCGCTTCTAGGAGCCTTAAATTTCATTACGACAGTCCTCAATATGCGGACCCGGGGCCTGTCCTTAATGCGGTTGCCTCTGACGGTGTGGACCTGGTTCACTACCGCGATTCTGGCTTTGCTTTCTTTCCCGGTGCTCTTAGCTGGTGGCATCTTGCTCTTATTGGATCGCGTGGGTGGCACCAGTTTCTTTGTACCGGGAGGATTGGTCGTCAGCGATAAAATCATCCCGCATTCGGGGGGCTCTCCGATTCTCTGGCAGCACCTCTTCTGGTTTTTTGGCCATCCCGAAGTTTACATTGCGATTCTCCCTGGCATGGGCGTTACCTCACAGATCTTGTCAACCTTCGCACGTAAGCCCATCTTTGGATATCGGGCTATGGTCTATGCCATCTTGGCCATAGGGATGCTCGGGTTCTTTGTTTGGGGTCATCACATGTTTATCAGCGGCTTGAGCCCTTATTCGGCCATCGCCTTTTCGATTTTGACTCTGAGCATCGGCGTGCCTTCTGCCATCAAGACCTTCAACTGGATTGGAACCCTTTGGGGAGGGAAAATTCGTTTCACCACCGCCATGCTTTATGCGCTTGGGTTTGTCTCCCTTTTTGTGTCGGGTGGAATCACTGGCCTCTTTCTGGGACAAACGTCTCTGGATGTTTATCTACACGACACGTATTTCGTTCCTGCCCACTTTCACTTGATCATGGGAGTCGCCGCCATTTTTGGTATTTTCGCCGCAACCTATTACTGGTTCCCTAAAATGTTTGGCCGGATGCTGAATGAGGGGTTGGGAAGACTTCATTTCTGGTTCACCTTCATCGGAGTCTATGCTATCTTTCTGCCGATGCACACCATGGGCATTATGGGCCATCCCCGGCGCTATGCCCAGGCCACGGAATTCAAATTTCTGGCCGAGACTCAGCCCTACCACGTCTTCATCACCATTGCGGCTATTATCACGGCTGCCGCTCAAATCATCTTTCTAGTGAATTTCTTCTGGAGTCTCTTTAAGGGACCAAAGGCGCCGCAGAATCCCTGGGACGCGACTACCTTGGAATGGACTGTTCCCTCACCTCCGCCGCACGATAACTTTGCCGGGAAGATTCCGGTGGTTCACCATGGCCCGTATGAATATGGGGTTCCTGGCGCCCCCAAGGACTTCGTGATGCAGACCGATTCACATATCACGTTTCACCTATCATGTGTCAAAAACTGAAGAGTTCATTATTTTCGATGCGAAGAAGTAAGGATCCAAGCAACCATGCCCGCAACCATTAGTCCTCCTGAAATTGAACCCAAACCCAAAAGACCCGGCGCCGGTGGTGGCGGCCTTCAAGGTGGAGGATGGGGAGACGATAGTCCCGAGGGTTGGGGGAGTTACGGTTCCCACGGAAGCTCTCCTCAAGCCTATCACCTGGGAATGATGCTGGGACTGGCTTCTATTCTGATGCTCTTTGTGGCTTTGAGCAGCGCCTATGTGGTTCGCCAAGGCGTTTCCCAGGATTGGCATCCGATTGCGCTGCCACCATGGCTGTTGCCAAATACCTTCGTGTTACTAGTGAGCAGCCTGACTCTTGAGCTGGCACGAAGATCCCTGAGACGTCGTTTAGACGGTCGCTTTCGAGGCTGGATAACCTTAACGACTTTGCTGGGAATCACCTTCTTGTTGGGCCAAATAGCGATCTGGCAATCCCTGGCAGCCCAGGGGATTTATCTCAGCAGCAATCCACACAGTTCCTTTTTCTATCTAATGACAGGTGCCCACGGAGTCCATCTTCTGGGAGGGATGCTGGCTCTTAGCTATGTCATGTTTCGAGCCTGGAGGCACAAAAACGCAAGCCAGGCTGGCTGGACGGTTTTGGATGTCACGGCGTTGTATTGGCACTTCATGGATGGGCTTTGGATTTATCTGTTCTTCTTACTATTCCTTTGGAGGTAATTGGATGGCGGAAGCGCATGTGGACGAGTTTACCGTGTCGGAATGGAGCGGGGGAGCCCTTCCTTACTCAGTAGGTCATAAGAAGCTGGGGATGTGGCTATTCATCCTCTCTGATTCTCTGACCTTTTCAGCGGTGTTAATAGGCTACAGTTACGTGAGGGTGGCGAGCGCCAGTTGGCCCACGCCTTTCCATTTGTGGCCTACCATTGCCATGGCTTCGCTGATGACCTTTTGTTTGCTCTCCAGCAGCCTGACCATGGTGCTGGGAGTTAACGCAGCTCAACGGGAGGATCGCGGCGCAACCGTGCGCTGGGTCCTCTTAACCATGCTCGGTGGCCTGGCGTTTATTGTGTTGCACGGCAATGAATGGAGAGGCTTGATTCACGAAGGAGTGACGCTGTTTGGCAATCCC
>QHZQ01000421.1 GCA_003224725.1 Acidobacteriota bacterium | reverse complement strand
CAGATCCCACGATCTTCGCGACAGTCTCACTGCTGTTAACCGGCGCGACCCTGCTGGCCAGTTACATCCCTGCGCGTCGGGCAGCGAGAGTGGATCCGATGGTGGCGCTCCGGCATGAATGAAGAATCGTGTCTTCCGAAATGAGCCACAATGTTTAGCCTTAGAACTCCGGTAACAAAACGAACGACTTCTTAACCCCACGAGAAAGTGTCTTTTCCGGTTAGAACAGGAGACTCAACATGTCCGCCAAACAAATCACCTGCATCATCATTGCAATGCTGGCTGCCATCTTAGCCAATGCCGAGTCCAAGATCGATCCTGATGTCTTGAAGAGTTATGCCGGGACATACAAAGGCAAGAACGTTGAAGGAGCGGAGGTAGAGTTCAGGTTCCTCTTCAAAGACGGGGAACTCTTCGGACATTATGTCAAGGAGAAGCCCTGGAAGCTGATCCCCATCAATCAATCCACCTTCTACCCCGAGTGGGCTTCAGACAAAGTAACCATTACCTTTGACCTAGAGAACGGAAAAGTCATCAGTGCCACTCTCAAAGATGATGACGAATCATCGGCCCATCGTGGGACCATAATCCTCAAGAAGGTTTTGAAAGAGTGAAACGCGTATTGCTGACGCTCGCATTTTCTATAGACCGATGCCGCTCCTGACGGAGCTCGGATCATCACTTATCTCCCTGGACTATAAAGATGGCGACCCAAACGGGGCTGCGTGTGGAGGATCTTGATAATGGGGTCTAAACCTGACCGACCCATAACTTTTTGAAAACAGGCAAGAGCAAAGGAAGTATCTCATGTGTCGCATCCGAACGGTTTTCCGTCGCCTCCAGAGCCTGTTCCGCAAAGATCGAATGGAGGACGACCTTTCCGAAGAACTGCAGTTCCATCTGGAGAGTGAAATCCAGAAGAACATTGCGGCGGGCATGACTCCGGAAGAAGCTCGTTTTGCCGCGCTGAGAGTCTTCGGCGGCGTAGAGCAAATCAAGGAGGAATCCCGTGATGTTCGGCGTTCGCGATGGATAGAGACTTTTGGACAGGATGTTCGCTTTGGCCTTCGGATATTGCGTCAAAGGCCCGGCATCACCCTGATCATCGTGTTCACATTAGCCTTAGGAGTCGGGGCGACGACTGCAATCTTCGGTGTGATCAATGCAGTTCTATTACAACCGCTCCCTTATAAAGATTCTGACCGGATCATGGTGCTCTGGTCGACAAGCCGGCAAGGAGATGCGGGTGTTTCGCTGGCCGACTTTGCGGATTGGAGAGACCAGAACCAGGTCTTCACACAAGTTGCATCTTGGGGTTCTCGTGAACCACTGGTCCTGATAGGCAAGGATGAGGCCGATCCGATCAACGCCATGAGCGCCACTGCCAGCTTTTTCTCTCTGCTGGGCGTGAGAACTGCGCTGGGCCGAACCTTTCTTCCAGAAGAGGACAACCCAGGTGGCAAGCTCGTCGTTGTCTTAAGCCATAGCCTATGGCAGCGCCGGTTTGGGGGCGACCCGAACGTTGTAGGCAAAGCGGTCCGCTTGAGTGAGGAGACTTACACGGTGGTTGGAGTCCTGCCGTCGGACTTTCGATTCTTCGGAGGAGCGTTCGGAGGATCGGTTGATCTATGGACCTCGCAGAGCACCTATGAAGCGGTACATTGGGGCTACCGATGGAATCGCGTTGGGAATGTGATTGCCAAGCTGAAACCAGCGATGACGCTGAAAGAAGCTCAGGCAGGCATGGATGTCATCGCCAGCCGACTTCAAAAGCAATACCCCACAACGAATGCTGGCTGGGGAATAGAGGTTTTGCCTTTACGTGAAGTTCTCGTAAGGGACCTTCGGCCCACCCTTTTGATCCTCCTGGCGGCCGTTGGATCAGTGCTGCTGATCGTGTGTGCGAATGTAGCCAACCTGTTACTGGCCCGTGCGGTGGCGCGACAGAGGGAAATTACCGTCCGGATGGCCCTCGGAGCCAGTCGGCTTCGGCTGATTCGCCAGCTGTTAACGGAGAGTCTGCTGCTCTCGGGACTAGGTGGCATTGCAGGTCTTTTAGTGGGTGCCTGGTTCGTTGTGATGATCGCTACCTATCTCCCTCAAGAACTCAGGGCCCAGTATCGCTCTTTGGACCTAAATAGGTTTCGCATCGATGGACTGGTGCTGAGCTTCATGATAGTCGCCTCGCTATTGTCGGGCCTCCTTTTCGGATTGGCGCCGGCCCTTTATGCTTCGAAATCCAATCTCAACGAAGGTTTGAAGGAGGGCAGAAGCCTGACCACGGGCTCACGCCCTCATCGCTGGCTGAACCTCTTTGTGGTTTCCGAGTTAGGTTTGTCCCTGGTGCTATTGATTAGTGCCGGGTTGATGCTGAAAAGCCTCTGGCTGCTGGAGCATGTTAAGCTCGGTTTCAATCCGGAAAACCTCTTGAGTATGACTCTCTTCCTGAACCCGTCAAAGTATTCTGAGACGCCCCAGAAGGAAGCGTTCTTCCGACAACTCATTCAGCGAATACAAGAGTTGCCACGTGTGCAGTCAGTTTGCATGGCTATTCCACCCCCACTGAGCGGGTCTGGACGTCCGTCAAATTTTGTCATCGATGGTCGGCCCGAGCCAACGCCTGCTGAAATGCCGAGCGCGCAGGATCGCTACGCAGACCCTAACTTTTTTGCAGTGGTTGGTATCCCTCTGGTGAAGGGTCGAGTCTTCACAGAGGCAGACATGAGAGAAGGCGCTCCTGAAGTCGTGATCATCAGTAATAGCATGTCTCAACGTTTCTGGCCTGGGCAGAATCCTCTCGATAAGCGGATTAGGATAACGGGCCGTGGGGCATCGGCTCAGTGGATGTCGGTTGTCGGCGTGGTGGGAGATGTGAGACATGAGTTGAATGCCGAAGGGCCGCCCACGATGTACCGTCCGCTGCGCTCCCCAGGATTTGCAGCCGTATTGGTGAGGACAGCATCGGACCAGTCCACCTTAGCCGCTACTTTAGGCAAGGTCGTTTCGGAGGTGGACAAAGAACAACCTCTACTGAGTGTACTTAGTATGGAGCAAGTCATTTCACAATCACTCTGGGAATCCCGTTTCATTCTAAGAGTCATAGGACTGTTCGCTCTGGTCGCTTTGCTGCTGGCAACGATCGGAGTTTACGGCGTGATGAGCTATCGAGTCAGCGAGCGGAGACATGAGATCGGCATTCGCATGGCATTAGGGGCGCGATCAGGCGATCTGATCAGTCTGCTGGTGGGACATGGGCTGAGGTTGGTCCTGATTGGCGTTGGACTGGGTTTGATTACCGCCCTAGGTGCAACTCGGTTCATCGCCAGCCTGCTCTACGGAGTAACGCCGACGGACCGGCTGACCTTTGCTTGTGTCTCTCTCGCCTTGGCTGGTGTGGCACTCACGGCCACCTATGTCTCGGCGCGCAAGGCTACTCGCGTCGATCCGATGGTGGCGTTGCGATGCGAATAAGCAGTGATGAGCGATGATTGACGAGTGATGAGTCCAGTCGTTTGTTATTCCGCAATCCGCAATCACAATCGGCAACCAACTGGAGCATGAATTCATGGGACGATTGCCAGCACTCATTCTCCTGCTTTTCTTTATTGGATTTAGCCTTGCTCCACGTGCGCAAGGCCAGTCTCCTGCGAAAACGCCAGGTAAGAAATCGGCAGCTCAGGGAACTTCTTCTGGATGGACGCAGTGGGGCGGCCCGAAGCGTAATTTCCAGTCAGACTCGAAAGGCCTGGCGAATTCATGGCCGACTACCGGCCCGCCACGACTCTGGAGCCGCCCGCTCGGCACTGACGGCTATTCTGGGATTGCTGTAGACGGAAGCAGGCTCTACACCATGTATCACCGGGCAGCGACATTCCCGCAAAGCGGCAAAGTCGATCAGGAAGTGGTCGTCGCCCTGGACGCAAAAAGCGGGAAGACGATCTGGGAATACTCCTACGCTGCCCCCTATTTAAAAAGTATGGACATGAGCTCTGGAGCTGGACCTCACTCCATGCCCACGCTGGTGGGGGATCGAGTTTACACAGTTGGCGTCACCAGTAAGTTTCACTGTCTCGATAAGAAAACGGGCCAAGCGCTCTGGTCCCACGACCTTTACAAAGAATTCAAGGGCACGGTAATGGTTTATGGTTATTCCTGCCAGCCGCTGCCGTACAAGAACATGGTGATCCTGATGGTTGGCGGCGCAGAACACGCCTTGATGGTGTTCAACCAGAAAAATGGAAGCGTCGCATGGCAGAAACATTATTTCTTCAATTCTAATTCCTCCCCGATACTGATCAATGTGGACGGCCAGGACCAGGTGGTTGCCCTCATGTTCCAAGACATCATCGGGGTAAATCCCATTAACGGTGAATTGCTCTGGAGCCATCCACATTACACCGGGTACGGCTTGGCGATTAGTATGCCTGTGTGGGGGGAAGACAATCTCTTATTCTTGTCCTCCTCTTACGGGGGAGGCAGCCGTGTTCTCCATCTGAGCCAGACTGGTGGCAAAACCAGAGTGGAACAGGTCTGGCACAGCAGCCGTATACGTA
>QHZQ01000420.1 GCA_003224725.1 Acidobacteriota bacterium | reverse complement strand
ATTAAACCAGTGGTTAAACCAGGAAGCGCAGCCGTACCGCTGCTCCCGGTCTTTCCATAAACGACCATGCTCTTAGCATTAGTTATCTCCGCACTACCATACGTGTGACTACTCATGTAGCGAGCTCCGTCGCGGATGGCTTTACTTAGCGTATTATATTGGTAATAGGCGCGGCCAAATTCAGTGACACCAAAGGCAATTAGAAGCAATAGAGGCAAAACGGCGGCAAATTCCAAGAGGCTCTGGCCCGTCTGCGCCAGTAAACTGCTTCTTTGTCTGAATGATTTATTCCGCAATAATAATTCTGCCCGAATTAATTGGATGGCTCTCCTATCTGTTGCCATTACCTCTCCTTGCCTAACGATAAAGGACGATATGCCTCTCACTTGGCAATCCGGAAATGCCCGGCGTCCCCTTGGTGGGATCTGATTTACCATTTGCGTTGCACCGGCCGATAAATTCGCCCCTGACATTCGTGCTCCCGTTAGCAACGCGATGCCTCAGAAAGAAACACAC
The DNA here is from genome assembly GCA_003224725.1 of Acidobacteriota bacterium. Taxonomy (GTDB): domain Bacteria; phylum Acidobacteriota; class Terriglobia; order Versatilivoradales; family Versatilivoraceae; genus QHZQ01. Next base: position 7,098 of record QHZQ01000420.1, on the reverse strand, counting down.
CAGGTCGGCGATGTACAACGGCTGCTGAGTGCAGTTTTTTCCGTTGTCAATAGGCTGTAAACTAGTCGGGCTGGAAGAAACTATCGGCACAGGCAAAATACGTCTGCCATTTCCTGTATAACTGGAATAGGGCCCTTCAACGGTATCTGTGTCGGAATCAAATCGATCGTTAAGACCTTGTCTGACGGGACCTGAGGTCACGCCTGGTTTGGAGCAAATGGCGTCACCGATTCCGATGCAACCCGACGCTCCGCTCCTAAGAAGATCACGAACCAGGGCGCCCCCGCTATTTCCACCTACTATCGGACTGAAGTCCAGAACCAGGTAATTTCCAGATCCTGTCGGAGGATTCTGGCCGCCTTCGAAGCGAAGCGTGTATTCCAGACCTATGACATAATTAGTGACGATGGTCCCAGTCGCTGGATCCACTAATGGCTCTGGCGCCAGTGGGATCAGACCGTCGCAGACTTTATTAATGGGTGGACTTTGCCCGGCTACGGCTGCGGCGGACACATTGGTGGCGGTTCCCACACCCGGGATAATCTTGAGCAGTGCCAGATCCATCGTCTTCTGCTTGAAAACTTTTACAAATCTTATGGTGGCCGGAACTGCAGCAGCAGTTGCCTGGTCAACATAGCCACTGTCGCGGTTGGCGCTAAAGCTGACATCAGCGGCCGCCACAGCCACAGGTGTGGTGTTGAAATAATAGTTGTTGGTAGCAGCGATGGCTTCAGTTACTGCGTCGTTAATCCCTGCAGTATTGCCGTTAAGCTGCGAAGCTCCAGCCATGGCAGCAGCATCCATGGCGTTCTGAAGATCAGTTCTGACGTTGTAGAGCATTCCCATATCGATGGCCAGGCCGGCGATCCCAATAAGTACAACGATTCCGGCAGCTACGATAAAGAGTATCGAACCCGCCTCGTTTTTCAATCGATCCTTTCCGACAATGTTCAACATAAATTTGTGCCCTTTGCATCGTCAGCTATGTGGACAATGCGTTCACTAAGAGTCAAACCCTGAGTAGCAAAGTTTAGAGAAGAAGAAATAACGAAATTGAAATTCGATTCATTATTCTACAGGCAGCACGGAAAATTTCAACATTTATTTTTGAGTTCGCAGGCGCTTTTTTCATTAGCCCCCTGCTTCAGCGCGGGGGTATCGTGGAGGCATTCCCTTTTCATCCGGGTCCGCCGTGCCCATCGGTTGCTGGGCACGGCGGACCCGGATAAGCAAAAAATTGTGCGCGAGTCCGCCCCACCCCGGGTTGACACGGGGGCTCTGAAAGCAAGCATGCCGTCAAAAACAGACGTCATCTTGCTTTTGCTCGATCCATTGCACAGGCTCGAGCAGTACGAGCATGAACGCGAAATACGTATTTTCTGAAAAGCGAACACTAAGATGGAGGCGGGCTAATCGTTTTCGATAACAGCCGTGTTTTTTATATACATTGTCCCGTTATAGGCAGTGGTGGAGAGCATTAAATTGATCACACCCCGGAACAGAGGAAAAGTATAAGGATAAGTGAGAGTCACCTTCGAGCCTATGTAATAGGCTAAACTTATAGGATTGCCCGAAGAGTCAAGTTTCGGTATCTTTTCAGCTTGATTAATGAGCAGATAAGCTCCGTTAGGATAGCTTCCATAAACATAAGTTGTCACTGTTGTACCGCTCGGATTTTTGGTAGCTGCTCCTGTGTAGTAGGAGGTCTGAAGACCTAAACTATTCATATAGTTTACGACCCGATTCCTTATATTGTCGGGTACCTGGCTAGGCTGGTTATTTTCAGGTATGGTTGATAGACGGGCGCCTTCTCTGGCTCCGTTAGTGACATTATGGTAAATGTTGTAGCCCCTCCCAAACTCCGTTATCCCAATCACAAAGACCAGGACAAAAGGCAGGATGAAGGCGAATTCTACTAACTGCGCTCCCTTTTCCTGTAACCCAGGCTTGCTATCTCGTCTGCGTTCTCCACACCCTGATGTTTTGGAAGACCGTTGCTTCATATTGCATCCCCGAAAGAAAATGAAATAGTCCTACCAAACTCGCCTACGCCTCGTTTCGCATGGTAACTGACGTGGAAATTGTTAGGTTGCCAAAAAACAAAAAAGAGAAGGGATAGGAAACAGTCACAGTGGTCCCGCACGGACAGCCCCCGCTAGGGCAAGGTGTACAATTTAAGCTTGGGTCTACGTTTTGAGCTGTCAAAATATTGATACTTGCTGCGGATGGATCCAAGTTAGCGCTTTGGAGAAACCCTTCGATGAGGGGTTTTACCTCGGTGTCTTTGTTGGGGTAGTTGAGCGTTCCGCCCTTTTGTGGAGCTACCGCAAATCGAGCTCCGTCTCTCGCCGCGCTGGTAATATTTTGATAGATGTTGTAAGCCCGTCCAAACTCAAAGACGCCCAACACCAATATGATGAATAGCAAAATTACAAAAGCTGTTTCAACGAGCTCAGCTCCCTTTTCTTTTGACTGTTCTTTCATAAGCACTTCACCTGTCTTAGAGATTTCAAAACGACTCAAATTTACCCCACGAATCAGGTCCCAGCATTACGGACTAATCTTAACGGCAGTGGATTGCCGAGTGGACCGCTAATAGGAGTTCCACCACCACCGCCACCTCCACCGGAAGCGTTACAGGTCAAAACCTGAATAATATAGGCGTCAACAGTGTTTTGAGGGTTATGTTCATTTTTAACGAAAATCTGCATAAAGCCATTCACCGTGACTGTGCTCTGACCGCTCCCGAGAGGATTGGTTAATGGATCGAAGAGTGGAACCATTATAAGAGAAGAGCTGTCAGTAACGGTGAGCCCGCCGCCTATTGGATTATTTGAGCCCGTAGTTATCGTGAGTGGATTTGAATCTCCGGTAAACACGGGATGCACCAAAATATCCTGGCCGCCAGAATTGCCAGGACCCTGGCTGATGAGGCAGTCTATGCCTTGTCCCGTTGGACCGACCTTGTTTCCATTATCCGTATCAAAGGGAATAGACATACCGCACCAAATGGGATTTCTATTACAGCAAGCGATGTTCTGACGATACAAGTCACCGCCTTGCCCTGCCTGCGCTCCATTACCACAGTTGGGGCAAGAAGGTGGAGCTCCGTTGTTGGGCAAGGTTGCAATCAGGTATTGCCCTGGTGCCCAGGCTAGTGCTGACTGCCCTTGTTTAATACTGATCAGTGTTCCACGGTCACTACTTTGGATTTGACGAGGCGGATTGGGTCCATTTCCATCAAAATCATATCGGTTAGGCAGAAACCAAGGCTTGACGCATTTTTCTCCAATGGGTGGATTACCGAAGGCGGCCGGGACGAATACTTCCGCCGTGGCTGTTGTAGCTACGTCGACCGCAGCGATTCCAAAAATTGTGGCAAAGAAGGTTTGAACGGGATTGCTATTGGCAGCGGTTCTTGTGACCCTGACCTGCACTGTATGGTCGGTGTTATCTACTATGATATTCAGCCTATCGTCATTAGTGTAGTTCGTCGTAGGTTTGTAATTGGCCCTGGCTGCAGAGATGGCAGCATCAGTCGCGGCTTGGGTCGGATTAGAATTTGGAACCAAAAAAGCTTCCTTGGCTCCGGCAAGCGCCGCTGCGTCGGCAACCTTCTGGCAATCAGCCCGAGCCGTATAAAGCATGCCCATGTCTACAGCCAGGGCAATAAAGCCCAGCATCGCAAACATGCCGGCTGCAGCCATGAATAGGGTAATCCCTCTTTCGGATCCTACATGGATCGAGAAAATGCCTCGTGAACTGATCCTAATCTTCATGGTCTCTCTCCCAGATGCACAAAGAAATGCAAAGAATTTCATTCGAATTGTCTGACAGACACGTTCCTGCTTCCAAGATTTTCCCACATTAACGCATTTATGCGACCAAAGCTTTAGCCAGCCCCAATGCCTTAGCAACCTACTGTTTTACTGGAATATTTACTATTCTAAGTTGCGACTGTGAAAAACATCGGAAGGCTGCTTCCACATAAGCGCAAGATTTTTCTTTTTTAAACTGATACTCATTAGCTTTTAGAGCCTTTTTTCTTAAAGAGGCCTGCGGGACCATACCGGAGTATGACCAGCGGGCAATCACCCTTATTGAACCAACCTCAGGATTGCCGGTCCAGCATTTCCACTGACCGTCGGCAACCCATTGCCACCTGGTGCCGAAGGAGTACATCGGTCGAAACCGATAATGATTCCGTCGATCTGGTTCTTGACAGAATTGGGTTTGGCGTTAGAGGGGTGAACTTGGGTAAGGAATACCTTTAAAAACCCGTCTATCGAAACCTTTAACTGGCCATTGGAAGGCGGCTGGGAATTGGTCAAAGGAATGATTACAATCGAATCGCTTGTATTGATTTGCTGGTTTCGCAAGGCGGGGTTGGGATTATTAGAACCGCCGCTAATCGTGAAAGAGAAACCCGGGCCCGTGCCAACCACGCTGATCGTGTCCTGTCCATTGTTGGTTCCTTCCGACTGATTTCCCCCTCCTTCATGAATGAGGGTTCTAACGCCCGATTGAGTCTTTCCCACCTTGTTTCCCGGAACATCATTAATCGTGACTCCCGTGCTGCAGTAATAATTATTGGGATTACATTGAACGATGTTGTCCTCGTACACTGACGAGGAATTGCCGCCATCGCAAGGCTCATTTGGAGGTGCAGTATAAGTGGGACAGAGTCCAATGATCCCCCACTTGCTGGGTCCGTTGGTGCTCTGATCATCGAGCAGATAAATATAGGTTCCGAGGTCGCTGGGTCCGAAGGGCTGACCACTCGGATTCAGGTTTTGCAATATCCAGGGCTTCAAGCAATTAGCGCCCGGATTATAGTTGGCGGGAGCGCCACCGATTGTGCCTACAGGCAGGATAGCCTGGGCTGTGGCTGTGGCCCCCACATTCACCGCTGTTACACCAAAAATGTTTGCAAAAAAGGTATTCAGTCCGTTTCGCTGAACCTGGGCCGTAACCTGAAAAACAAGTCGGCTTCCATTAGAAACGACCGTAATGGCAGGGTCTGGAACGATGACCTCGGATTGCTGAATGTTCGCGCCCCTGATCTTGTTTTCTGACCCGATGGCTTTGGCAAAAGCTCTGGCATTATTCTTGTCCGTTTGACTCAGCGATGACGGCAAGGTCCCCTGGTCAATGAAATATTTGGCTCCGGCAAGCGCGGCCGCGTCCGCTGCCTTGTGAGCGTCGCCACGAGCCGCGTAGAGCATTCCCAAATCGATCACCAAGGCTAAAAACCCCAGAAAGGCAGTGAGTCCGGCCGCCACAATGATTACGGATACACCCTGCTCACTCTTCCATCGACTTGACATAACGCCAGCCCCTTTTTTGGTTTTGAAATTTGAGAACTTCTTTGCTTCGCCCGTTCACTTCTTGTCACACTGGAGGCTGATTCTCCATGGTCACAGTTGTGTGCAAAAGCATCGCGCCGCCCAGGGTTGAGCCAGGCACCAACAGCTTAATGACAGGTCCAAATAGGACGAAGTTAAACGGATAATCCACCGTCACTCTCGAAACAGTCACCAAGGTGGTCCCCCCGCCAGGCAGATTCACGGTGACCACCGTGTTCGCCGGATCATTGGACGGATTTTGTACTCTTATGTAGGTGTTCTTGTTGGCAACAATGGCGGAGGTATCAACATTGGATTTTGCAAGATAATCCACAACTCGATTTTGGACTGCAGCCGCCTGATTCAACCCTGCGGGAACCACTGCCAGACGAGCGCCTTCTCTGGCCGCATTAGTAATGGCTTGATTAATACGGTAGGCTCTGCCGAAATCCCATATGCCCGCAATAATCACCAGCAGCAGGGGAAGGATGAAAGCAAACTCGACAAGTTCCGCACCTTTTTCATTTGCCATTCGTTGTCTTACAGATCTTGAAGAACTCATATTTTTCCTGCCTTTTGGGGTTGTAAAGGAATGCTTTGGCACAAGACGGCCATCGTTCTAAACCGGAGACCTCTCATCTCTCATTTCAACCGTGGCTGAAAGAATCAAGCCATTGCTGCCAACACCTGAATTAGGAACAACCAGCTTTATGATTGGCCCCAGGAAAAGAAAGTTATAGGCGTAATTAACCTGCACATGGTAAGACTGGATATCCGCGTTATAAGAGTTACCGCCTCCATCCAGAAAGCCTGTCACTGTAACTTTGGGTTTGCTAATGACAATATCGCTATTGGGATTAGAGACATCAATGTTGATTGCCTGCAAATGGGCCCGAATCTTGTTTCGAACTTCGGTGTCGGATAGAGTCGAAGCGCTTCCCGGGGCACAGTTACCACCGGTAAGACAATCCGCCACGGCGGCGCGAACTCCCTCTCGGGTAGCGTGAATCACATTTTCATAAACATTATAGGCTCGGCCAAACTCAATGATGCCTATCAACAGAAGCAGAAACAATGGAAGGATCAGGGCCAATTCGACTAATTCCGCCCCTTTTTGTCCTTGATAGCCCTTCGCCTTATTCCTATACAACCTGCGCATCCGATCACCCCTGGGAATTATTTGGAGAAAAACTGGGTCAAGGAGTCTACTCGCGATTTCCTGGGCCGGGATTTCTAAATTCAGAATACCCGCTTGACCTACGTCCAGAGATCTTGCAAACGATTTGCCAGAGCCATGAACTAGCGAGCTGAGATGGGGCGATGCAAGGTAAATCAAGCCAAGCTGCGAGCCGAACCCCTTCGTCTTTTGAGTCAAATGAAGCGCTGCGGCGAGCGAACCTTGTGCCAGGAGGAATCAAGGTCGAGCAGAAGCCAATTTCAAGCGAATCTGTCGTCTGCCAGTGGAAGTCCGATGCAACAAAAGCCCATGAAACTTCCTTGTCCAAAATTGGCGAGGACCTCAGGATCGTAAATTTCGTTAGTCCGAACTCAAGAGACGAAATCGGACCGGCCGGACGGAGAGGGAAGAGCTGAAAAGTCGTAATAGTTTGTAGGAGACTGCTTAATTTGAGAATTTATCTTCTTCTTTTGCTCAAAAGAGAAGATTTTTTCTTCATTAGCCAAAATATCCCCTATAATACCTTACATAGGTAGTCTTTTTTTAGAGTTGAGGTATTTGATCGAGCGAATTGAG
>QHZQ01000411.1 GCA_003224725.1 Acidobacteriota bacterium | reverse complement strand
ATGCTTGCTGCGCGCCACATCCATCGGTGCTGCAGCCGAGAAAGAGCTTCCATTATTGAGCAGCTCCGTGCTCACCAACGCGCCACTTGCACCCTCGCCGCCGGTGATCAGAATGCGCCCATCCTGCAGCAAAACGGCAGAAGCGCCGCTGCGAGGCTCTGTCATAGAACCGGCTGAGTCCCACATGCCGCTTAATACCTGCGGCACCGATCCTTTCAATAGAAGTCCAATACACAGAATTAAACCGAGAATGCAAAGGATATATTTGGTAACGCGTGGCATCAAATTCCTCCCAGAAAAATGGCTTGACCTGCTAGGTACTCAAATGGAGAAAAGAACTCATTAATTCCATCTGGATCTGGAAAGAGGCAATGCAATCACCAGTGCCATTTCGTACCTTGAAGGCGGTAGGAGACGACACCAGGATGCGACCTAAATCCTCAACCTTGAGAGGGAAAAAGCTGGGAGTAGCCCATTTATCGCGGCTAATCGCTCTTTAGGGTGACAATGGAAAATGTTTGCCAGTTGGTGGAAGGGAGAGTCTGCTTAGAGGGGGAAGTTCAAGGTTCAAAGTTCAAAGTTGAAGGTTCAAAGGGGTCGGCATTAGTTCAACGTTAGTCCCCTCCCCTGGAGGGGTGTAGGGGTGGGTTTTTGGTTCAGAATTCAAAGTTCAAGGTTCCAAGTTGAAGGTTCAAAGGGGTAGCCACGATTAACGCAGCCTTTGCGGTAATCGTGGGCATTAGTTCAAGGTTCAAAGTTGAAAGCCGAGGGTCACCTCCAGTGGAAGGGATGTTGAACCTTGAACTTTAAACAAAAAAAGGAACTTTGAACCTCGACCTTTTAACTTTTAGCTTCGCAGGGGCCGGCTAATCCTGGGTGAAAGGGCATAGGTGTTAAGCTAAGAATGTGGGAGGCGCGCTCCGCGCGGCGACCAGAGCGGCTTTGTGAGACAACAGGAGTTGCAGATGACAAGCTTTTATACCGAATTCCGAAGTTGAATCGAGCTACACTCTCCCATTTAGCTCCAAACCCTCACCCCCGGCCCCTCTCCCAAAAGGGCGAGGGGAGAGTCCATCTAATTTTTTGTTCCCTCTCCTCATGGGAGAGGGTGCCCAAAGGGCGGGTGAGGGTGGCTCATTGGCAGTGCGTGACATATTTTTCATCCTTGCAACTTCGGAATTTGGGTTTATTGATCTTTGTGAATTATAGTGATGCGGTCCCCCTCACCCGGCCGCCGCGACCACCGTCGATTGGGCCACCCTCTCCCCCGATGGGGGCGAGGGTTGGGAGTCAAGGGCGGATCTGTCACTCAATTACGCAATCCTCCCTAGTTGCCTCTTTCGTGGCTTTGTCTGTGGAAAAAGCCCAGGCCGTTGCACAGGTTGCAACGCGAATTTCGTTCTCGTTATTTTGGTGGCCCCGCTTGACACTTTCTGAACCTCGGAAATTTTGTCAGGCCCGCCCCTATCAAGCCCGCTCCTATCAGCAACATCAGGCTGTTAGGTTCTGGAGTGGGAGTGGGGGGAGTTCCTGGAACGCCACCGCAGTTCTCGCATAGAGTGGTTGGGATGTTTTCAAATGTCATCGGTCCAACCTGGTTCCCGTCCTCGTCAACATATCGAACTTGAATAGTGGATGGATCGGTGAGATTGTCCGATTCAGTCTTAATTTCGAGAAGTAGGAGGATTAACCCTCCCACTGGAGCTTTGCCGTGGGCATAGGCGAATCCATCTTCTACTTCTACGTCCCAGGGATAGTCGGGGTAGGGAGGCTGAGCATCTATTACTTCACCACTCTTAATACCAATTAGATCGATGAAGGATCCACCACCTTCATATCCGCTAGTGTCGATTGATAGACCGACAAAGTATTTGGGTGGAGTGAGAAACTCCAAGGTAATTATTGATCCTTGACAAGTCTCACAATCGGGACCGATCGCATCGGCTAACATCAATCGGTGTGGTGCGGTGATGTTGGTGCAAATCGAGAGTAGGATGGATAAGATGAGAATCATCCATCTGTGTTTACGTTTTCTGAGTGTTTTCATTTTCTCCCCTAATCTAGTGCGTTTTTTTGGTTTTGCGTGTTTTTAGTGGCCCACTTGTTGAATTGATCTAAGAGCCTCTCCTAATTTGAGAATTCGCTTCTGGGGCCGCTGTCCCTGGAATTGGTGGTCGGCTTTTCGTCACGAACTGCCCACGACCACCGCAACACCCGCGGTGGTCGTGGCTACCCCTGCCTGCTCGGACATCAAAATGGCGGTAGCCGTTGGTTAACTAAAGACTCAGACGCGAGGCGTTGAATCGAGGCGCCGTCGGACAATGGCGCCTCAGTTGTGAACTTCACCTTACTTGTGAATAACGATGCTGCCGCCACCGATGGCCTGGGTGTTGTTGGAGTTAATGTTGTCATCGTTGCCCAACCGGTTGTCATAGATTACGCTACTCGTATTCGGGTCCGTAATCTTGATGCGGAAGCCGTCCGGATTGCCATCCAAGGCTGTTAAGAGGAAGTTGTAATTGCCGGAGCCATTTATCGTGCCGGTGCCCTTGTACTGCGCCATCGACCCGGAGATTACCAGCCACTGGTAACTTGCGCTGTGGAAGTTGAACTTTGCGACCTGGTAATTGAACTCCGTTTCTCCTGTGGGAATGGTCGCGCCCTTTTGGTATTTCGAAACGAAGCCAAAGCTCGCTTTCCCGGCTAAACTCGTATCCGCCGCGTAAGCGCCAGCGGGGGAGTTGATCCAACCGCCACCGGTAACAAAGCCAGCGCTCGGATCATACACGACGACCGCGGCCAGGAGGTTCGGCGGAGCATTAGTCGAGCTGATGGCATTGGCGATCGCAATGCCACCGAGACCATCATTGAAGGTGAGTGTGACGTTATAGACGCCAGCCGCCGTGAATACGTATGCGCCTGTCATGTTGCTTCCACTCACTGTGGCATTGGCGCTGGCAGTTGTATCGAACGACCACTGAGCGCTCGGACTGGCCGTATCGGGATCAGTGAATGTGGCCGTGAAATTGAATGTAGTGTTTACGGCCTGAACAGCACCGGACGGCGGACCGGTGATGGTTACGGCAGGTACGTTGTTCGGGGCTGAGCTGCTTGCGCTGAAATTAAGATCCGCTGGAGTGTAGGTTACAGAGATCAGGTGTTGGCCGACTCCGAGAGAAGCTGAATTCAGCGTCGCTTGTCCACTGGCATTCAGAGTCTGTGTTCCGAGCATGGTCCCGGTTGTGGTGTCGGTGAACGTCACCGAACCAGTCGGAATCGCAGGCGTAACGGTATTCGTCACCTTGGCGGTCAGCATTATTGTTACGGACATTGCCGGTGGCACATTGGCGAAGCCCGAGCTGAGCGTCGTAGCTGTGGATGCTGCCGCAATAGTGGCTGTGGTCATGGCGGTCGTATTGAACGTGTAGTTGCCTGCATCGGTTCCCGAGATCGAGATCCCGCTCACGCTCACCGACCAGGGCCCGACGTTCACATTGGCAAAGCTGGCGCTGGTATAGGTGTCCGTGAACACGTCCCCCAAGAGCCGGTTATCCGATAGCGTCACCGCCGCGGCCACCGTGCCGTCATAAAACTTGTTCACACCCGTCGCGCTCACCCTCAGCGGACGCTGGGTGATGTTGCCAGCACCGTTGACGGGCGTCACAGCGTAGTTGTTGCCACTGTTGCTATCGTTCACGGTGCCCGATGGTATGAGCATC
>QHZQ01000004.1:20237-34043 GCA_003224725.1 Acidobacteriota bacterium | reverse complement strand
TCGAGGGGACCTTAGTTCAGGTTAATCCGCTAACCGTTTCAACGGTTTCCCTCGCCTCCACAAGCGGAAGGCACCGGTACGAGTGTTTCGTGTTCTCCAATGTCGAAAAACCGCTAAAGCGGTTGTTTGGTTCTGAAGCTCTTGCGACCCTCGATAAATCGGGGGGTTCTGGAGTTTGGACATTTTTGGTAGCCACGATTAAACGCGTAGGTTGCGTTTAATCGTGGGCAGTTCGGGAATCTCCCGCACAAACCCACGATTGCCGCCAAATACGCGGCAATCGTGGCTACCAGTCGAAGGCTCTCATTTCCTGCTTGTAATGAAACAGACGCTTCGTTGACATTTCCATCCTTTGTGGAACGAAACGTTTGTTCCGATGGGCAAGGCCGTTGATTCGTTTGAATTCGCGTGAAAAACGTCCAAGCTCCAGGACCCCTCGATAAATCGAGGGGTTGGGGCTATGATGCGGAATGTCCAAATCCATATATGAGGATTTCCTCTACGGGGAGGAAGCATGTTTGAAAGGCATACTGAGAAGCTGCGGCGAGTCATCTTTTTTGCGCGTTACGAAACCAGTCAGTTTGGCGCATGGTCCATTGAAACAGCTGACGATTTGACTGGTTGGTGCAACCCAAAACCCCACAACGAGCGCCGCAACCCGATTCGGTTCGAGCAACAACTGGATCTAACCCGGAGGATCGTGACGGCCAACGTCCGAGCAGGTCCCTGTTGGAAAGCGAAAGTCTAATGAGTTCTTGCACGGAGTCCTTTGTCTTGTTCCGCACCTCGATGCTCGGCAGACCTTTTCATGGGTTAGCGCTGGCCACCGTCATTTCGAGCCTGGCCAGCCTGCCCACGAGTTCTGCCACCGCCCAGACTGTTCTTTCTCAACTGCGGGTAGAGGTGCGCGACCAGGCTGACGGGCCACTCATCCCGGCCCGAATCTACTTGATGGACGACAAAGGAGCGCATTGGACTGCGGATGGATTAATTACTTATGTGAAGGGAAGGGAACACCACTTTGTTTCGCCGGGAAGCTTCCAGATCAAATTGCCCGCGGGCAAGTACACCTTAAGGGTGGAACGAGGTCCGGAGTATGTGCCTTGGTCGTCCCTGATCCAGATGGAGGAGAGCAAAGACCGAAAGGAAAATATTCTGCTCCACCGCTGGATCCGGATGAATCAGTTGGGGTGGTATTCAGGGGATCTTCACAACCACCGACCTGCAGAACAAATGCCGGCTTTGCTCCTATCTGAAGACCTGAATCTGGCGCCTACGCTAGCCGATTGGATCTGGGAAGATCACCCTGTTTCCCAACCGCCCAAGACTTCAGATGCCATCCGCAAAGTGGACGACTCCCATGTCTTCAGTGTGCTCGACAAGGAAGTAGAGCGGCTGGAAAACGGTCCGGGAGCCGTCGATCTGTTGGGCCTGAAGAGCCCAATTTCTTTTCAAGGTTATCGTCTGTACCCACCCAATGACACATACTGCAGGGCGGCCCACGCCCAAGGAGGATATGTCGATGCCGAGAAAATCCTCTGGCGTGACGCGGCAGCTCTGGCGGCACTCCAGCAAATCGACTTTGCCGGCATCGTGTACAACCATTTCAATCCCCATGGCATTGATTCGGAAACCGAGAAATGGGGGATGATTCCTAAGGATCGCGCCGAGTTCAATACCGTTGCCGGTATGCCCCTGTGGGCCATGGAAGTCTACTATCGCTTTTTGAATTGTGGTTTCCACCTTCCGGTTTCTGCCGGCAGTGCTTCCGCTGTCAAGGAGGCACCCTTGGGCTACAACCGAGTTTATGTAAAGCTGCACAGGCCTTTCAGCTATAACAACTGGTTTCAGGCCTTAAAGTCCGGCCACAGCTTTGCGACCAACGGTCCGATGCTCTTTCTTACGGTCAATGGAGTGGAGCCGGGACACACCCTACTTCTCTCCCGCCCGCAGCCCTCACGGTTAAGCATCCACGCGGAGGCTCTGTCCGCCGGAGGGTTAGACCGGCTGGAAATTCTTTTCAAGGGACGCCTCATTAAGTCCGTTTCCAATCCTGAGCCTTCCCAAAAACTGGTTGCCGATTTTGAGAGCCTCGCCAGCGAAACCGGCTGGGTGGTTACCCGCTGCTTTGAGAAACCGGCAGCCACGATCCGCTTTGCCCACACCAGTCCTGTCTATATTCAGTTTGGCCGGGAATCTGGCGTCGTGGCTGCGGACGCCCGATTCTTCATTGAGTGGATCGACCGTGAAATCAGGTTTTATCAGGAACAAAGCGGATTCAGGGAAGACTCGGACCGAAGCGAAATGGTGTCCTTCTTTCAGAAAGCCCGGGCGGTTTACGTGAAAATTTCCGGAGGGGAGGGAAAGCCCGCCAAAAGCCAAGACAAGGCTCGCGCCGAGAGGCTGAGGTGAAACAAAGAAGATAGAGGATAGAGAATCGAAGTTAAGCGTTCTGGCGATCCTCAATCTTCGATTCTCCATCCTCGATAATCTGTCGAGGCTTCTGTCGTCACTCACATGTGTCATAACGGACTTTTCGATTCAGGAGGTAATAGATGATACGCCGTTTGTGTGCCGTCTGCTGGATCGCAAGCTTTTTGGCTGTCCTGCTTCCGGCGGGGCAATCTCAGAACGCACCAGCGCCGCCGACCGGGGAGCGTATAGCTTTTCCGGAAGGCTACCCGGAGAAATATCAGGTACTCCGCCTTGTGGATAAGGCGGACAAGAAACAAGTGGTAACCGTTTATGGAAATGATGCCGCTGCCTCAATAAAAAGCACGTCACAGCTTCCTTATCCGTACAGCTCGATCATTGTCATGGAGACTTCGAGCGCATTGACAGACTCCCAGGGGAAAGTGATGCTGGATGACAAGGGCCATTATCGTAAGGACAAAGTTCTAGGACTGCATGTCATGCGCAAGGAGCGTGGGTTTGGTCAAGTCTATGGACAGAACCGTACGGGTGAATGGGAGTATGTAGAATTCCGGCCCGACCGAGGCTATCTAACGCCACCAGAAAAGTCTTCGGTTTGCGCGGAATGCCACCTCAAGGCGGGACGACAAAGAGATTTCGTGTACCGAGGCAGACTTCATTCAGACGGCGGCAACTAAGCGAAAGGTCGGCGATCGTCTGGACACCGATTCAAAGATGCAAAGACGTATTTCGGTGCGGTGTCAGATGGCCTTCTAAGATCTGGTTTTCATTAACCCCGCGCTTCAGCGCGGGGTGAGCGGTCTTGCCCACGAAGGATGAGAATGTGGGAGGCGCGCTCCGCGCGGCGACTGGGTCTGCTGCCGGGCAAAATCGCCGGCGAGGACAGCGCCTTTCACTTTGGCGGTGCCGCCTCGATATTCGCGATGGGGCGTGTGCCCTGCTGGGCAGAGGAAGTTTCTGAGAGCTACCAGGCCACCATGGCCTGTGCAAAGATTTTGGCCAGGTCTTCCTCGCTGGCGGCGAGAGGGGATAGCTTAGTTACTCGGTGTTGAGGTAGAGTCCCATGGACCAGGGCCGGGATGTCAGTGTGTTTGTAGCCGAGTACGCTGAGCCCGTTAGGAACCCTTAGCCGTTGCATGAGCGGGAGGATTTGGTCGGCCAGGATCTTGCCGGCATCAGCAGGGTTGGCGCGAGAAATGTCGGCTCCTAAAATCTCGGCGGCTTGAAGATGTCTTAGGGGACAGGCGGGGCCTGTGAATCGGAACACGGCCGGAGCATTGAGGATCACGGAAATCCCGTGAGGAACCATGGGGTGGTCAACCTCGTAGCCTTCAGGCCGAAAATGACGAACCATACCGGAAACTGGATAAGACATGCCATGAGGGAGGTGCACGCCAGCATTGCCGAAGCCCACTCCTGCGTAGGATGCCGCCAGCAGCATCTGAGAACGTGCCTCATCATCGGAAGGGTCCTCCACTGCCCTAACCAGGTACTTTGACACCATCCGAAGTGCCTCGAGAGCCCAAATATCGCTGATAGGATTCGACCCCTGATAAGCGGGGCGCAGTATCGGACGTTCGGGGTGGGGACGCTGACTGAAGGGAATAGCGGTGTAAGATTCCAAGGCATGGCTGAGCACATCCAACCCTGTAGAGGCAGCGACCTGTCGCGGCTGTGTGCGGGTGTTTTCCGGGTCAATGATCCCAAGAGTCGGCTTGAGGCGTCGATGGGCAATTCCGGTTTTGGCATGCATTTTTGGGAAGTCAAAGATCGCGACGCCCGTGGTCTCGCTTCCAGTGCCCGCCGTAGTGGGAATTGCGATCAATGGTTTGACGGGTCCAGGCACCGGCAAGCCCTTGCCAATGGGTGGGTTCACGTAATCCAGGAAATCAGCTGGATAAGTCGAATACAGGTTTGCAGCTTTGGCGGTGTCCATGGTGGAACCACCGCCAACAGCAACAAAGCCTTCGAATTCTCCCGCACGAGCGAACGCAATCGCTTCCTGAAAGGAGTCGTCGCTCGGTTCCACTCGAACCCGATCAAACAACGAAAAAGTGATCTTGTTATCGGTGAGAGACTCTAAGACCGTGGCCACCGGTGGTAACTTACTCAAGTTGGGATCTGTCAATACCATGGCCCGGTTGACCTTCATGTCGGCCAGATCCAGGCCGACCTCACGGGTCACCCCGGGGCCGAAGCGGATGCTGGAGGTAGCCATCTCAAAGGCGATTTCGTGAACCATGCTCTCCTCACTGCCTATTCATATCGCAAGGCCTCAATCGGATCCAAGCCGGCGGCCTTGTGAGCCGGGTAATAGCCAAAGAAGATCCCAATGGCTCCGGAGAAGATAATAGAGATAACGATGGAGTTTGGAGAAATGAGAGTGGGCCAGCCCAGGAACTGGGAAATCCCGACTGAGCCTCCCACTCCCAAAGCCAGTCCCAAAATCCCTCCGCAGACGCACAGGACAATCGACTCCGAAAGGAATTGGACCCGCACATGCCCGGGACGGGCGCCGATGGCCATGCGAATACCAATCTCGCGGGTACGTTCAGAAACTGCCACCAGCATAATGTTCATGATCCCAATGCCTCCTACCAACAGGGAAACAGCCGCAATACTGGCGAGCAGCGTGGTCATGATGCGATTGGTAGCCTCCGCAGTCTCGGCTATTTCACTGAGATTGCGCACCGTGAAGTCATCGTCCTGGAAGGGGCCCAGACGATGTCGTTGTCGTAGCAAAGCCGTGATTTGTTCCTGGGCGGCGTAGGTGGCGCGAGCACTCGCAGCTCCCACCATACCCGACTGGACGTACAAAACGCCTCCCTGGAATTTCTTCTGCACCGTGGTATAGGGAACCATGATCGTATCATCTTGATCACGTCCCCAGGCATTGAATCCCTTTTTGTCTAACACGCCCAGCACCCGAAAGGGCAAGTTCTTAATTCGGATGGTCTGGCCGACAGGATCACTCCCGCCAAAGAGTTGATTGACCACCGTCTGGCCCAGTACCGCCACTCGAGCGGCGGTCTTGACATGGCTCTCGTCGAAAAAGCTGCCCTGGACTATGTTCCAATTACGCAGAGCCGGCAATTGCTCGTTGTAACCTTCAACCCGGGTGCTCCAGTTCTGGTCACCGAAAACAACCTGACCCATGGTGGAGGCGCTCGGGCTCACTGCCTTCACGGCGGGACACTCGTACACCATGGCCTCAAAATCCTCGGCGGTCAATGTATTCATAGTTCCGGTTCCACCGCGAACTCCCATGGACCGCATGCTGCCGGTCCATACCATCAGGGTATTGGTACCCATCGCCGCAATCTCTTCCTGGACCTGCCGCTGCGCTCCCTGGCCCACGCTGACCATGGCAATCACGGCTCCAACCCCTATGATGATGCCGAGCATGGTAAGCACCGAGCGAATCTTGTTGCGGCTTAGAGCCTTGAGAGAAATTCTTACAATCACCCAAAAACTCATACCACTCTCCAGAATTGGCTGAATTGTTAAGCAGAACAGAAAATATGTGAACGTGATTCGTGAAACGTGATACGTGATATGCGATTCACGTTTCACGCATCACGTTTCATTTCTTCATTGACTTCATCACTTAAAATACGCCCGTCCTTCATGTGAATAATCCGAGAGGCGTAGGCGGCAATATCATGTTCGTGGGTGACCATCACCAGGGTGATCTGTTTTTGACGATTGAGGTGTTGTAAGAATCGCATGATCTCTTCTGAGGTAGCGCTGTCGAGGTTGCCGGTCGGTTCATCCGCCAGAAGGATGGCAGGACGATTGACGAGGGCGCGGGCGACGGCTACCCGTTGCTGTTGTCCCCCAGAGAGCTGGTTCGGAAGGGCCTTGGCTTTCTCCGGAATCCCCACAACCTTGAGCGCCTCTTCGATACGCTTAGCTCGTTCGGGCTTGGGGACCCCGCCATAGAGCATTGGGGCCTCAATGTTTTCCCAAACCGTGGTGCGGGCCAGCAGATTAAAACTCTGAAAGATAAACCCGATTTTCTGATTGCGAATGTCTGCCCTCTGAGCCGCGGAAAAGGTGGAAACATCGACTCCATCCAGCAGATAGACTCCACTGGAGGGACGATCCAGGCACCCCAGGATGTTTAGCATGGTTGACTTCCCGGATCCCGAAGCCCCCATGATGGCCACAAATTGTCCGCCAGTTATTTCCAAGGACAAGCCTTTAAGAGCCTCGACGCGGACCTCCCCCAGGTCATAGGTCTTACTCACCTCACGCAAGGAGATGATGCCACTAACGCGAGAATCGGCGCCGTTTAGCCTTGGAGCTCCTGAGGACGCTGGGGAAAGAGAGGCCAAAATATCAAATGAAGAGCTTGGTGTTTTCGTCATGGATTAGCGGCCGCCCCGTCTTGCGCCAGAACCCGCAGGTCTGCCAAATGGTCCACGGAAAGGAGACAAGGTTTGCTGAGAAGCTGCTTCCTCATTATTATTAAGCTCTCCTGTCACGACTGTATCCCCTTCCTTCAATTCGCCGTCCAAAACTGCGGTCTCTCGGCCGTCAGTTATGCCCAGCTTGATCCGATGAGGTTGGGGTTGTCCTTTGGAATCGAGGCCCCAAACCATGCCCCAGGTTGGTTTGGGAGCATCTGCCTGGGGGAAATGAACCGTCAGGCCGGCATTGATTCCGTAACGATCCATCGTGGAAGGCTTGACCACTGCTTGAGCACCTCCGCCCTGTCTAGCTGTCAGGGCATTTCCGCCGGGCCGCCCGGGTCTTCCTCCCCACTGACCTCTGCCACTCTCTGCTGAACCAGCGGAGGGTGTACCCTCTGCGCCTCCCGCCCCACGCTGGCGACTGTTCTCGCTGGCTTCGTTACTTCCACCGGTTGGGCGGGTAGACTCAGTTGCAGTTTTCCCAGCCGAAGAGGGCGACGAATTGCCTTGGTAGGTGTCGGCCGAGACAGCGCCGGAAAAGGAGGCTAACAGCTTCTGAATCTCTTCTGGATTTTTATCCGCGGGACGATATCGCAAAGCGGCATTGGGGATTTTTAAAGTGTCTTCAGTGCTCGCTACTGTGAAAATGACATTGGCCGTCATACCAGGTCTCAGTTTCAACTGGGGATTCTCCACATCGATAATCACATTATAAACCACCACATTGGTCGCTCCACCCCCCGTGCCACCCGTGGCAGTGGAAGAGGAGCCCGTACTCGAGCCGGGCAGTTTGGAACTCAGGCGAATTTCAGAAATCCTTCCTTGAAAGGTCTGCCCGGGAAAAGCATCCACGGTGAACTGGGCATTGGCCCTTTCTGATAAAGAGCCTATATCGGCCTCATCCACCTGGGCGATGACTTGCATTTTGGTCAAGTCGTTGGCAATCAAGAAAAGCACCGGGGCTTGAAAGCTGGCAGCAACAGTTTGACCAATGTCCACGCTTCGCTCGATAACGACTCCGTCGATAGGGGAGATGATATTGGTGTATTGGAGATTTACCTGGGCCATCTGTAGTTCGGCCTGGGCCTGCTGGACATTGGCAGCGGCCTGATCTTTTTGGGCAAGGGCAGAATTGATGGAGGCCTCGGTTTGACTGACTTGAGCTTCAGCCTGATGAACGCGAGCGTTGTTCTGATCAAATGTAACCTGGGCATTTTCCAGATCCCGTTCTGAAATCAGCCCGTCCTTAATTAGCCCTTGCGCCCGTTTCAGCTGAATTTCCGAATCTTTCTTGGCGACTCGTGCGACCTCCAAATTGGCCTTGGCGCTTGTCAGTTCCGCCTTGCGGTTGATCAAATTGGCTTCCGCATTCTTTACGCCCGCCTGTGCCGTTGCCAATGCAGCTTGAGCTTTTTGACGTTGGGCTTCAAAATTGGCAGGGTCGATCACCGCCAGAATCTGGTTCTTCTTCACCACGCTGTTAAAGTCGGCGTGCAGCTCTTGAATGCGGCCGGAGACTTGACTTCCCACCTGGACTGTAACCACGGCCTGCAATGTACCCGTTGAGGTGACGGTGTAGCGAACAGCTCCCCGGTCGGCTTTGACCGTAAAGTACTTGTCCAGCAGATTCCTATTTCCTCTCTTAAAGTAAAGAATGGCTCCCACCAGTAGTGTTACCACCAAGAGTCCGAGGAGCGAATATTTCAAGTTCCACCGAAGTTTCATAATTTGATTTGGCCTTTCAAGAAGGTTCTTTATGCCACGCGGGAACCGTGCCCACCGTCGACGAAAATGTGGTAGGCGCGCTCCGCCTGGCAACTGATCATGCTCCGATCAGCCGCCGCGTGTAAATGCAACGCACTTCAGGGGGTCCCGGCCTTGTGAACGCTTAACGAGCGTTCACCCTTCCCCCGATGGGGGCGAGGGAGTTAAGTCCAGTTTACTTTTCCCTCGCCCCAACGGGGAGAGGGGCCAGGGGGGAACAGCCAACCGCCGGATCCGATTTTTTCACAGCTTTCCTCCCGAGAGGGGATTTTCAGGAGAGTCCAGGCTCCAAAATCTCAATGCCTTTAAAGTTTCGCACATTCAGGAAGCCTCAGTCTACGCCTATTCAAAGACACAATTCCTACGCATCAAATAAGACGACCAGCCATCCAGGTTGGTTTCGACTTTTTTCTGATGAAGGGGATGAAGCGCATGGCTTCCATTCTGAATGACGTCTGTGCTGAGTTGAATTCGAGGGGACGGCACGATTTGACATTTTGAACTGAGTTCTGTAAGGTTGTTCAAAATTTCTTGCTCGGATTATAGCTCTGGCATCCTCAGGGAGGCTTTTCCGTTCAAGTCGGGCTCATGCAGCGGAACTTTTTCTTTCAGGCTGACCCTTGGGGATGGCAGGGGCCGTTTGCTAAGAACCAATTTGAAATTTAGTGTGGAAAGGGTCTTGTGCTCTCACTGGTCATCTTCATTATTATTATTGCGCTCATTTTTGACTTCATTAATGGGTTTCACGATGCAGCCAACTCCATTGCCACGGTAGTCTCTACCAGGGTCCTTACTCCTCGCTTCGCCGTCGTGTGGGCCGGTTTCTTTAATTTTGTGGCGGCCTTTGGGTTTGGGACGAATGTGGCCAAGACTCTGGGCTCCGGCATGATTGTGCTGGATGTTGTCACGGAGTACGTGATCCTGGCCGGCCTCATCGGAGCCATTGCCTGGGATATCATCACGTGGTACTTCGGCCTTCCGACCAGTTCCTCGCATGCGTTAATTGGTGGCTATGCAGGTGCTGCCATTGCCAAGGCTGGAATCGCCTCGATCATACCGAGTGGTTGGTACAAAACGCTGACCTTTGTTGTCCTCTCTCCTATTATAGGCTTGATCCTGGGATTCTCTTTCATGGTCATCGTCCTTTGGATCTTTCGAAACTTCACTCCTTCCTCCATTGAGAAGTACTTTGGCAAGTTGCAATTAGTTTCAGCAGCACTTTTCAGTTTGGGCCACGGAACCAACGACGCTCAGAAAACGATGGGTATTATTGCGGGCGTGCTCTACAAAACCGGCTACCTGACCAGTTTCCGTATCCCGTTCTGGGTTATCTTGATTTGTCACGCCGCCATTGGTCTAGGCACCATGGCAGGCGGTTGGCGGATTGTCAAAACGATGGGGCAGAAGATTACTAAACTAAGGCCTGTGGGCGGGTTCTGTGCCGAAACGGCAGGAGCTGCAACTCTTCTGGGGACGGCCATTGCAGGAATTCCCATCAGCACGACCCATACAATAACCGGCGCCGTGATGGGTGTCGGGGCGACCCGCCGGCTCTCCTCGGTGCGCTGGGGAGTCGCCAATCGCATCGTGTGGGCTTGGGTGCTGACAATCCCCCTTTCAGCCTTCATGGCAGCTGTGACCTATCGTCTCATCGCCCTGTTGGTGGAATAAAGCAGCGATCAGCTTTCAGCCATCAGCGATCAGCCAAAACCGGTTGTGCCGGTCGGCTCGCACCATGTGACTCTGAACGCAACCCTGTGGTGCCGACTTCCCCAGGGAGGATTCGATGTGCTTGGTGGCCGCTGATAGCCACAGGCTGGCAGCCTGAAAGCTAACGGCTGAAAGCTGAAAGCCGACGGCGGGCTTTATCAGGCATTCTTCACTACAATACTCTCAATCACATTGGCCACGTCTTCACATTTGTCCAGAGAGTTTTCCAACTCTTCGAGAAGTTCCTTCCATTTAATCAAGTTGATGGGGTCGGTTTCGGTCTCAAATAGTTTTCCAAGCGCGACGTGATAAATATGGTCGGCTTCGTTTTCAAGGCGGTTGATCTCGATGCAGTGTTCCATCACTTTCATTCCATTTTGCAACTGAGACACGGCGGCCGTCACTTCAGCCGTGGAACGGCTAAGAATCTGAGCAAGCTGGGTCGCTGGCTCGCTGGTTTCTTTGATTTTGAAAAGTACCATGCGGCGGGCGATCGACTCGATCAGGTCCATGACGTCGTCGATTTTTGACGAGAGTGCATGGATGTCTTCACGATCGATGGGCACGATAAAAGTTTTGTTTAGCTTGGTGAACAAGTCGTGAGTCATTCGATCTCCCTTGTGCTCCAGGGCCTTGATGCTCTCAGCGATATCGCGAATGTCCGCGTCCTTCTCCATCATTTTCTTGAGAAGCTTTGACCCTTCCTGGACATTCTGAGCCATCGCATTAAACATATCGAAAAACTTCTCTTCCTTGGGAATGAACTTAATCATACAGACTCCTTGATCAAAGACAGAAAAAGAGAATTTTATTATGAGTCATGTAATAAACCCGTTAGCTGATGTCTTACAGTTTACTTGATCCCAAGTGAAACCTCAACCTGTAAGGCCACAAACGGTGTATGACAAATTTGTGGGTAAGGACGGAAGGAATGAGCCTCGTAGAGGCAAAATATTTATAGATCACAGGCCCAAAAAAAATCTCCAGAGCTCCGTAGGAGCGTCATGACGCCCCGCTGAGGCTTAGAGCTTCAAGAGGGCAGGCATATTTCTATAAAGATGCCGCCTCTGCGAGGCTCCATTCGCGTCAGGCGGTACAGGCCTGCATCCACAAAGTTGTCGCCGCACCGGCCACGAAGCCAGCCCAATCGCCTCGCCTACGGCGAGCTTGATTTTATATGAATCCACTGTTTCTTTAAAGTCCCATAAATCATTCCAGACTAATTCGATTTCTGATTCTATCGAGTCTGTCCTTGCTGATCCCCTTAATGATCAAGAGTTCTTCTACTTTTCGGAACGGTGGATTATTCTTGCGGTAATCCACGATCCGACCGGCGATTACGGGACCAATACCGGGAAGTGTTGTCAACTCAGCCAATGTGGCTTGATTGATATTTATTCGCTGGGCGGTCGGCACAAGAGATTTGCTGCTCTTTTTGACTGGGGATCGTTGTGCTGCCAGAGATATTCTATAGAGTAGTAAATACTGAATTGAGATGCCGGCGCTGAGTAGAAGAACGCTCAAAACCAGAGCTATCCATGGCGAGGACACCCCAGGCTGGGGAAGGATAATTGCCAGAGTCTGAGATGCACGAGCCACCCTCCTCCAGTCCCGTGAAGGTCCATGCACCCCCTCACCCGGCCTGCGGCCACCCTCTCCCCCAATGGGCGCGAGGGAGTTAACTCTAATCATTGCTTTCCCCTCGCCCCCATTGGGGGAGAGGGGGAGAGGGGCAGGGGTGAGGGGGGCCACTCAGATCTGCGCTATAGCTAATCTGTTCACACCCTTCCTGCCGAGAGGGGATGATAGGGCGGTCGTGCAGAGTCACAAATCTTTACCAAATGGTGAGCTTGGTCGGTACCAAGCGAATTAAGGTCGAGAATCCATTTACCTGGTTTGAGCGAAGGAAAACTGGACTCCATCCAGTTAAGAGTTTTCTCTCCCGAGTTGGAATTAGGCTCCTCAAGTTTCATTCGGCTTTCTTAGTTTACTAATCATCCGTCGAATGTCCCAGAAGCCTTTCCAGCCTACATAAAAAACCAAAAAGCCATACCACAAGATAGAAATCCAGGTGAGAAGAAACCAGAAAGGTTGCGTCGGCACGGGGTGTTTCCTCCTTAACGCAAGTTATGCAGCACAGTTGACTGTTCCGCAAGTGTCAGTTTCAGGGACTTGTCCCCGGCTGAGCCGAGCGAAGGCTTAAGCCTTCACCTCGGGAGCGGACGGGGATGAAGAGGGCCCGATCCATGAACCGATCAACATGCCTGCCGCCGCCAGTCCGAACGAGGCGAGACCAGCGATTTCGACATTCTTGGCCAGGCCGGCGAGCAAGAAAATGATCGGAGTGACAGCTCCTCCCACAATAGCTGCAATGGCTCCAGTTGTGTTGGCACCTTTCCAATAGCAGCAAGCGATGAGCAAAATCGAGATACTGGAAAGATAAATATTAGCCGTGATTGACAGATAGTCCCATGCCCTGCCAGGCAGTTGATACCACAATCCATAAATGAGCAGGAATGCGCCAATGCCGAGTATGATGATTCGGTTTACCAACAATCCGCTGCGCTCAGAAAAAGGTTGTTTACGCAGAGGGCAAATAATGTCGTTGTACAGAATGCTGCCCCAGGTCAGCATGTAGCTGGAGTCGGTGGACATATCCGCCGCCAGCATGGAGGCAACGACCAATCCCAGGAGACCCGAGGGTACGAGAGTGGAAAGGTAAACTGGCATAGCATGCAGGGTATTGGAGGGAGCGCGGGAGCCCAGCACCGCCAGTGCGGCCATCCCCCAAAATGCAGGGATCAGGAAGCGCCCCACAAAATAAAAACTGGTGCGGGTATAAACCTGGCGTGCCGTCTTCGGGTCGCGTGAAGACAAAACACGTTGAATGACCGTTTGCCAGGTAAGCACGACGGCCAATTGGTTGAACGCTTGCCACACCACGTACGTCACACCCATTTCCTGGCTGACGAAGGGATTGAAAGCTCCCGAGCCATGCTGTTTCCGGACGGCCGTAATGATGTTCTCCCAGCCCACATTCATCGCCACCAACAGCGAGACCAGAACCAGGCCCACTCCCATGACCAGGAACTGCAGATAGTCAGTGACGAGCACCGAAAGCATTCCCCCTAATACGGTATAGATCAGCACCATCAACAGCAGCAGGGTCATCGTCAATTCCAGGTATTTCACCGGAATCTTGGTGACAATCATGAGAAACTCGCCACCGACTCGCAAAAAGATTCCCATATTCAGTAAGCCACCCAGAAAGATGACAAGGCCAGCCAGCCAGCGCACCTGAGAACCAAATTTTCGGTCTAAGAGTTCTGGAATTGTCAGGGCACCCGATTCGCGCAAAGGATTGATGACAAACCCACTCAGACCCACGGCGAGCATGGCGACCGCCTCGAGTATCCCCGGAATGGCGCCAGCAAAGCCATTCTTGTAACCCAGTTCGGCCGTATACATGGCCGTGATAATTCCA
>QHZQ01000004.1:2428-19985 GCA_003224725.1 Acidobacteriota bacterium | reverse complement strand
TGCTCTGTCGCTGCCCGGACGACGCTTCTCAATCGGGGACACCCCCAGCGCCTGCGGCGCTTTCCCCCCTTGATAAGGGGGAATTTGACAGCATTTAGGCGTCGACTTCGTCGTAGCGAGCGGTCAAGAAGGCGTAAGCAAACATGACGGTTACTTGGAAATCGAGCCAGAGATTGGCAAAAAATTGAACGGGCGAAATCCCCAGGATTTTGTAGCGCTGAACACGTTGGACAATTCGCAACCAGTTTTGATCGATGTCGGCGCGAGTAAACACGCGGCGATTGGCATGAAACAAATTCCATTTTTGCCAACAGAGAGAAAATTTGGATGGAACCTTTAGTGTGGGCAGATGATTGCGGGCACGGGCATAGGCCAATTGGAGCTCAGCCACGGTCAGGCGCCGTTGCACGGAGTCATAGATACGGTGCATCTCCTGGACAAGGTGCTCTTCGGCAGGGCTTCGTGGGCGGGTTTGCAGCCAAAGTTCCTGCATCTCCCATAAGAGTTTGATCGTCCCCTTGAGGTACAGGCTAATTTCGCTGAGACGCATTTTGAAAAATGGCCAGCGATTGGGAACTACCGCGCCGCTGCGCATGGCATCGCGACTCTTGCGACGAAAGAAGCCAGTCATCATGGGATGTCGCTGCTCCAGAATGGCGGCATTCTTATACCAGATGAAATTCTTTAAGATGTCCCAGTAATTGCGGGGCGCTGCGTTGAGCAGGATTCGCTTCATGTTTTCAAAGCTGTAAAAGGTCTGCCAGGCCTCATGGTAAAGGCGCTCGAGCGATCCGGGTTCAGGAAAGTTTGCATACCGCATCGTCTCATGCATGGAATCGTATTTGTTGTAATCCTCGTCCATGTAATCGCCGCGTCGTGACATTTCCAAATGATCGCGTGAGCCGGGCAGGGGGGTGAGGATAAAAAAGGACGCTTGTTGCACTTGAATTTCCTTCATCAGTCGCTGCAGGTCGCTCCGTAACGATTCTTTCGTATCGTGAGGGAAACCGAGAATATATCCCACGTGGGTAGCCACCTCGGCCTCACGCCAGGCGCGGATGAGATTGACATAGTCTTCCGCTTTGTTTTGGGTCTTGGCCGCGTCCTTTAGACTCTCGGGATTAATGCTTTCCATACCAATAAAGACCTTGGTACACCCAGCTCGGCGGGCCTTGTCTACAAAATTCCTAATCTTGTAACACAGCACATCGACCTGCATCATGAACTTGACGTCGATCTGTTCTTTTTCGCGAAGTTGAATCAAAGTATCGAAAATTTGCTCCCATTGCGCGTTTCGCGCGAAGTTGTCGTAAGTAAAGAAGTAGAAATTGACGTTGTTATGGCGCCAGTTGTAGCGAATGGCCTCGGCAATGGTTTCGGCTGAACGGACCCGCATTTTACGTCCCTGCACGTTGATGATCGTGCAAAAGCTGCAATTGAACGGGCAACCACGACCGCAATCAATGGTTCCAAAATTGGAGGCGACAAACCGCTTCATCAACCGAGTATTCAGAATCGGAATGGGCTTGGTGAACAAGTCGGGTTTGTCATCGACGAAATCGTAAAGCGGCTTGAGCTGCCCCGATATTGCATCTTTCAGAATCTGATCCCAGGTTTCTTCCACTTCACCTTTGACAAGGGTCACGCCTTGGTCCAGGAGCTCTTGAATATCCGGGGGGATTTGAGGAATCATCGACAAATATCCACTGACGTGAAAGCCACCCATCAGCACGGTCAATCCAGCAGCGCGAAACCGGCGCGCTAAATCCGTGGCGCGAGGAAATTGATTGGTTTGCACTCCTACTAAACCAACAATCGCCTGTTCGCCCTTTTTGTGCCCCATACGGCAAATTTTCTCGACGGGAATTTTTTGAACTGTCTCGTCGAACAGGTGGATCTGAACAGAGATGTCGTCCCCTAATAATCGCTTTCGAACCACGTCCTCCGTCAAGGCAGCCAGACAGTTTAAAGTGTTGGAAGGTAGCACTCCTCGAAAATGAGTGACTACATAGCCTTGTTCATCGTAGTTTGAGGGCTTGATCAGAAAAAGCTGGACACAACGATTCAGTACGCTGGACGCTTGTCGATGCTTCATTGTCTCGACTCCTTGTTGTAGGCTGAATAACTGTAATTCCCGGAGAATGGCCGGAGTTTACAGGAAAAATAAGAAAATGGCAAACAGCTTGTATCCCAAATTATCCATCGGACAAAACCGTCGACGCTGAAGACCCTTGCTTCGCCGGCAGCAATCCCCTCACCCGGCCTACGGCCAATGGGAGAGGGAGTAATAAAAAGTTTACTCTCCCCTCGCCCCCTCGGGGGAGAGGGGACGGGGGTGAGGGGGATCGCCTCGTGTAAAGCCTTCGTTTTGGAAAGGTGACTGTTCCTCGACAAACTTTAAGGCTGCCGGACAGCAGAATTGAGAAGGGCTTTAACCAGTATTCGAGTCGATTGGATTATGTGTCACTCTGTCACTCGCTGGAATTGGATGCGCTTCTGCAACTATCCCCGTGGTGCGTAATACCCCTTGCGAGCCTTTACTTTAAGATTTTTTCGGTCGGTTTCAATTTTAATGGACCGAAACGAGCCGTCACGACCTGGATTGGAAGATCGATAAGCCAGAGAGTATTGACTGCGCAATTCGGCCCCAATGTCTTGAAAACTAGCGGAGAGGTCTTCAGCCTTAAAAGGGAAAAAGGCCCGGCCGCCGGTCTCTTCGGCTAATCGCTTCAGAATTTTGTCCGCTTTGGGTGCAGTAATTGCAAAAAATCCGCTGGAGTTGGTACTGATGGCAAAGATGGCCACATCCGATTTCTGAGCCATCTCCAAGGTAGAGGCGAGAGTTTCAAGGCTCAAATTGTCATCGCCGTCACTGATCAAGATCAGGATCTTTCTGCCCAGTTCTGACTTTAACTTCTCCTGAGAGGCAAGGTAAATGGCGTCCAGCATTTTGGTGCCACCACCCGGTCGAATCTGACGAATGGCTTTGCTCAGCACTTCGGGATTGTCCGTGTAGTCCTGAACTAACTCAATGGCCGAATCGAAAGTCACCAAAAGAGCTTTGTCTTTTTTAGGGCGAAGTGTTCTGTAAAGAAAATCGATGGCCGCCTCTTGCTCAAATTTGAATCTCTCCCGAATGCTGGTACTGGTGTCGATCACCAACGCGATGGTTAGAGGAAGGTCAGTTTCCCGAGAAAAATTGGTGATGGTCTGCAATTTATTGTCTTCATAGAGTTTCAAGTTAGACTTATCCAGGTCGGTTACTAATTTCCCCTTTCGGTCCATTACGGTAAAAAGCACATTGACCAGTTCAACATTGACCACCAGATTATCTGGATTTTTTTCTGTCTTATCCTTCTTGCCATCAATCACATTCTTGGAGGCTTGAGAATATAGCCAAACCTGCGAAGAAACCGCCAGCGTGAGAAAAAGGCAAGCTATCAAAGCGGCTATGGCGCGTTTACCAAAAAGCATTTTGTTACCCCAAATTCATACCTATGGCCTATTGTAACCCTTGCCAATCATAGGTCAATCCATAGAATATTCCAACCGCTTTATTGGATGCCGGCGTGGTTGCTAAAGGATTCTTCCTGAATGCCTGGGAAACTCGTCATAGAATGATCCCGGCAATGGTTGCCGAGAGGAAATTAGCCAGGGTTCCGGCAATCATGGCTTTCATACCTAGAGAAGCCAAGTCGTGACGACGAGTGGGAGCCAGGGCTCCGATGCCCCCCACCTGGATGGCGATGGAACCAAAATTGGCAAATCCACAAAGTGCAAAAGTGGAAATGATCAAAGACCGAGGATCCAGTGTTGTTCTTATCTGACCTAATTGCAGGAAAGAGATGAATTCGTTAAGAACCATTCGGGTTCCTAAGAGATTTCCAACCTGAAATGAATCCTTCCAGCTAACGCCCATGGCCCAGGCCACTGGTCTGAAAATAGCTCCCAAAATTTGCTGCAGGTTCTCCGGAAAATATGGGAGGAATATCCTCACGGGCCCTTCTGCAATAGGAGTCTTCTGGGCCAGGGATTCGAGCCCCTGATGCAAAAAACCGAGGATACCGTTAGCCAGCGCCACCAGCGCGATGAAGGCGATCAACATGCCGGCCACATTGATTGCCAGGTGCGTCCCTTCAAAGGCTCCTCGGGCGGCAGCGTCTACCAGGTTCACGTCAGTCACTGGAATCTGTACCTTCACATCGCCAGCGGTCTTGGGCGTTTCAGTTTCCGGCACCATAATCTTGGCAACCATAATGGCTCCTGGAGCTGTCATGACCACGGCGGTTAGAAGGTGCACCACATCGACATGGGCTACCAGGACGTAAGCCGCCATGATTCCGCCTGAAACGTGGGCCATGCCGGCGGTCATTATAGTCATGAGTTCGGAGCGTGTCATCTCGGCCAGGAAAGGCCGGATGGTCAAGGGAGCCTCGGCTTGGCCCATAAAGATACTGGCGGCCACAGAAACAGATTCGGCGCCGCTCGACCCCAGGAACCGAGTCATCACTCTTGAGACTCGCTGGACCGCCACGGGCATGATGCCCAGGTAATATAAAATGGCAAAAATGGAAGCGACAAAGATGATCGTGGGCAAGACCTGGAATGCAATGATCAGGCCGACGCTCCGCTCTCCTTGCTCTGCGCCAAGCGCACCAAAGACGAATTTCGTCCCTTCTGTAGAATAAGTGATAAGCCTGTTCACTACTTCTCGCATGAAAATGAAAAAAGTTGCTACAAGGTTGAATTTCAACAGGCCGACCAATATCTGGATGCCAATGATTGCCTGGATCCAGTGCTGGGCAACCCTTACCAGGCGAGCAGTCCGTTTCGAGAGGAAACGGAAAAGGACGATCTGCAAAAGAATCCCAACGGTGAACACCCCCGGTGGAAAGGGAATCCATCCCAGCCGCTGGCTTACCCATTCTCCTTTTAGGACCACGACGGCAAAAAATAATTGCAGAGCAACTCCCCACATGACCGTCTTCCAGCGGATGGCTTTGCGGTTCGAAGAGAGCGCAAAGGCAATTCCCAGCAAAAGGACGAATCCAAGAAGACCCGCGAAACGCTCCATAAAGACCTATTCGAGGGGAAAGTAGCACACTCATCAGTCAGCAGGCCAGACGGAACGAACTGAAGTCTGTGCTACAGACTGGCGCATCTCTTGCAATCAAATTCTCATTTCACAGACAAGGAGATCTGGAAATTGGGTGGCATATCTTGTAAGTCACCTTAAAATAGGAAGAGTCGCAATGGGTTTTCATGCCAGCTCCTCACATGCCACCGCGCGGAAGGTGTGAAAAAAATTGGGAGGGCGAGGCTCCCGCCGAGCCTCATGGAGCAAGGACCTGCCAGGGCGACGGCTCAGCGGGAGCCTCGCCCTCCCAACATCGGCCGGTTTTGAATTTTTTCACACCTTCCCGTTGATAAGGGGATTTTCGTAGCAGTAATTAGATGATCCATTTTGTGTTAAACGCCCCATTGTTAACTTAAAAATGTAACTTCACAAGCGAAAATCCAGCCCGTATCCGAATGAGAGTCAAGGCTCTTCTTTACCCATTGATTTTCTTGGCAATTTCGTTAACAAACGGCGAGACCGATAGCTTTCTGCCAGAGGAATTTTCCCAGGAGCCCAAAAAGGGGGAAAACGAGCAGCAAGAACTGCTGCATCATCCCAATTGGCTGGCCCCTTTTGTTCCCACTCCATTCACGGTAGTTAAAGCGATATTAAAGTTAGCGAACGTACGAGAAAACGACTTAGTCTATGATCTGGGTTCTGGAGATGGTCGCATCATCATCATGGCTGCGCAGAACTTTCATGCCCGGGCCGTTGGCATCGAATTTGACGAAACCCTCTGTCAAAAAGCAACCTCGGCCATCAAGCAACTTCGATTGCACGAGAGAGTCAAGGTGATCCAGGGAGATATCTTCAATCAGAACGTAAGCCCAGCCACTGTTGTCACAGTCTATTTACTCCCCAAGTCACTTGAAAAAGTGGTTCCTATGCTGGAAAAACAATTGAACAAGGGGACTCGAGTCGTTACGGTGGATGGTCAAATCCAGGGATGGACCTGGATTCGCAAGAGACAGGTCAAAGACAAGGCCAGAGCTGTTCCTTACAATCTTTACTTGTATCAAGTCGGTGTTTTCCGATGAAGGATGTTTGAAAAAGTCAACTAGGGTTACTTGGTGGCGAAGAAGTTCAAACTTCGGTCAAATTTGTTAAGCTGCCGTCCCCTCACCCAGGGAGCTTTCTCAAAGCTCTCCTGCCTCTCCCAATGAGAGAGGGGGATCCGCCGGACGGCGGACCGGGTGAGGGGTCCGTGGCCGATAGAATCGCACTCCTCGGCGGTCTGAGGTTGCTCGCTACTGATAGTTTCTAAAGAGGGGCGTAACAAAGAAAAATAACCCATTAGAGGTCTGCACCTATGCTCTTCTTTGTAACTGGTGCGAACGGGTCCGGCAAGACGTCGTGCCTGTCCCCATTGTCCCGCCTGCTACCCGACTTTGTGATCCACGATTTCGGTGAAGTGAGTGTCCCGGAAAACCCAGATTCCGTGTGGCGCCAAGAGACCACTGAGTTCTGGGTACGGACGTATATTGAGAAATATCAACCTAAAGGTCGGCATGCGATCATTTGCGGGGAAGCTGTATTCGGTGAGATCCACGCATCGCCTTCTATTGAACAGGTGGATGCGTGGCATGCGTGTCTACTTGATTGCGATGACATCACCAGAGTCGACCGGCTCCGCGAAAGAGGGACGTACGGTCCGGACATGCATATACTTTGTTGGGCGGCATGGATGCGCGTCCACGCCGTTGAACCCACTTGGTGCCCCGAAGTAATAAAAACAAACAGCCATCCGAGTATGAGGTGGGATCGCTGGGCAAATTGTAAACGGGGCGATCCGATTTGGTACGAACCAATCATCAACACCACTAACCTGGCCATCGAAGAGGTTGCATCGGCAATAGAAGAGTGGATAAGAGGACGGTTAAAGGAGTCGTTGAGCCGGACCCGAGGTAACCGGACTTGGCTCGCTCGCACCCCCGAGACCGCTTAACCCCAGCCTGACGGTTTTGAGTCTGTAATCGAGGGTGTAAATAGATCTATAAATCCACCTCATGGCTTCTCTGGCTCGAGGAATTTCGCTGACACATTCCCTTCTTTTCCGTCGCTGGTGCGGATTCGGATCCAATTTCCAGAACGGATCAGGATCGTGACCTGCTCACCACACTTTAGGCTCTTTGGGCCAGTGGGGGAGGAAGAGACGGGGACCTCGCGCAGAGAATCGGGACAAGAGATACGAGCCGTAGATTCAGCACTTGCAGTCTCATCTTCAGTCCCTTTTTCCGAAGCTTGCGAGTTGTTGTCTGGCGTCTTTGTCGCCACGCTATCGGCGTTGCTCTTTGGCTTTGAATCCTTGATGTCACTTCTCGCAGCAGAGTCACTCGGCTTAAGTTCTATCTCAAGCCTTTCGAAGAACTGATTTAGATCCTGTCCCTTTTCCTTAAGACGTCGCTCATATTGCCGATATCCCTCAGACGTAAAATGAGGCGGAAGGCTGTCCATGCTGCTTATCCATTGAACGTAGAGTTGCTTTAGGGCTTCGCTGGCGCTTGGCTTCTCCTTCAAGTATTCCTTCGCCAGTTCAAAAAGCTTCTTTGCTTTCTCAAGGTTAGTGTTCCGGTTATCCAGAGCCTTAGAAAGAGAGTTGGTCTTCTTGCCCTTCCCAAGCTCAACATCAAGAAATGCTATTTTGAATTCAAGGCTGCCCGAGAAGAACGATTCTTTAGCGTGAAGGATGAACTGCCCGGCTGGATCGCCGGGAGCCTGCGTTTGAGATGCGAGAACAAGAACTTTCAATCCGAATAGCAGCCAGAGAATCGAAATAAGTTTTTTCATTGCGATCTTAGGAGAAAACGTTCCTTTCGGGTTTCGAGGAGCTTTCGAGGGGCGGCCTGCATCAGGCTGCAGCAAAGCGCTGTCAAACCGGCGCGCTCCAAAACGCCAATCTCTGATTTCCAAGGACGAGGGCCCTGAAGCGAGACTCCAGATCCCTGTCCTGACGGGCGGGGCTTTAAAGGCTCTTTTCCTTGAGATGATTCTTAATGTAGTCAATGATTGCCCCGGTAGGGGTCCCCGGAGGAAAAATCTCAGAGACGCCAATTTGTTTGAGGGTGGGAATATCTTGATCAGGGATAATGCCTCCAGCGACCACCAAAACATCATCCACCTGCTTCTGTTTTAGGAGCTCCATGATTCGGGGGAATATGACGTTGTGAGCCCCGGAAAGAATAGACAGACCAATGCAATCGACATCCTCTTGAACAGCGGCATTGACAATTTGTTCTGGAGTCTGCCGAAGCCCGGTATAGATGACCTCCATTCCCGCATCGCGCAATGCGCGCGCAATGATTTTCGCGCCCCGGTCATGCCCATCAAGTCCTGGCTTAGCCAGCAGAACTCGAATTCGTTTGTCAGTCATTAATCTGTTTCTCTAAGGGCTCAAAAGATGGGTTCAACATAGGTTCCAAAGGCGGAACGCAATTCATCGCAAATCTCCCCCAGGGTCGCATAATGGCTGACACAGGCGACAAAATGAGGCATGAGATTATCACTGGAGGCCGCTGCCTTGCGAAGAGCCGTTAATGATTTCTTGACTTCAGCACTGTTACGGGAAGTTTTTAATTCTCTGAGCCTGGCCACCTGTCGGTTGGCGACATCCTGGTTGATATAAAGAGTCTCAATCGGGGATTCTTCTTCAACGAGGTAGTCGTTCACTCCCACGATGATTTTCTCTTTGCGTTCGACAGCCCGTTGATATTGATAAGCGGCTTCCTGGATTTCCTTTTGCGGAAAGCAACACTCAATGGCCGAGACCATACCTCCCAGGGCATCGATCTTCTCGAAGTAGTCCCAACAGCCGCGTTCCATCTCGAGCGTCAATTTCTCGAGGAAATAAGATCCCGCCATGGGATCAACCGTATTGGTCACTTCGCTTTCAGATGCCAGGATTTGTTGTGTTTTCAAGGCAATCGCCACCGCCTTTTCCGTCGGCAAGGCATAGGTTTCGTCCATCGAATTGGTGTGCAAGGATTGCGTTCCACCGAGAACGGCAGCCAGCGCCTGGATTGTAGTGCGCACAATGTTATTATAAGGTTGTTGAGCGGTCAAAGAGCAGCCAGCGGTTTGGGCGTGGAAGCGTAGCATCCAGGAGCGAGGATCTCTTGCCTGGAAGCGCTCTTTCATCACGCGATACCAGACCTTGCGAGCAGCGCGGTATTTGGCAATTTCTTCAAAGAAATCATTGTGGGCGTTAAAGAAGAAAGAAAGGCGAGGAGCAAAATCATCCAGGTTTAATCCAGCCTGGATGGCGGCCTCCACGTACTCGATTCCATCGCGCAGGGTAAAAGCCAGTTCCTGAAGGGCTGTAGACCCCGCTTCGCGAATATGGTAACCGCTAATGGAGATCGTGTTCCAGCGCGGAACCTGCTGGGAAGCAAACTGAAAAATGTCGGTAATGAGACGCAGGGAAGGCCGGGGTGGGAAAATCCATTCCTTCTGAGCGATGTATTCTTTCAAAATGTCATTTTGCAGGGTTCCGGAAATTTTCTTTAAATCAAAACACTTTTTTTCGGCATGTACCAGGTACATGGCCCAGAGAATGGCCGCCGGAGAATTGATAGTCATGGAGGTCGTCGTTTTTTCGAGATCGATACCTTCAAACAAGGACTCCATGTCAACCAGGGAATCGATGGCCACACCACATTTGCCCACCTCTCCTTCCGACATGGGATGGTCAGAATCCATGCCCATGAGTGTGGGCAGGTCAAAGGCAACAGAGAGTCCCGTTTGACCTTGAGAAAGAAGGTAGTGAAATCGCTGATTGGTGTCTTTGGCGGTGCCAAACCCGCTGAATTGGCGGAGGGTCCAAAGCTTCCCCCGATACATGGTCGGGTAAATGCCGCGGGTGTACGGAGGCTCTCCGGGAAACCCCAGGTCTTTTTCGTAATCGAATTCCTCCAGGTCGGAAGGCGTGTAAAGACCTTCGATAGGATGTCCGGAGATGCTGGTGAATTGCCTTCGCCGCTCCGGCGATTTTTGAAGCAGGGGATTGAGAGTATTCTTCTCCCACTGAGTCTTCAGCTCGCTCCAACGGTTGTGGGTGGTCGAAATCTTACTCATGCCTGTCTTCCGCATCCATTCAGTGGTTGACGCTTCTTCATCTTCGCGACCTCTTAGAATACTAATGGAGCCAGCTAAGGCTGTCAATTTCTGTTTTGTAGGCTGGCCAATGTTCAGGAGTTTCTTGGACCAAGGCTTCCCGTCTGTCTTTGAGGGCTTTAAAGCGACTAAAGTTTGTCCTTTTTTTAATGTTAGAATCCAGGAAACTTGTAAATGAAAAGGTCTAAGCCTCGATGAAAAACTTGACTGAAACAGCGTAGCCTCAAGCCCATCAGAAAGGTCCCATCTTAGACCAGGGGCTCCTTTATGGACGATAAGGTGAATATTCCGGAGATTTTGCGACAAGCCAGAAACATCGCGGTGGTTGGGCTCTCCGCCGATCGTTCCAGACCAAGTTACGGCGTGGCGAAGTATATGCAGTCTCAAGGTTACCGGATCATCCCGGTGAATCCGAAATATACAACTGTTCTCAGTGAACAGTGTTATGCTAGTCTTTTGGGTATTCCCAAATCCCTCCCGATAGACATTGTCAATATCTTCCGGCGGCCGGATGCTGTTCTGCCCATTGTTGAAGAAGCCATTCAAATCGGTGCCAAAGGGATTTGGATGCAAGAAGGTATTATCCACCCGACCGCAGCCGAAAAGGCAAAACGGGCGGGACTTTGGGTGGTCATGGATCGCTGTCTCTTCAAAGACCACAGCCGTTATGTTCAGAAATCGCTTTGAGGCAGGCTCTCAATTGGCCGAGTTGCTGGAGGATTATGCCCAGAAAGAAACCTGTCTGTTGGCCATTCCTCGTGGTGGCATTGAGATTGGCCATCCCATTGCCCTACGTCTGAAAAAACCGCTAGATGTAATTATCCCGAGAAAAATTCCCTGTCCCGACAATCCAGAGCTGGCCCTGGGAGCAGTCACCATTGACGGAGGAATAGAGATCAACCAGCCATTAGTCGCAGAGCTGGGTTTAACTGTGAGCGATATCGAGAAACTCATTAACCCGGTTCAAGCCGAAATTCAGAGAAGATTAGCTGTCTATCGTGGAAACAAACCTGGCCCTGGACTGCAAGGGAAAAATGTGATTCTCATTGATGATGGGTTGGCCACCGGATACACCATGATGGCGGGAATCAGATCAGCCCGTCGCCAATCTCCAGATCGGATTATCGTCGCCGTTCCAGTCAGCCCTGCCAGCACTTACGAACGGGTTCGTGAGGCGGCCGACGAATTGGTGGTGCTCCATTTGGCCCGGGACCGTTTTTTTACCGTGAGCGGTTTCTACCAGAACTTTCGGGATCTCCGCGATGAGGAGTTAACCCAATTGCTTGAGCAGTGCAACCAAGGCCCTTCCGAAGGGCTGGGAGCCAGCAGCGGAAAGCCGTAGGTCGTAGGTGATAGTGGATGTCGCTGGCGGCATTACCGCTTGCGTCGTTTCTGTTTTTGCATTTTGCCTGCCAATTCTTTCCATCCGGCATCAAAGAATAATGCAACTTTTTTCGAGATTCTTCGTCTATATAGATAAGTTTGTGACGAGTGATTCGATTGAGAATGACCCAGCCCAAGCGGAGGATAAAATGACCGGGACCAAGAAACTGGCGCAGCCGGAATTTCGTGAACGAGTGACCTCTTCAATCCTTGATATGTTGGCGCATCTGCCTGAGGCTCACAAGAAAATGTTCATTTGGAAACATTACCATGGTTGGCCCGTGGACAAAATTGCCGAACACCTAAAATGCAATAGAGCCGATGTAGAAGGTATTCTGCGTCAAATCAATTCGAGTCTCTTTCAAAAAACTGGAGCCCTACTGACCTAAGTGTAGCGAGCAACCTCAGACCGCCCAGGAGTGCGATTCTATCGGCCACGGACCCCTCACCCGTCCTCCGCGACCGCGTGAAGTCTTATCAAGACTTCACCTTCGGCCACCCTCTCCCATTGGGAGAGGCATGAGAGCTTTGAGAAAGCTCCCTGGGTGAGGGAACGGCAGCTTAACAAATTTGACCGAAGTTTGAACTTTTTCGTCACCAAGTAACCCTAGCATTTCAGAAAATACAGTGGAGTATTTCATTTCCATTCGTGCTCGTGCTCGGCTTCTTGCCGGCTAATCCAGTACCACACGAGCAAGAGGATGCTTTCGCAAACAATCGGCCCGGAAATGGAAGGTATGGGAGGGCGAGGCTCCCGCCGAGCCGCATGGGGCAAGGGGTGATGGCTTGCCAGGAGGTTCGCGCGCCCAATTTTTTCCGGCTCCTGGAGGCATGACAGTTCTCCTCTAATTTTGATTGGACTTTGAAAAATCGTTGTGCTAAAACCTTGTTGGCTTTCAATGGACACGAATAGCACGCAGGAACTCGTATTGAGTTCCCTTAGCAGTACCTGTCATCACCACTCAAATCTTTACTACCCTAAAAGATTGAAACCTCAGATTTGTCATTAAAACGAGGCACAACACGAGCGCAATTGTGTTAGGTCCCCTTCAGGAATAAGGGTGTGCTATGAACTTTTTGGAGTTGATATGGCTGATTCCACTGTTTCCGGCTGCGGGAGCCCTTCTTAACGGCATACTGGGGAAGAAATTGCCCAAGAGGCTAATCGATATCCTCGCCTGCGGACTGGTGGGCACCGCTTTTATTTTTGCCGTTGGGGCCGTGCAGCAACTGGTGAAACTTCCCGGGCACGAACGACTTTTCCGGACTGACCTATTCACCTGGATCCCGGCTGGAATGGGCGAACTGAGTTCAGGAACTATCTCCCAGTTCGTTATCCCCTGGGGCTTCCAACTCGACCCGCTCTCAGCCGTGATGATTCTGGTGGTCACTGGCGTGGGTTTCCTGATCCACATTTACTCCACGGGATACATGGCTCACGAGGGTGGGTATTATCGCTTCTTTGCCTATTTAAATCTCTTCATGTTCGCCATGCTGACGCTGGTTTTGGCCAACAACTTTGTGCTGATGTTCGTGGGGTGGGAGGGGGTGGGCCTTTGTTCCTATCTCCTGATTGGATTTTTCTTCCATAAAAAGAGCGCGGCCGATGCTGGCAAAAAGGCTTTCGTGGTCAACCGGGTGGGAGACTTCGGTTTCACGCTGGGCATCTTTTTGATTTTTACTACCTTCGGCTCGCTGGATTTTTCGCAGGTCTTCGAGGCGGCCAAAGCCAGAGCAGCGGCCGGGACGATTTCGGTTGGAGACGGTGTCATAACTGCCATCTGCATTTTGCTGTTCATTGGCGCCATGGGGAAATCGGCCCAGTTACCGCTCTATGTCTGGCTGCCGGATGCCATGGAAGGTCCCACGCCGGTCAGCGCTTTGATTCATGCGGCCACGATGGTGACGGCCGGTGTATACATGGTAGCCCGCTGCAATCCGCTGTTCCTGCTGGCTCCCAAAGCCATGTTACTGGTCGCTGTGGTTGGTGCCTTGACCGCTATCTTTGCCGCTTCGATCGGGTTAGTGCAAAACGACATCAAACGAGTGCTGGCCTATTCCACAGTCAGCCAGTTGGGGTACATGTTTTTGGGCTTGGGAGTGGGCGCGTTTGCGGCGGGGATTTTCCACCTGATGACGCATGCGTTTTTCAAGGCCTTGTTGTTTCTGGGCTCAGGCAGTGTGATCCATGCCTTGAGTGGCGAGCAGGATATCCGCAACATGGGCGGCCTGAAAGACAAGATTCCTCGGACGTGGTGGACGATGCTGGTGGGGACGATAGCAATTGCTGGATTTCCGCCACTGGCGGGATTTTTCAGCAAGGACGAGATTTTGTGGCAGGCCTATTCCCGGGGAAATGGGCTGTTATGGCTGATAGGCGCCGTGGCGGCGGGGATGACGTCGTTTTACATGTTCCGCATGATGTTTTTGACCTTTTACGGTCAGTCGCGAATGGCGCCAGAGGTAGAGCATCATGTCCATGAATCCCCCTGGAGCATGACGGTGCCGTTAATGGTACTGGATTCCACACGTTATCGGCCAGTACCTGGGAAACCTTCCCAACGCCTTTGAGGGTTTTTTGGAGCCGGTGTTAGAAGTGTCCGCGTTGGAAACAGGGCTTCATCCGGCAGAAGCGACGGAGTGGGTGGTGATGCTGGTGTCGGTGGGCATAGCACTGCTGGGCTGGATGGTGGCCCGGACGTTTTATTTGAAGAACCCGGCCCTACCGGAAAGGCTGAAGACCCGTTTTCGAGCTCTCTATATCACGTTGCTCAACAAATATTGGGTGGATGAGATTTACGACATGCTCTTTGTGAATCGCACCAAAGACCTGGGCAATTTTCTGGCTCGTTTCGATCTGAGTGTGATTGATGGCGGGGTCAATGGATCCGCCTGGTTGACACGATTGACCGCTTCGGTTTCCGGGTTCCTCGATTACTGGTTTGTCGATTTCGCGGTACGCCGTTCCGACTTGATTTATTACATGAGCTACCCGATGCGGAGAATTCAAACTGGCATTATTCAGAATTACGCCGCGCTGACCATTGCCGGAATTCTGCTACTCGTTAGCTATTTCTTTATGAAGTAGCACTTGAATGAACACCCAAAATGGCAATAAAAAATGGGGATAATGTGTTCTTGGGCTAACTTGAAACTGGGTGATGACCTGCTCTCGTTTGTGCAGTTACTGCGCTCACTGAGCACAGAATCCAGGTACGTTTTGTCTTCACGGATTTCCTTTGCGTTCTTTGCGCCTTCGCGGTTAGTTTTCTTCTTTTTCCCGACATTGCCGGGACGAGTTTAGGAGTCATTTCATGTTCCATAACCATCTACTTTCGGTAGTGGCCTACACCCCTATGGTAGGAGCCCTTCTGTTGCTCTTTGTGAACAAAGAGAGCAAGAACTTTATCCGCTGGTTTGCCAATATCGTGGCCGGAGTTGGGTTCCTGGTTTCCCTGCCATTGCTGACCCGATTTGATGTTAACGCGGAGGGCTTCCAATTTATCGAGCGGGCTTCCTGGATCCCCGCTATCGGCGTCGAGTATTACTTTGGCATCGACGGCATCAGCTTGCTGCTCATCATACTAACCACCGGATTGGGCTTCCTTGCCGTTCTTTCATCCTGGACCGCCATCGAAGAGCGTGTGAAAGAATATTATATTTTCATGTTGCTCCTTCAGACCGGAATGTTGGGCGTCTTCATGTCGCTGGACTTCTTCCTCTTTTATGTCTTCTGGGAAGTGATGCTGGTCCCCATGTATTTCCTCATTGGGGTTTGGGGCGGTCCGCGCAAGCTCTATGCCGCCATCAAATTTTTCCTTTACACCTTGCTGGGTTCCGTTGTGATGCTGCTGGGCATTCTGGCGCTTTACTTCTACAACTACAAAATGACTGGCGTTTTGACTTTTAGCATACCCGAACTTCAGAAGCTGGCCTTGCCCTGGAGCTATCAATTCTGGCTTTTCCTGGCATTCTTCATTGGCTTTGCCATCAAAGTTCCCATGTTCCCCTTTCACACCTGGCTGCCGGACGCGCACGTGGAAGCGCCTACGGCAGGATCTGTCATATTGGCCGGGGTCCTGCTGAAAATGGGGACTTACGGTTTCGTTCGTTTTAGCCTGCCCATGTTTCCAGATGCGGTAAAGGATACGGCCTCACTCAATCTCTCTCACTTTACCTTTGGGCTCATCCACTACCGGTTTGGATTACTTCAGTTGGTGGTCTTTCTCTCGATTGTTGGGATCATTTATGGCGCCCTGGTGGCGATGATGCAAAAGGACGCCAAGAAGCTGGTGGCCTATTCTTCGGTAAGCCACCTGGGTTTTTGCATGCTGGGCTTATTCGCTTTGAATCCCAACGGCATTAGTGGCAGCATCATTCAGCAGATTAATCATGGCATATCAACCGGCGCCCTGTTCTTGATTGTGGGCATCATTTATGAGCGCCGGCATACCCGTGAAATTTCAGAATACGGCGGGCTCTCGCATGTCATGCCGACTTTTGCCACCCTTTTCTTGATCATTACCATGTCGTCTATTGGACTGCCGCTGCTCAATGGGTTTATCGGTGAGTTCACGATTTTGGCAGGCGCCTTCCAGAGGCGCATCAGTTGGGGTGTTTACGGTTGTGTGGGCATCGTCCTGGGTGCCGCTTACATGCTCTGGCTCTACCAGCGCATGATGTTTGGGCAGATTACCAACCCCAAGAATGAAAAGTTGAAAGACCTCAACCTGCGAGAGTTTGCCACGCTCTTTCCGCTGGTCATTATGGCGTTTTGGATTGGAATTTATCCCAAACCCATCTTCAGATACATTGAAAAGCCGGTCAACCAGATCGTAGAAAAAGTCCAGCCCGGGTTTTTCTCCCGCCAGCAGCAAGCCAGCCAATTGCCGACAGCCGATTGGCGATTGCGGATGGCGCAGGGAAGAACTCCGGCTACAAAGCAGTGAGAAGCAGAAATTAGGGCACGCATGAGCACGGAAATACGGGGATAGAGTAAGTAGTTGTAGGATGCGTTAGCGTCTCCTGCGTAACGCATCTTTGATTTTGTAGGCAGGGGCAAGAGCAGTCGCAACCGCCCTGTCTCGCGATGAGTCATTTTCGTCCCCACCGGTCACTCAGAGCACCCGCAATCAACTGGGTTACTCCACAAGGCGGCATGAGAGGCTCGTGTGAATCCTGTCTAATTCTATTATCGCTCGGCGACTGAATCAATTGTGGGAATGAGGATTTCGGACTGGACCGACTGTGGCGTAGCCGGAGGATGCGTTAACGCCTTCTGTGTGACGCACTCCTGCGAATCCGTGAATTAACAATCATCCCCGGATTAGGTTCAAGTGCATAAACTTTGCTCACCTTCGCGGGATCGTAGTGGACGAAGTTCCCGCCAGGACCGACGCCGATTTCCAGGACCTGGCCTTTCGCGAGAGGGACGATCTGTTCGCGAAGCTCTCGGATTGGCTTGGGTTTCCCATCATAATCTACGAGGTACGGATAGATTCGGCTGCTGTAGAACCCCATGATCTTCGTCGGCCTCAATGCAGTGTCGAACGAATAGTAGATGAGTGGCCGGCGGCGATCACCGCCGGAACAAGACGAGTCGTTGCCCTCGCTCGGTCCGCCCCGGCCGCGTGTTAGATGGTGCTCCGATCAGGCCGGACGCGCAATACCCTGATAGGTGAAGGTCATCGGTCTTGGCCCCGGAAGGTAGCCGGTCTGGAGCTGGACGATGTCGAAACCGGCTGGCCGAACAAGGTCATCGATCTTGCGATTGGGGTGACAGCCTCCCCCGACGCGTTTGCAGATCGGCGTGAGGCGCTGCTGCCACGCTTGAACTTTGGGGTCGGGGGACAGCCCGTGCTCAACGAACAACAGCTGACCATCCGGCCTCAACACGCGCTTCACCTCGGCAAGCGCGTGCATGGGGTTTGGGATGCTGCAGAGCGT
>QHZQ01000004.1:0-2367 GCA_003224725.1 Acidobacteriota bacterium | reverse complement strand
GGCCCATGCCGAGAAGCTCTGGTGAGGGATCGTCACCTGCCAGGCGAGTGATGGTGCCAGGGTAGAAGCAGAGATTGAGTCCGGAGCCTATTCCAATCTCGAGTACTGCGCCGCACGCCTTGGGAATAAGTTCTGCGCGCCGGGCCGCAACCTCCTTGCGGCGCATCGCCACGTCGATGAGCCGAGGGAGAATGAACTTCCGATAAAGGCCCATGATACCCCTGTGTGTCGTTTGACGCCTCCAAGCTCAGCTGCAGGTGCGTTCAACCAGTCGCCTGGAGGGACTGTTAGGCAGCTTCAGCGAATTCCGTCGCCCTTCATGGCCTGGACGGCCCGCGCTCGAGCCATCCGCCGGATCGATCCATCCCTTCCAACCGTAGGATGCGTTAGCGCTTTATGCGTAACGCATCTCCGAGAAAGCCCGGATTCGGAATAAACCCGAGCCGAGAACTCTGGAGTGCAGCATCGATGGTGCTGCTCTTTCGGTTGCTCCAAAGATCAAGATGCGTTACGCCAAGCGCTAACGCATCCTACGGTTTACTACGGTTTACGATCTGCTGTCTAGGATTCGATTCTCGAATTAGCGAAGTATCATCGTGTCAACTGGGATGAGGGCTGCTCCGGTCACGATGGTAGCCCTATACGCTTGATCAGGTCTTGGAAGCGAGGATCGGATTGGAGGGTGCTGAGCCGCGGATCACCTCTGATATGGACCAGATCGGCATTGCGTTCCTCGTACGCCTTCTCGAGCCACTCAAACACCCGATCCTTATCCCCCAGCCCCTGGTGAATGACGGCAATATCGTACGCTGAAACATACGATTGCTTGAGCTTCTCATAAATGGTTTGATCTGCCGCGATCATCGGGGTCGCGGCAGACAGTGGGCAACGCTTCGCTTTTGCCCACTTGCGCCTGTTTATTGCCCTACCACATTTAGGTTAATTCGTTCAGCGGGGAAATCTTCTCCTGTGGCACCCTTAAATTTGGTCATGAAGAGGCCGGTCTGAATCACCTCAGCCTTACCGGGTGTACCATCTGCGACACCAAAATTCGCCCGCAACGTGCCATCTGCCCGTGCGGTGAGTGAGATGAAACGAAACTCCTGGCCAAGTTCTGGAGCGAAGATAAGTTGCTCCAAATCCGGTAAGGAAGCACCGGATGCCGTATTGATGAACTTAACCTGGAGAAAGGACTCACCCAATGCGGCGTCTGCCCCCGCCAACACATCCGGCACACGATGGCCGAACAATAATGCGTCCGTGGCAAAGTCACACGTATCGTTTTCTCCCCCGCCAACCACCCAGGTGAGCGCGTTCTTGGTATGAAGCCGCACT
This sequence comes from Acidobacteriota bacterium, assembly GCA_003224725.1. GTDB lineage: Bacteria > Acidobacteriota > Terriglobia > Versatilivoradales > Versatilivoraceae > QHZQ01. The sequence goes on along the minus strand of QHZQ01000004.1, from coordinate 1,032 downwards.
AACCTCAGCACGACCGTCGGCCAACGGGCGCTCTGTGACGGTTCCACTCGTTGCTGTGCCAAATGAAATGGTCCCTCCCGAGAGTTCCTCGATTTTGGTATTCGCTAAGGCCGCATAATCCACCGAAGCGCAACGTACCGGCTGTACGTTCCCTTGTTGGGGCGGCACCTCCTGCAAGGTGTCCCATCCAACAAAGTTGGCAACGGGCGGGACGAAGACGAGGCAACCGCCGCCGCCATCGTCAATACAAAACGTTCCCTGAGCGTTAACAAAATCCCCGATTGGCCTTTGTACCGTTTTAGCTTGCGCAAGTGTTACTGTTGCAGATACCAAAAGCCAGAAGACGATTCCCATTATTGGTGTTATGTTTGGCCAATTGTTCGTGCTTTTTTTCATGACACACTCCTTTCCAGTCAGATGTTAGAATCATGCAGCTACCCTTATTGTTTTATCTTCTGCCCTTTCCTCCGTATCACCTCCTCCTTAAAGCGAAGAATCGTTGTGACAAAACGCCTGTTCCAAAGTCTGTTGACTCTGCTGCTTGCATTGCATGCGGGCTCCGCAAGGGGGCGTTAATTGCGGAGAAACCTTTCATCGACGGATCCATGACTCAGCGTGAGGCAAGGCGACGACGCTGAGGCAGCCTTTGGGGAAAGCTGTCGAATAGCATCGGCGGAGCGTGCTTTCGATCGCACTCGGCATCTCTGCCGCGTTCGCAACACTCAGCAAAATAACTATAACACCGCCGCGAGGTAGTACAGCATAAAGTGTGTAAAGTCCGATGAAAAAGAGAGGGGGTTGAAGACCCCTGAAGTGGCAAACATCCATTGACGCACGTAACACGCGTTTCGCACCTCCACTTTAGGGCTCAGGGGCTTTCAACCGGAAGTTGAACTCTGGTTTCCTGAATATAAACAGCGTATATCCGCTGACTTTCTGATCGAACTTCGGGCCGCCTTCCTGGATGGCCAACCTGATGCCATCTCCCTGTTGGTTCTCTGGCACCTTGCCCTCGTCGCAGTCCACTTGTAG
>QHZQ01000403.1 GCA_003224725.1 Acidobacteriota bacterium | reverse complement strand
GAAACGGCGATGGGCGACGCTTGCAGAAGATGAGCGGCCCGATACCTTAAGTGCACTTTGCATGTCTGTCTGTGAGAGTTGCAGGGCCGGAGCAAGACCGAAGGCAATACCTGTAAGCATGGACGCCAGGCCGGTGAAGAGTAACACACGGCCATCGACCGAGATCTGGTCAATGCCCGGAATCCATGCGACACCGAGGATGCGCGGCAACAGCGACTGGATAAGTTTCAAGCCAACCTGCGCCAGCAGGACACCGATCATGCCACCCATGAAGGAAAGGACGATACTTTCTGTGAGAAGCAATTGCACCAGTTGGCCCCGGCTGGCCCCCAGCGCCTGCCGCACGGCGATCTCTCGCTGGCGTGTGACCCCTCGGGCGAGGAGCAGATTCGCGACGTTGGCGCAGGCGATCAGCAAAACGAACACCACGGCCCCCATCAAGATGAGGAGAATCGGGCGAATTAATTCGGTGAGCTGTTGGCGAATCGGCACGAGATGCGCTCCGTGGCCCTTGTTGAATGCGGGCCACTGCTGTTCGATGGCTCGGCTGATGAGGTTCATCTCAGCCTGAGCCTGTTCTAGGGTGACACCGGGCCGTAACCGCCCAGCCACCAGCAGGTCGTGAGCGCTGCGATCCTGTTTGTAAGCTGGGTCCATGACGAGCGGAACGTACAGATCGGTTTTCCTGCCGAAATAGATGCAGAATTCACGCGGCAGTACACCGATTACGGAATAGGGCTCATTGTTGAGCCAGATGGAACGTTGGAGGACCTCCCAATCTCCTCCGAACCGCTGCTGCCAAAGACCATAAGAAAGGAGAGCAACGCGGCCGGCGCCTTCCTGGTCCGAGGGCAGGAAACCGCGACCGAGAATCGGCTGAATCCCATAGGTCTCGAGCATGTCGACACTGACGAGGGTACCGGTCAGTCTCTCAGGCTCCCTGCCGTCGGTGAGAGTGAAGGGCAACTCGTCATGTGCAGTGAGGGAAGCAAACACTCGATTTTGCGCTCGCCAATCCAGGTAGTCAGCGCGTGTCACGCCATTGGTCTTGGTTCCTTCTATTGGGCGTTTCTCCCAGACAACAACGATCCGGTCGGCGTCCCTGTAAGGAAGAGGACGAAGCAAAATCGCATTTACGACACTAAAAATCGCTGTGGTCGCTCCGATGCCGAAAGCCAGGGTAAGGACTGCCACGGTAGCAAAACTAGGGTTCTTGAACAGCGTGCGAATGGCGTAACGGAGGTCATTAAACATAGGGGTTAGTGGTCAGTGGTTCGTGGTTGGTAGTTCAAGGTCCAAAGTTCAAGGTTCAAGGTCCAAAGTCCAAGGTCCACGTTTTAAGTCTGGGTCCAATCGCAAGGGTTTCGGAGCTCCTGAACATGAACTTGCGAACCGTTTCACTCGGCAATCGGAAATCCAAAATCGTCAATTGGCTCACTCGTATCTCAGCGCCACCATAGGATCAACCCGGGCCGCTCGACGCGCCGGGATATAGCAGGCTAACAGTGCTACAACAATCAGGAGCAGTGAAACGCTTGCAAACGTCGCCGGATCGGTCGTGGTCACGCCGAATAGGAAATTGGAGAGAACACGAGTAAGGGCGAGCGAAGCCACCAAACCCGCGCTGACACCCAGAACGGCTGATTTCAACCCTTGGCCTAAAACTAGCCTGATGACGTCGCGCTGCTTTGCTCCCAAGGCCATTCGAACACCGATGTCGTGTGTCCTCTGGGCAACTGAGTAAGACATGACTCCATAGATTCCGACCGAGGCCAGCACCAAAGCCAGCGATGAAAAGATGCCAAGTAAGAGGGTCTGAAACCGGGGTTGTGAGATGGATTCCGAAACGGCCTGCTCCATCGTTGAAATGTCTCGAACGGCCTGGTCTTTGTCCACTGATTGCAATGCACTCCGCAATGCCATAACTATCGTTGATGAATTAGAATGGGTACGCACGACATAGGTCATCATCTGCAGTACGAACGGTTGGGGCTCCTGCAGGTACGGAACGTAGATGGTAGGAGGTGGTTCTGCACCGAGGCTCTCCTGCCTCACGTCACCTACGATTCCTATGATCGTGAACCACGGATCTGGCCCCGCGTTGATGCGCTTTCCAATGGGATCTTCGCCGGCAAAGAACCGGTGGGCCAAGCTTCGACTAATGATCGCCACGGGCAGGGCTTGGTTTCCGTCCTGGTCACTAAAGTCTCGACCTCTCAATAGTGGTATTCCCATGGTCTGAAAATAACCGGGACTCACAACCGGATTACTGGCGAAGACATCGGAATCCGGGTGATTTTCAATATGGAAACTCCCCCCAAGCATGTCGACGCTCAAGGGGCGACAATTGACCAATGCAGCATGAGCGACCTCAGGCGTGCTCCTCAAACGATCCAGCACTTCCCTGTGGAAGGCCTTTCTCTGCTCCACCGTCCGGTAGACAGATTCCGGGAGCAAGATGCTCATCCCCAACACGCCGTGCGCATTGAAGCCAGGATGGACATCTCGGAGCCGGACAAAGCTTTTGAGCATTAACCCGGTCCCGATTAATAGGAGCAGTGCTATAGCGGTCTCGACTACCGTAAGAACGCTAAGGAGCCAAGGCCGCGCGGCAGCGGGAATACCCCTCCCGCCCTGTTTCAACGCCTCGTTCAGATTGATCCTGGTTGAATGGAGCGCAGACGCGAGTCCAAAGACCAGTCCGCAGAGGAGAGAAATCAAAAAGGTGAAAGCGAACGCCTGTATGCCGATCGTAATTGGGGCGATGTGGGGAATTGTCATTGGTGGAACGAGCGCCATGAGAAGGTCGAGGCCCCAAAAGGCAAGCACCTGTCCCAAAGAACCGCTCAGCAAAGAGAGCAGCAGGCTCTCTGTGATGACTTGGCGAGCCAGGCGCCATCGACTGGCTCCCAGGACAGCTCTAACTGTAATCTCCCTGCTTCGCACTGCGGCGCGAGCCAATAGCAAGTTTGCCACGTTGACACAGGCGATCAGTAAGACGAATGTCACGGCACCGAAGAATACCAGCAGTGCTGGCCGAACCTCTCCGACCAGATGCACGTGCAGAGGGACAAGGTTGATTCCTAGCCTTTCGCTAGAGCCCGGACTGGCTGCCTGAACTGAGCGAAGGATGGTTTCAATCTCAGCCCGTGCCCGCTCGCGAGGGACCCCTGGCTGTAAGCGTCCGATTACCTGGAGGTAACCAAGCCTTGGGTCCTTCATGAGAGTTGCTGGCCTCCAGATTTCCGAGTCACCCGGAAACTGAAAACCGGCAGGCATGATCCCAACCACGGTATAGGTAATTCCATCGAGGCGAACCGTCTTGCCGACACTTGCAGGGTCAGCTTCCAAATGCCGTCGCCAGAGCTTGTCGCTCAAGATGACAACCCTGTCGTGTCCTGGTTGCTCTTCTCCAGACAGGAAGGCACGCCCTAAAGCCGGCTGCACGTCCAGCAACCGGAAAAAATTGACGGTGATTTCCGAGCCCATGATGAGCGCCGGCTCCCCGGCTCCACTGAGGTTAAGACCGACTCCGCTGAACGCAGCAAGCTGGCTTAGAGTTTGTGTTCCTTTCCGGATTGCGAGGAAGTCCGGTTCGGTGAGGGGGCCCGTGCGGGTTACAAACGGCCCCTGGTCACTGGTCGCAAAAATCATCGCCAGTTGTTCAGGCTGCTTATAGGGAAGAGGGCGGAGTAGCACGGCATTGATGACGCTGAAGATCGCCGTGTTGGCTCCGATGCCAAGAGCCAGCGTAAGGACCGCCACAACGGTGAAGCCGGGACTCTTGGCGAGTATTCTCAGGCCGTAGCGGAGGTCATTAAGCATCGTCGTT
>QHZQ01000402.1 GCA_003224725.1 Acidobacteriota bacterium | reverse complement strand
CGAGCATCGCTGTTTTTCCTCTCCTGGCGGGCTTGTTCGGCCTCGACCTAAGCACTTAATTGACTGAGTGCACCAACCCTCACCCCCAACCCCTCTCCCCGCTGGGGCGAGGGGAGCCGATGTGGTGAGAGCTCGCAAGAATGAGGCCAGGCATGGTCTCGCGAGTTTCGCGACAGAAACTAACTAGGTTCAATCGGCAATCGGAAATCCAAAATCGGCAATTGGTTGTTGACGCTTCTCCTATCATGACACCCAAAGAGTTCAGTTTTTATTTCTGATTGGGAACAAGAATCGATTCATAAATCGTTCCGACATTACCACTGTTGAGATCTTTTAAGGCAATTTCCAGCTTATATTGACCTCCCTTGAGCGGGATTGTTTTTTGATAATATGAGGCGCCCTTTACCATTTCTCTGAAAAACGGGGCTGGACCTGCTGGCTTTATGTCACCTTCAAATGCTTCCCATTGGTGACCAATGGAATCGGTGACTCTTCCGTATATCTGAACGGAAGCCAGCATGCTGCCATATTCTTCTTGGAAAGTTAGATCTTTGTTTTCGATTTGAATGCTGATGGTAGTCAGGACCGTCGCATCAGTAACTTTCATGAAAGCAATCTGGCACTTGAAAGGCAGAAGATCATATGTGACCTTGACATTCAAAACAGTCTCGAGGTTTTTGAAGCGCATTTGTAGAGGAGGACTTTCGATGACTACGTTTTGGGGCATATTAATCCAGTCCAGCAATGCTTTCACTGTAGAGTCCGTGGTCAGTTGGTAATCGTTAGTTCTCGATTTGTCCACAAACTCCAATACGACTTTCTTGCTCGATGAAGACCTCGCGAGTTCGTGATAATGCCAGATCTCAGAAAATAGCTTCCCATTGGGGGCGGGAGAATCAATCTGATCAGGAGGCCCCAAGAGAATGTAAATCATGCCACGATCGGTTCTCCAGCCGGGGACCTTTGAGGCAAATTTCTTGTTGGCATACGCTATCCGACGGTAATGTTCTACTTTAAACTTGTTATCTAGCCAGTTGGGATCACGCCTGAGCCAAAATTGCTCGATAAAATGGAATCGATCATTATCGCTGGATAGTCGCTGGAAAGCATCCCGTTCTTCTTTCTTGATGATAAAGGTAACGTCTTGGTTTAGCCATTTTTGGTAATAGGAATCCGCAGCCTCCTTTGAAAATCGTGAATCACCATTCTGTGTGTTGCCCTCGGCGATGGTGCGTGTAGTCAGGGCCAAAACAAACAATAAGGATAGTAGGCTAAAGAATTTCGGTGATTTACTAATGTGTGTCATATTGAAATTTCATGTTCCAGTGCCAACGCTCGCGGGGTCACCCGCCGCCCCTTCCAGCGGCGGGTCAGAACAGCCCTTAACACCCTCCTCCCTCCACCTGCAGCACGGTACGGACCTTGTTGTTGAGGACTTCGAGAATAACGTACCCCTCACTTTCCCAACCGTCGCTTTGTCCGAGAACATAAAAGGCGTGAAGAAAGCAGCTCCCTTCCAATCACAATCGAAAAAACCGACCGATGTACCGTTCTGATTGAGAAGCGTGAGAGTTCCCATCGGATCTTTGGAAATCCAACAGCTGCTATATGCTACCACCGTGCAAGATGCCGCGGGATATTCCTTGAAAACCTCAACATGGAAAAGGGTACGGCCGTTGACAGCCTTCCGGCTGCGAAAAGCAGAGTGGAGTCTCAGGGGAACGGGCTGTCGCGCGGAACCGATGCTCGCGCCATAGAAGGCGTTTAGAACCTGGCGCAGCTCCAATCGGCTGGCATGATCTTGCTTCGCGCGCAGTGCCACGTCCTCGAGCAAGTCAAAGTGGGGGCTGAAGAAAGTGAGAAGGCTTTTGGCTTCCGCTTCGGCGGCGTCTAAACGGCGCATCAATTCGACTTTGAACGGCTTGCTTAATGTCAGATCGAGGTTGGGCAGCGGAAAAGAGTTCGCTTTGAAGACAGTGTTTGGTCCGGTTGCCAGCCCCCACTGCTGGCAACAGTGAGACTGGACGGTGACGGGTTTGGAGACTTTCATGACAACAGGCTGCTCACCATCCTCGGTCCAAAGGAACCAAGCCAGCGGGATTCGCTTTATTCCCCCCAGGGCCGCAAGGGCTTCAGCCGTGTTGCTTGGCATCGGAGAATCCATCGCAACAGCAACAGGGTTCTTTGCCGGGCTGGTCATCAGGAATCAACGTCCGATCCATGGTCGATACTGCCGCTCAAATCGTTTGTTCAGGGTCGAGTCCTCCAGTCAGATTGAATCTCCTATTTGTAGTGACAGCCTCTTGTAATGCCGCCACATCGTGGAAGACCTGATTCCGATCCCTCCATTCCAGTGTCTGGCGAAACCAAAAACTTATTGGCGGATGTTCCGGCCTTGCTGTCGAGAGACAAAGTCTGTCGAGAGCTTTGGCGCATGGCCGCCAAACACCGAAAATGTATCGATGACCGTCACAGAGGCCCCACCACGGGCTAGTTCAAGTGCAGCTGACAGGCCTGCAATCCCTGCTCCTACAATCAGGCTGTCTGCCTCCGGTTTGGATGTTTCTTCTGTAGCGGTGGGTTGGGCGGCAGAAGTGATGTCTAAGACTAAGACCGACGTGCCCAATGCCACGATGTTGACAAGGAGTCCCGTGCACAATCTATGCAGGACTGAAATTGCGCGACGATATATCTCAGGCGATTTGCGCGACACGCTCTCTTGACTTTGACGGACTCTTGATACCAGAATGAAATCTTATTGTCGGAGTCAGGATAGCTCTCATGGATCGCTTTCGCAACGCTAAATCCACGACTTCAGAAGACGATGACGTACTTCATTTCCACTTGTGCTCCTGCTCGTGCTCATACTCTTGCTCCTCTCTTGCTCGAGTTCGACCACCTCATCGTGTAAGAGCCTGAACAAGAGCACGATGATATTTTTCGCAAATAATCGGCCGGGAAACGGAAGCCATTCGTGGGTCCATTGCAGGAAGGAAAGTTGAATTGGCTACAATAGGCGAGGAAAGGAGGTTCGTGTTTCGCTTGTGGTTTTCCCTGATTTTAGTGCTCAGTGCGACCTTGGTTTCATCGGCTGAGCCAAGTCCTCTCACGCTC
>QHZQ01000003.1:28121-31382 GCA_003224725.1 Acidobacteriota bacterium | reverse complement strand
TGTCTGGGCAAGATGGCGATACTGGGGATAAAAGCGCGCCGCCAGTTCGGCTGAGGTTTCGTCAGCCATGGTGTCGGCGGCTGAGATATTGTAAATTTTGAACGAACTGGGTGTGGACGCTGGGGCCTCGAGGGCCAGTCGGAACGCCTGTGCGACGTCAAGCATGTCCACATAGGCCCAGAATTCGGCCATGTGCTCAGCAGGATTGAAAGGCCGGTTCGTACGCCATTCCATTTCGGCGGGACCCCAGCACCAGTTGAGCCGTAAGGCGATTGCTTCGATCCCATAAGCTCGCGTATAGGTCTCGAGACTCACCTCATTAACGCATTTCGAAAGGCCGTAATTGTCTTCGATAGAGCTCGGATGCACCTCGTCAAATGGCAAATACTTAACCTCAAAGGGACGGCCGGTCACCCTGAAGCAATGACCCAGAGCACAGTTGCTGGACGCCAGAACCACGCGCCGCACACCAGCTTCTCGGGCTGCCTCCATCAGATAATAGGTGCCCAGCGTGTTGACACGAAACGTGTCGTCAGAGGGGACGTTGATCCCGCCGATATGAGCAATGACCTCCACGTTTCTGACAGCCCTGCGGCAGTCATCCGGATGGGTGAGATCACCTCGGATAAAAGCTGCTTTGGTCTCCGTCGCGTGAGGCCCTTCGGAAGGGTGACGGCGCGCAAAGAGGGTTAACTCGTGGCTCCTCGTCAGCTCATCAATGACGAACTTGGCAACATAGCCGCTGGCGCCGGTTACAAGGATTCTCATTGTGAGCGAATCTTGCCGCTGGTTTGCGAAAACAGACTCGTGCTCTTACTCGATTAAGAGGCAGAAAGCCGAGCGAGAGCAAGAGCACGAGCACGAACGTAGACCACCATTGTCTGGAAATTCTAAGTTCCGATGACCTTCCGCAAGTACTGGCGGCTGCGACGGGCACTTTCCAGGGGACGAACGTTGGGTTGACTTGAATCTACATCCTGCTCGACAACGGCCCAGCCGTCATAGGCGCAAGCTTGTAACTCCTGGATGACCCCGGGAAGATTCACGGCGCCTTCTCCCAGCTCCGAGAAAACGCCGCGCCGAACGGCTTCCAGAAAGTCAACGCCTTCGCGCCTGACAGCTTCTAATACACCGGACTGGACATCTTTGAAATGAAGATGACAGATTCGCGAGCCGTATTTCCGCACGACGTCCACCGGATCGCCGCCGCCGTAAAAGTAATGCCCCGTGTCCAGGCAAAGGCCAACGAGTTCTGGATCCGTCAAAGTGAACAGCCGTTCGACCTCTCTAGGTGTCTCTACGTAGGTGCCGGCATGATGATGGAAAGAGACCTGCAAGCCTCGCTGTTTGCAGGCGGAGGCTGTCCGCTGAAGTATTTTTGCCGCTCCCTCCCATTGCCGATCCGTCAATCCATCGCGCTTCTCATCCCCCCGGCCCGCCACTGCCATGCGGGCCCGGCTCATCGTGTCGGCTAAGACGATCAATTTGGCGCCTGATTCCGCCAGCAGATCAGCCACTTTCACTGCTTCCTGAAGACCGGTCTCGTGACGCTCGAGCTCGGCCAATGGGATTGGGACAAAGGCGGAAATCAAGTGCAACCCGCGTGCCGACAATTCTCTCTTCAAGCGCTGTAGTTCAGTGGGAAGATAACCGTAAGGTCCAAGTTCCGTACCTTCGTAACCGGCTTCGGCAATCTCGTCGAGCACTTTGCTAAAGGGTGTTTGGTCTCCCCAACCCTGAACCTCCATGATGCCCCAGCTCACGGGAGCTGATCCCACTTTGATTGTCATGAGTGCCTCCGTACGTTCCGGAATTAAAGTCCTGGTCGAGGCTAGAGGTGCCCAGCAAAACTGCTGGCATGCCGCCTAGCGGCATTCTGATTATAGCCCGGCCTTTCAAGGCCGGGCCAAGGTAGGCGGCCCTTCAGCACGTCGCGTCAGCGACGATTGATTCATCCCCACAAGTAGCGCTTTTGTCCTATTCAAGCCCGTCTTTGGATGGACTTCACGCGACTCTTGGGCTGAAGATGATCTGGTAACAGAGCGAGCTCTAGGTGTCGCCATTGCTGAAGTGTCTGACCCCTGATTCAGACGTCGCTCACGCGACGTGCCCGAGGGATGATCCATCCCTGCCTGGCCTTGAAAGACCAGGCTAAAATCATCCGTCGCTACGCGGCGGCTACCCCGATGACTGAGATTCTCAGAATGTTCAAGCCCCGTCACAGAAAATATCGCTCCTTCTTCCGAGCTTTTTCGTATTGGGCTCGTGCGTTTTGCACGGCTTCCCGCTGCGAGACTTCAGCTACCGGCACATCCCACCAGGATTCGTAGCCCGGGACCCGCATCTCCTTGTCCACCTCCACCACGATGACGGCCGTACGGTCCTGGCGGCGAGCTTCTTCGAGCGCTCGTTCCAGATCGCCGCAAGTGACGGCGCGAACGGCCTGGGCGCCCAGGCTGGCGGCGTTCGCTACAAAATCCACAGGCAAGGTCTTCCCATCCAGTTGGCCGCTGTCGGGCCGCCGATAGCGAAAATCGGTGCCAAAGCCTCCTGAGCCTACCGCCTGCGACAATCCACCGATGCTGCTAAAGCCATGATTGTCGAGCACAATCACATTGAGCTTGTAGCCTTCTTGGAGGGAGGTCACAATCTCCGATGACAGCATCAAGTAGGAACCATCACCAACCATTACATAAACCTCACGCGAAGGATCGGCCATCTTGATGCCCAGCCCCCCGGCAATTTCGTAGCCCATGCAGGAGTAGCCATATTCCATGTGATAACCTCTCGGCTGGTGCGTTTGCCAGAGCTTATGTAGATCTCCAGGGAGGCTGCCGGCCGCGCAAACCATCACATCCTCGGGCCGGGCAAACTGAGTGACGATGCCGATCACTTCGCCCTGGCTCAGCGGCGGCCCATGCTTGACACTAAACAGACGGTTAGCTTCCGCTTCCCATTCCTTTTTAAGACTGGAGATGCGGCTGGCATATGGATCATCCACCCGAAGGTCCTCAAGCGCGTTTCTCAACTCTTCCAGCGTCGTGCGTGCATCTGCCACTAACGGAAGTGCCGCCTGTTTGTGCGCGTCCACCTCGGCGACATTGATGTTAATGAAACGCACGCCCGGGTTTTGAAAGGCGGTCTTGGAAGCGGTAGTGAAGTCTCCGAGCCGCGTCCCCACGGCGATCACCAGGTCAGCCTCGCGTGCAAGCAGGTTCGCTCCCGGCGTCCCGGTCACCCCGATAGCCCCAAGGTTGCGAA
>QHZQ01000003.1:0-28042 GCA_003224725.1 Acidobacteriota bacterium | reverse complement strand
TTTTGGCTGCCCGGGTCCATTCGACGGCGCGCTTCAGCAGCGCGCGATCGGCCATGGGACGCGAGATGTGCCAGACACGCTTCTCGAACAATTCGGCGGGATAGTCCCAGGCTTCGGCCTGCACATCTTGAGGCAGTGCCAGCGTTACTGCTCCGGTGTCCGCCGGCGAAGTCAGCACCCGCATCGCTTCCAATAAAGCAAAAGGAAGTTGATCGGGCCGATTGATTCGATCCCAATAACGGGAAACCGGTCTGAAAGCATCGTTGACCGAGATGTCTTGAGTATGCTCTGACTCGAGTTGCTGCAGCACTGGGGCTACGTTGCGGCGAGCAAAGATATCGCCTGGCAGAATCAGCACCGGAAGCCGGTTAATCGTGGCCGTGGCGGCTCCCGTAAGCATGTTGGTGGCTCCAGGTCCGATCGAGGAGGTGCAGGCAAAGATGCGCAACCGGTTATTCATCTTGGCAAAAGCCGTGGCCGTGTGCACCATGGCCTGTTCATTGCGAGCCAGGTAATAGCGAAAATCGAGATTTTGATGAAGGGCTTCACCCACGCCGGCCACGTTACCGTGACCGAAGATACCCCAGACGCCGGCGAAGAACGGAGCCTCGCGTCCGTCACGCTCGACGTGTTGCTGCTTGAGAAATCCAATGAGTGCCTGAGCCATCGTCAATCGTTGTGTTTTCATGGTTGCCTCCTAAAATGCAAGCCTCAGTATACAAACTAAGCGACATTGGCATTAGCCTCGGAGAGGCGCAAGTTCCACTAGGTGGCGATGAAGTTCAAACTTTGATCAAGTTTGTTAACCTACCGTCCCCTCACCCCCAGCCCCTCTCCCACTGGGAGAGGGTGGCCGAAGGCCGGGTGAGGGGCCAGTCGCCGATGGAGCCGTAATCCTGGGCGGGCTGAGGTTGCTCGCTACAGATGGATGAATGAGCCCCGGAGGGGCGAAAGACAGGGCGTAACAATTTATCTCCCCCGGGATTCTTTCGCCCCTGCTGGGGCTGGCTCCTGTATGACCTTGACCCACGGCTGACGCCGTGCGTCACCCTCTAACGCCCCTCCGGGGCTGTCTGATGACGCCCGTTATCCTCGCCGAAGGACGGGGCTAATGAAACCCTGGCAGACTGAGGCTCGCCTAAAATCCTCCCCGTTCCTTAATAAATTCTAATACCTCTTGCTCATAAGGCATGAAATTGGCGCAGCCGTGTCGGGTGACCACGATAGCTCCACAAGCATTGCCCATCCGCGCCGCTTGATGCCAGCTCCAACCCTTGAGGTGACCGTACAAAAACCCGCTGGCAAAGGCGTCACCTGCTCCCAGTACGTTGTAAACTTGAACAGGAAAAGGAGCCGCTTCTACCGTCTGGCCACAGCGCAGATGGATGGAGGTCCCTTCCCGGCCCCGTTTCATCACCACAGCCTCCGGACCAGCAGCCAGCAAGACCTTAAGCGCCTTTCCGACGTCACCTGCCACCCGGGATTCAGAAACTTGCGAATGTTCCAGCGAGATATCGGCCGTCTCTTTCAGGGCGGCGGCTTTCACCTCATCAGCCGTGCCAATCACGACGTCAACCAGAGGCAGGACGGAGCGGACGGTCACGCCGAAAGCGCGGGGGTCATGCCACTGGTCAGGACGAAAATCGAGGTCTAGAAACACCTTGGTTCCGCCGCTTCTGGCTTGCTCACCAGCAAATAATGTCGCACTTCGGCTCGGTTCCCGGCTTAACCCCGTCCCCGTCATTACCAAAACAGCGCTCTGGGCAATGGGCGCCGCCAACACGTCATCGATGGTCAGCTCAATGTCGGCGCAGTTATCGCGATAGTACACCAGCGGAAATCGGTCGGGAGGCTCAATACCCAAGACGACTGCGCTGGTGCGCCGTCCTGACTTGCGGGGAATGAAGCGCGTGTCCACATCTTCCTTCGCCAGAAAAGAGAGAATGAAATCTCCCACTGGATCCGCCCCAACCGCGGTAAGCAGCGCCACCCGTAAACCCAGGCGCCGCGCCCCCAAGCTGATGTTGGTGGGACAGCCGCCAACATAGGCAGCGAAACTATTGATCTCGGAAAAAGTCGCACCAATATCATTGGAATAGAGGTCGATGGAACTGCGGCCCATGGCTAAAACGTCGTAATTTTTCTCAAATTGCATCAAGATGAGGGTGTCGCAATATCCCCGGGTTCAAAGGAAAAGCAAAAACTTAAAAAGGAGAATGCTCCTCTATCTAAATGAGTGCGACATTCGAATCTCCGCAAGAAGTTCATGCCCCCTCACCCCCCTGCCCCCCCGATTGGGGGCGAGGGGAGAGTAGATTTTGTTCTCCCTCGCCCCCAATCGGGGGAGAGGGTGGCCACAGGCCGGGTGAGGGGGACCCTACTCGAACACATCAACCTGTACTTACTAACGAACTCAACTACTCTTTACGTATTACCCTTTGACCAACGGCAGGCGGGGATCTTTATCCTTCCAGGTCTGTCGCACCCAGGCATAGTCGGGGTCGTCTGAGGCTGCCATTGAGCGTTCACTGCCGGCGAGGGCGTTAAGATAATAAATGTTGTAGCCGTGGGCCGCCACGACGGGATGATAGCCTTCGGGTATCAGCACCAGTTCGCCGTCTTTCACGGTTAGAGTCGCATCGAGCCGCCGGTCGCGAGTATAAATCTTCTGGATGGCGTAGCCCCCGGTTCGATCCATCTTGTAATAATAAATCTCTTCCAGATCCACTTCACCGGGCGGACGATGAACATCGTGCTTGTGAGGGGGATAGCTCGACCAGTTTCCACTCGGTGTGTAGACTTCGACCACCAAAAGGCGCTGGGCGGGAAACTCGGGCTTCAGGATATGGTTGATCTGGCGCGTGGCGTTTCCGCCGCCTCGAATTTCTACCTCAACCTCATCGGGGGTAATCAGTCGGGCTGGAAAGGGCTTCTCCGCTTTACAAAAGCAGAAGGCGACTTCGCAAGCCGTCTCAGCCGTGAGGGTGAAACGAGTTTCGACAGGCAAGTAGAGCGCATAGGGCAAACCGCCGAACACCTGTGCACGTCCGCCGATATGTGACCAGTAACCGGCGGAGGACTGCACCGATAGGTGTCCGCCCAGCAAAACGATTCCTAGTTCGTGATTGTCTGTGCCACTGGTATATTGTTCCCCTCGTTCCAGCTTGCGAACCCGAAAGGTCAGAAAATCGAACCCCACCGCCTCCGGGGTCATGGCGAGAGTTTCTCCCGAAGCTCCTGGCAACGGTTTCGATTGAATTAGTAATTCTCTGGTGGTCTCCATCCTCCCTGTCATACGCCTCATATTGCAAACGTGTGGAGTCTAGCTGGCTCGACTAAAATCATTGTACTTCTATACTGAGGTTAGATTCCATGTCAACGTATATCTCGGGCGCGGGTGTGGGACAAATTTGTGGTTATTTCCCTGAAATGCAGCCTGTGCCGCTTGAGGTGAATGGAGCCTCGTAGAGGCGGCATCTTTGTAGAAAGACGTCTACCCTCCGGACGCTCCAAGCCCCAGCGGGGTGTCATGACGCTCCTACGGAGCTCTGTCCATTTTTTTGGGCCTCTGAACTATAAATATTTCGCCTCTACGAGACTCATTGCTTCTGTCATTAACCCACAAATTTGTCGCACACGCCTCGGGCCCCTGCGCCCCACAGGGCCCCGTCAAAGTTCCGCCTCGGCCTGTTGTTCAGTAGCCCGACCGTGAGGGAGGGCAGGAACTTTGCCAGGGCTCTGGCCAGTGAGGTTCGAGGCTTGAAATTCCCCACGGAAGTATCTAACATAAACCTCATTCTTAGCGTGGAGGCGGCATGTCTCAACCCATCTACGATTGCATCATTGTTGGTTCCGGCGCAGCCGGGGGCATGGCAGCCCAAAAATTGTGCAGTGCCGGCTTGCGAGTCCTGATGCTGGAAGCTGGCCGCCAGGTCGACTACCTGGGAAAGGAAAACTACAAGCACAAAATGCCCTGGGAATTCAAGCATCGCGGCTTCCTTTCACCCGAGGAAAAGAAACGGTACTCTTACGTGGCCAATGCCTATAACAAGCACGTGCTGGCGGACGAAACCCAGAACCCCTACACCACCTCCCCTGGAAAACCGTTTGTGTGGGTGCGGTCCAGATGTGTGGGCGGCAAGACTCTGCACTGGGGCCGAATGTCGTTTCGCTGGAGCGACCTCGATTTTAAGGCGGCCAGCCGCGATGGGTACGGCGTGGACTGGCCCATCAGCTATAAAGACCTGGAGCCCTACTACGAATATGTTGAAAAACTGGTGGGGATCAGCGGGTCCCAGGAAAAGATCCCTCATCTTCCCGATGGAATCTTCTTACCGCCTTTACCGCTCCGATGTGGGGAAATGGAGCTCAGGAAGGGTTGCGACAAAATGGGACTGAAGCTCATCCCGAATCGCATCGCGGTCACCACCAAAGATTACGGCGGCCGCCCGAAATGTCACTTTTGCGGCCATTGTAGCAACCTTTGTGAAACCGGTTCCATGTTCACTTCACCGACAGTGTTTCTGCCCATCGCCCAAAAGTCAGGCAACTTCACCCTTCGGCCCAACTCAATTGCTCGAGAGATCTTGCTCAATGAAAACGCCAAGGCACGGGGTGTGGCTTATATCGACGCGCTTTCACGCCAATCTTACGAGGTCTACTCCAAGGTTGTCGTGCTGGCTGCTTCAACCTTTGAGTCTACGCGCTTGATGCTCAATTCCAAGTCCCGTTTTTTCCCCAATGGTTTGTCAAACTCCAGCGGACAATTGGGAAAAAATCTTTGCGAGCACATTATGGCAGCATCCATTACAGGCATTGCGCCACGACTCAAGGGCAAGAGGCCAAGCTATCCCGAAGACGGGAATCCTGGTGGCACTTACATTCCCAGGTTTCGCAATCTGACTGAGAAACACCCGAAATTCATTCGTGGCTACAGCTTCGAGTGCGACAGCGGAACTGATTTATTCCCGGGTTACGCAGCCGACCTGCCTGGTTTCGGTTCCTCGTGGAAGCGAGAAATTAAGCGAATCTGGCCTAGCATCGTCAGCATGGGTACCAATGGAGAAGTACTAAGCTCGGAAAGGAACTTTGTTGAAATCGATCCCCAGGTAAAAGATGCCTGGCGTATCCCTGTGCTGAAAATCCATCTGGAGTTTGGACCCAACGAGAAAGCCATGGTGGAAGACATGGCAACCATGGCCCAAGAGATATTTGAAACCGCAGGCCTCGAGGTCCTTTCCTTCGACAAAGGTCCTCTTCCTCCCGGTTGGAGCATCCACGAGATGGGGACGGCCCGCATGGGCAATAATCCAAAAATTTCGGTTCTCAACCCGTTTGGCCAGGCTCACGATGTCAAGAACCTCTTTGTGGTTGATGGAAGCCAGATGGTTTCCGCCACCTGCCTCGAACCTACCATCACCATCATGGCGCTGGCTGCCAGAGACTGTGACTATCTCATCGAAGAATTCAGGCGCGGGAACTTGAGCTGATTGATACGCCAACCAAAAAAAACGCCACAGAGGCACGGAGACACCGAAAAAACGCTCTTGGGACGCAGATATACGCAGATTTTGCATATGAAACTTTGCCAAGAAAACAAGATTTCACATCTTGGATATGAGAGAAGAAGAAAGCGTTGGGGGTGCAGGAATGGCGGGTTGAACGCATCACATTTGCTGAAGCATGGAGTGGCTGTAACCTGATGCCGAATACTTGAGCTTTCCCTTTTCGTTTGGGAGGCATTTCGGCGTGGAGTCCTTATCCCCTCCCCTAGATTTTCTTTGCGTCTCCGCGTCTTTGCGGCAAGACAATCTGTAGACCAAAAAGGCAACTTTATTTTCTGGTAACCCTCTAGTCCGCCATTTCAGAAATATGGTGACGTATTTCTTTTGCATTCGTGCTCGTTCTCTTGCTCCTGCTCTTGCTCGGCTTTCTGCCGACTCATCGATTAGAAGCAAGAGGGTGTTTCCGCAAACCATCGGCCCGCAAACGGAAAGCATTCGTGAAGCGTATTTATGAAATCGAGTACCAAGGTATGGGCCTGACGTCCAAAGCTTCAAGGCTCACGACTGGCCTGAGCTATCCAACTTGTCGCTTTCATGGCTCACCGACATGGCTGCCTTTGGCTGACGCTCAAACCTGAATTTGTGCAGTTGACTCACTGATATCGTCCGTTAGAGAGCAACCGGAGAGCGAGTTTGCCCCACTATTGTATACTTTTAGAATGATGGGATCGGTTGGATTTGAGACCACCGCTTATGAGCGATGAAGGAAACAAAGCAACTCGACGAACTTTCCTTTTGATGGTGATCTACGGACTCTGGTCGCTGATGGGATTGGCTCTGGCCCTACCGGCGGCGATTTATCTGTTGTGGCCTCCTCGCCCCAGGAAGGAGCGAGAATGGGTGGAAGCCGGGAGTCTGGTCCAGCTTCAGCCCAAGACTCCCGAAGAGTTGGTGTTTCGCCGAAACCGGGTCGATGGTTGGAAAATTAGCAGCGAAAAAGCCACGGCCTGGGTGGTGAAGACGTCTGACACAGAAGTCATCGCTTTCGGACCCCAATGTCCCCACCTCGGCTGCGCCTACCACTGGGACCCTCAGAACCAGGAGTTCCTCTGCCCTTGCCACGCTTCAACCTTTTCTATCGATGGAAGGGTTACTGCAGGACCTGCGCCGCGCCCGCTGGATCGATATGAAGTCAAATTGGAAGGCGATAAGCTAATGTTAGGGCCAGTGCACAAATCGGAGGGTCCTCCCACATGAAGGCTTTAAAGCAGACGTTGATTGACTGGGTTGAATACCGAACAGGCCTGGAAAGCGCCGTCAAGAACTTTCTCTATGAGGAGATACCTGCATCGAGCGGCTGGCACCAGGTGTTCGGGAGTGTCGCAGTCTTCCTCTTCCTGGTGCAGGCGTTTACGGGACTTCTACTGACCTTTAACTATGCGCCCACGCCCGGCGAAGCCTATAACAGCTTGAAGTACATCGTAACCGAGTTGACTGGCGGGCGCCTGATGCGCGGGCTTCATCATTGGGGCGCCAGCATGATGATTGTGGTTGTGGTCCTGCACATGACCCAGGTCTTCCTTTTTGGCGCCTACAAAAAGCCCCGTGAAGCGACTTGGATGCTAGGGGTCATGTTGCTATTGCTCACACTGGCTTATGGTTTGACGGGTTATCTGTTGCCCTGGGACAACCGGGCGTATTGGGGCACGGTGGTCACCACCCAGATTGCCAGCCAGGCTCCCCTGCTGGGACCCTATCTGACGCGCCTCTTGGGCAGTGAGGGCAACATTGGCGTCGTCACTTTCGCCCGTTTCTTTGCTTTGCACGTCTTGCTGCTGCCCCCCATCACCGCGTTTTTGATTGTCCTGCACATTTACCTGGTCCGCAAGCACGGAGTGGCTCCACTGCCTGGTGACGCCGGAATCACCAAGAAGTTCTTTCCGGAGCAGGTTTTTAAAGATACGGTGGCCATCTTTATTGCCTTTGTCATCTTGTTTGTCCTGGCAGTTGCCGTTAAGGTTCCTTTGGAACGACTGGCCGATCCCACGGATACCAGTTACATCCCGCGCCCAGACTGGTACTTTCTCTTTTTATTCCAAACATTGAAACTGTTCCGCGGGTCCGCCGAAGTTGTCGGTAGCATATTGCTGCCCACGCTGGCCGTAGTGGCCCTCCTATTGGCTCCATTCCTCGATCGGGGAACCGCCAAGCGATTGGCGCAGCGAACGGTTGCTGTTGGCATCGTTGGCCTGGCGGCGATCGGCTGGACAGGATTGACTGTCACCGCAATTGTCACGACACCCAAGACCTCTACCATGGCCGAGGGAGAACAAACCATCATCCAGGACTGGCAAGAGCTCTCGCCTGAAGCACTCGCTGGCATCGGGTATTTCCGGGAAGAGCAATGCTCCACTTGCCATAACTTGACAGAGGGAGGATCAAAAGTGGGCCCTGCTCTTGCGTCCACCGCCATCCGAAGAACGCCAGCATGGATGATTGAGCATTTTAAGAGTCCCTCGCAATTGGTTCCGGGAAGCTCCATGCCGCCCATACACCTCAGCGATGCTCAACTCGCCGCCCTGTCTGCCTTTTTGCTGAAGCTAACGCCGAAGAATTCCAAAGCCCTCGAGTCGGCTCCTCCCTATGCTGTGGAAGGAGCGATGACTTATCAGGCTAACCAATGTGGGACCTGCTACACGGTGAACGGTGAGGGAATGAAGGTAGGGCCATCGCTGAACGGGCTATTCAAGCGACGAACTAAGGAGTGGGTCGAAAAACAGATTCGCAACCCAAAGTCCCACTCACCCGATACGATTATGCCGAGCTATGATCTCTCCCCGCGGGAGATCGACCAATTAGTCTCCTATTTGTTTTCGCTGCCACATACCAAATCCATTTCCATAGCCGGGATAGAAATGCAGCGGTATCTGCAAGGTCAGGATTGATGAAAGCCCATTGCATTTAGCAAAGAGGTACTCGAAGGAGATCTGGGTGATCTGACTCAGCCGCCAGACGGATCAATTGGGCCCTCCCAGGAAGTTCCGTAAATTCTATACGACCTTCTCGTTAGGGCTCGCCTAAAAGCTCTTTTTCTTTTCCCTCTCAAATCCCCGTAATTTTCTCTGCCCTATTTTGCTCCTGCTCGGTTAATCTATGATAGGTCGAGTTTTACGGAATGAGAAGAACAACGCGAGGGAACTTTGCAATCCAGGTTAAGAGAGGGAAATCATCATGAGACCGCTGAGGACTTTTGCTTCAGGCTTTTTGTTAACGACTTTATGGCTACCGAGCGTCGAGCCCATAAATGCCCAGGATCCGGTGAGGCTCGCTCCTAAGAACATCAAAGTCCTACTGGAAAATAACCGAGTAAGAGTTTATGAAGTTCGCATCCAACCCGGCGAGAAAATCCCCATGCATTCGCACCCGCCGCATCTGACATACTCTTTGAGCACTGCCAAGGGAAAATACTCCTCGCCTGACGGCGAAACCGCAATTGGTGAGGCTAAGCCTGGAGCAGTTTTTTGGAGCGAAGCCATTACCCATGCTTCAGAAAACGTGGGGACGACAGAAATTCATGCTTTGGTGGTTGAACTCAAAGAGCCCCCGAAGAAGAAGAGTAAATAACCCAAGATTTTCAAGGGAGCCTCTCATGCCGCCTGGGTCGACCCACCATGGATGAAAAATTAGTCCCCCTTATGAAGGGAAGGTGTGAAGAAATCGTTTTCAGGCGCGATTCGACCGCTTGCTTACGCGCGCGGTACTGATCAGCAGGCAGTTACTGTACCGCGACCGTGAGGGAGCGGCGAGATTCTCAATCTCTTCACACCTTCAGGGGGCACAGGGGGAGGTTGTCCTTTCAGATTCACCTTCATTGACACATCTGCTCTTCCCAGCCGGTGGCGAACATGTTGAGTTTGGCATTGGGATCCTCAGGATGGGCGGCGATAACCGATTCGTCGACATCGACGCCCCACCCGGTCCCGCTGGGCGTTTCGTAGTAACCGTTTTTGACACGGGGAGTCCCCGGGGTTAGATCGCAACGCCAGGGCACGTCGTAATCTTCAAAGGTTTCCAGAATTTGAAAGTTGGGGATATTGGCACAAAGATGCATTGCAACGACGGTGCCCAAGGGGCCGCGGCAGTTATGAGGGGACACGCTGACATAATAGGTCTCTGCGAGCGCGGCGACCTTCTTGGTTTCCATGAAACCGCCGCCATAGATGATGTCGGGCTGGATGACATGCGCGCCTTTGCGCAGGAGCAAGTCGAGAAAGCCAAACCGGCTGTAGGTATGCTCGCCTGTAGCAATGCGCAACGGAGAAGCAGCCACCACTTGCGCCATCGATTCATGGTTGTGAGCGGGGATAGGTTCCTCGCACCAGGCAGGACGATAGGGCACCATGGCCCGAATCACTTCCAGTGCCATGATCGGGCTGAATCGACCATGAAACTCCAACAGCAGGTCGATGTCGTCTCCCACAGCCTTACGGACGGTTTCAACTACCTTACAGGCGTGCCTAAAATTTTCCCGCGGCAGTTCCCTCCCCCCGGGACCAAAAGGATCGAACTTAAGGGCACGATACCCCCGGCTAACAACTTGTTGAGCACGGGCCGCCAGCTTCGAAAGGTCACCTTCGTAGGCATACCATCCGTTGGCGTACACTTTGATTTTATTGCGAACCTTTCCTCCTACCAGGTTGTAGACAGGCTGACCGGTAGCTTTCCCAACGATGTCCCACATCGCTGTTTCAATGCCTGCCATCGCGGCATACATAATGGGTCCCGTGTTGTGTTCAATCTGGTATAGCTTAAACCAGAGATCTTCAATGTCAAATGGGTTGTGGCCGATGACATAGCGCCGGCCTAAATCCAGAATGAGGTCGCGGACTGTACTTTCTTTCCATTCGAGCGTCCCATCACCCCAGCCCACCAGACCAGAGTCGGCAGTCAGCTTGACAAAAAGAAAATTACGCCACACCGCGCCCGTCAGGAAGACTTCAACCTTGACTATCTTCATAGCTGCCCTAAACTTATGAGAATGGACCTTAATTCTTCTCGAACCGAGGGATCTACCGCGGAGAGGGGCCCTCGGGAGATACCGACGGGGATCCCTCGCAGCACAGCAGACTCACGGCAAACGGCCAGCCAATGCGGGTTCCCATGGTCTACACCCAGGGCACGATATTCCAGGTGAATGAGGGGTAATAAGCGATACCAGAGCTCCCGGGCTGCATCCAGGTTCTTCTCGCACACGAGCAACCGGTGCAGTTTTCTTGCCAGCCCAGGTACCATCATGGGTAAGCCGCTGATCCAGCCGTTGGCTCCTACGGCCATTGCCTCAAATGCTATCACATCAATCCCGGCAAAGATGGGAAAATCAGGGCCGCAAAGGAGACGTGTATCGTGAATGCGGCTGACCTCCAGGTGAGACCATTTCACGGCGTGGACAACATCCTCCTGAGCCAGCAGGCTGATTTCTTGCGGCGTAATTTCAATACCACTGAGCAGTGGGACGTTGTAGACCATGATGGGTAGGCCCACCTTTTCCCGGACCCGGCGGAGGTGGTTCAGTGCGTCTTGCTTGGGGGGGCGAAGAAGAAATGGCAGGATGAGCATGAGGCCATCACAGCCGAGCGTCCGAGCGTGAAGGCTCAGTTCAATCGTTGAGGCCGTACTGTAATCGCCGGTCCCGGCGAAAATGGGAACCTGGCCGTTAGTCTCTTCCACGATCGCTTCCAATAGACGCATGCGTTCCGGCAGAGTCAATGCCACCGGTTCCCCAGCGCTGCCCAGCGGAGCCAATCCGTCAACACCGTTTTCCAGTAGAAAGCGAACAAATGTCTTCGTGCCTTCCGCGTTGATGGACCCATCGGCGTGGTAGCCAGTTATTGTGGGAGCAAAGATGCCTGAAAGGAGAGAGATTAAAGCCGAAGGGGCTTGGCTCATGATAAATCCTCAATAGTTTGTTCCGACATTATTTCTTTACGAATGCCTGCCGTTTCCATACGATTGTTTGCGAAAACTCAACCTGTTCTTGCTCCTACTCTTACTCGATTCGTGGGCAAAAACCGGACAAGAGCACCAGCAAGAGGGCGAGCGCGAATGAAAGTGAAAGACGTTACCCGCGTTTCTGAAATGGCGCACTTAGAATGGGCTGGCGTCCTTATGTAGCAGCCGTAAATTATGTTGTCAAGCACAATTTAGATTACGGTTATTTCTCCGTGTTTCGGAATTCCCAGCCAAGCTATCTTAACTCCGCTGCCGGATATTTGAAAGAACTATCCTGAAATCAAGGGGAAGTAGAGAACCGAAGATCGACCCGCGTTGCCTCCGGGCGACAGCGGAATCGTCATCCCAAATCCCGACTGTCCTTGACTTTTGCCTTCGGGAGGAGTATGAAGGAGGAACTGAATGGGTGACTGGTGAGGTTGCTCTTGATGAAATCGCGCCCGCAAAATCCGAAACGCAAGCAAGTAGATAAGAACTATATCGGTGTCACCGGCAAGATCTTCTCTCTTCTGGAGTATTTTATCAAGGAGGGGGCCAAACAACAGGCTATCTCCTTTCAGGAAATTTCAAGTGCTCTGCCGTTTGCAAGAACCACAGTGCATCGGATTCTCTATTCTCTTGAAAAATTGGGCTACGTGGAGAAAGCCGACGCGAAGGCCCAGTATCGTTTGGGTCCCAAGTTCTTTGAACTGACGGACCCGGCCGTTCATTTCCGGAGATTGCAATCCTTGGCCAAGGCAGTCATGATTGATCTCCTGGTCCGCTATTCGGAAACGGTAAACCTGGGTGTCCTTGACGAGGGCCAGGTGGCTTATATCGAAGTGCTGCAAAGTCCCAGTGCCCTTCGTATCGCCGCCAATGCGGGCGATCGTAACCCGGTTCATAGCACTGCCCTGGGGAAAGTGATTCTCGCATTTCTTCCCGAAGAGGAACTCGAGTCCATGTTGGAAGAACACCCCTTGATCAAGATGACTCCCAAGACCATCACTCAAAAAGCACACTTGATCGAACATCTGGCAGCCGTGCGCGAGCAGGGAGTGGCGTTTGATCTCGGTGAGAACGTGGAGGGTGTCGTTTGTGTCGGAGCACCCGTATTTGACCAGCGAGGCCGGATCGTGGCAGGTCTCAGTGTCTCGGGTCCGACAAGTCGCATGGAGTCTAAGCTCTCAGGGATTCGAGATGAAGTCCGCAATGCCGGCTTGAAAATATCGAGAATGCTGGGGCCGCTAACGGCAACGGATCTGACATCGGGAAAGATGACGCAGCCCTTAGCCAATGAAACCTTGCTGCGAGTTTCGACGGGTGGCGCAACTCCTCGCGCATAGTCAAGTACCTTCCGACAAAGCCGGAGGGTTGGTATTGTGAGCAAGCGGCTTATTCCCCCTTTGAGATTTGAGCAGGTAGGGTGCGTTGCTTTTGAACGCACCAGCCCAGGATGCGTTGGAAAGCAACGCATCCTACAATCCCTAAGCCACTCACAGTGGGCTGGCATATAGTCCCCCTTGGAAAAGTCTTGGAAAAGGGGGAAATCCTTTCCTCCTAAAGCAGCTTTTCGCCCTATTCCGTTTTTCGGCGGCATATCCGGCATTTTGCTTGACAAATCTCACGGCAGTCCGTAAATAGAACCCCATGAAACCCATTGTACAGATCTCGCTGGATCTAACCACTATCCCAGAAGCGGTTGAGACAGCCCAAATGGCAATGCGAGCGGGGGTAGACTGGTTAGAAGCAGGAACCCCGCTCATCATCGCTGAAGGCATGCATGGGGTGCGCGAATTGCGGGCCGCCTTCCCTTCCATCCCTATTGTGGCCGATCTTAAAACCATGGATGGGGGTTGGCTGGAGGCTGAACTCATGGCCAAAGCCGGGGCGAGCATGGTGGTTGTAATGGGCCAAGCTCATCGAGAAACGGTCGAATTGGTGGTGCGAGCCGGAAAGGATTTTGGTGTCAAGGTCATGGGAGATAATCTAGGGATGCCGGATCCCGTGGGCGGTGCCAAGCTTTTGGAAGAGGCCGGCTGCGATTACGTCATCCATCATATTGGATTCGACTTCCGCAGCGTTTGGAAAGAGCGAGGTAAGCCGGTACCTAGTCCACTGGACCAACTTTGTGCAGTTGTCAACGTCGTTAACGTTCCGGTTCAGGCTGTGGGTGGATTGAGTATTGAACAAGCGATTGCGACTCCGAAATATGGCGCTCCGTTGGTGGTCATCGGCGCTCCACTAGCCATCGACGCCAGCGCCTTTCGTGCCGCGGCCGGAAACGTGGAAGCTGCGCTGCGACAGATTTGCGAACAGGTGCATGCCTATGGGGATGTCCCTGTGGGAAAGGGGTGTCACCACTGCGGGAGGTTCCCGTCCCGGAGATTGGAGCCACTGATGTCCTGCTGAAGGTGCAAGCCGCCAGCATTTGTGGCAGCGACCTGCACCAGTGGCACGGGACGGCCAGTTGGAAAGTCAATTATCCCGTCATCCTGGGCCATGAATTCTGCGGCGAAATCGCCCGGACCGGCCAGGCCGTCAAGCACTTTAAGGAAGGGGATCGCGTCGTCAGCGAAACGGCTGCCGTCATTGATGAGTTCTCTCCCTTCAGCCGGCGCGGGGCCTACCACCTCGACCCCGCCCGGTTGGGATTTGGCTACGGAGTTCATGGGGCCATGACCGAATACGTGCGCGTCCCGGAACGCTGCCTGCATGCCCTGCCCCCGCAGCTCAGCTTTGAAAAAGCGGCCCTGACCGAACCCTGTTGTGTGGCCTACAATGCCGTCTGCGTCAATGCCCGGATCCAACCGGGAGATCACGTGCTGGTGATTGGTCCCGGCCCGATCGGGTTGCTATGTGCTCTGATGGCCAAACTCAGCGGCGCGGGTCACTTGATCGTCTGCGGATTGCCAGTAGACGCCAACCGGCTGGCGGTCGCCCAGCAACTGGGAGCCGATGCGACGCTGCAGGGTGGGGTGGCCGAATACGTCAAAGACCTGGGAGATGGCTACGGGGTGGATGTGGTCGTTGACGCCGCCGGCGCCTCGGCGGCGCTGCAACTCGCCCTCCAGGTGGTTCGGCCAGCCGGCCAGATTGCCAAAGTCGGCTGGGGGCCTCAGCCGCTGGGATTCAACCTGGACCCACTCGTGCAAAAGGCCGTGACCCTGCAAGGGAGCTTCTCGCACAATTGGCCCATGTGGGAAAGGATGATTGAGATGATTTCCACCGGCCAGATCAATCTGAATCGGATCATCAGCCGCGTGGCTGGGTTGCCCGCCTGGCACGAATGCTTCCAGAAAATGAAGACGGGGGAATATGTGAAGGCCGTCTTGAAGCCAACCTAAGTAAATCGTTTCAAAAATACAGTCTCTCGATTTCCAAGAAGCGAGGCCCTCATGACACCATTACCTGACTCGACTAGAAGGGAATTCCTACGCACAGGCAGCTTGGCCTTAGCCGGGGCGGTTCTGGCGGGCAACGTCACTTTTGGCGGGCCAGAAGGAAAATCCCCAGGGGTGCGCTTTGGGGTGCGCACGCCGTTTCAGGAGAAAAACCTGCGCCAGCGGGCTTTGTTACTTCAGCGGTTGGGCTACGATGGTATCGAGCTTGGCCCGGAGTGGTTAGACCGCTCGACTGAATCTATTCTGGCTGACCTGAAGGGTACAGGAATTGTGGTCAGCGCCATTGTGGGCTCTATCAAATTGCTCGACCCTGATTCCCAAGCCCGGGCTCAAGCCGTCGAAACTGACCGCAAGCGTCTGGACATGGCCCGCGCTCTGGGGGCCGTGGGCGTGATTGAAGTCCCGACCTTCGGCCCTTGCCGGTTTCCTGAAGCGGCCAAGACTCCCGCCCCGCATGAATTGGAGGACCGCCTGCTAATTGATGGGCTCAAACAGCTTGCCCCGGACGTCAAACGCACCGGCATCAACATCCTCGTCGAACCACTCACCAAGAAGGAAACCCACTTCATGAACGTGCAGAGCCATGGGGCTCGCATCATCGAGGCGGTAGGGGCATCGGGCTTCAAACTGCTCAGTGATTTTTACCACATGCAATTGGAGGAGGCGGACATTGGCGCCACGCTCACTCGTTACGGCAAGTATACCGCCTACGTGCATCTGGCTGATGGTGAAAAACGCACGGAGCCAGGTTCCCTGCCCTTCGATTATCGCCCCGGGTTCAGAGGACTGAAGCAAAACGGTTTTTCCGGCTGGCTGACCGTTGAGTCCCGCGCCTCCGATAACCCTGAGGCCGCGCTGGGCCGGGCCCTCAAATACTTGAAGCAGCAGTGGAGCGAAGCTTGAGGTTGTTGTTTTCCGAATTACGGAAGAGCAACCGTTTTTTGGAAAACTGCTTGACAAGTTTGTTCCTGACCGGAAGTTGGGACGGATAGAGGAGGGCCAGGAAGAACTGAAGATTTTTGAGGCTCTCGCCAAAAGAGTCAAAGCAGCCCAAAATTCTTTGTTGCCCGGCCTGAGTAACCCAACTGAAGGCGAGCAGAAAGCGAACTGACTCTCGCCTGGATTGTCAAGAAAAACCTCTCCAGGTGTAATACATTAGTTACCGGGGGCCGTTGGGGGGTGCGGTCTTGGGTAGCCACGGCGAGCGCCTTTCTCACCGTGGGCTTTTCCGTGCGGGTGGATAAACCCACGACGAATTAGAAAGCAAATTCGTCGTGGCTACCCAAGCTGTTTCTTTGCCCTCCGAAACTAACGCATTACCTCAAGGTTAACCAAAGCGGACTAAAATGATCCCCTTGATCAAAGGAAGGTACATCCAGGCGAAACAGCTTTATAATGGCGCATGGTCCGCTAGGGCTACTTGGTGGCGACGAAGTTCAAACTTTGGTCAAGTTTGTTAACCTGCCGTCCCCTCGCCCCCAACCCCTCTCCCCTGGGGAGAGGGTGGCCGCAGGCCGGGTGAGGGGTCAGCTGCTTCAGGAGACCCGACCCTCGGCGGTCTGAGGTTGCTGCTAGATATCGTTTGCGCACGATTTGTCTTTGAGGATTGATTGATGGCGAAACTTCGCCTCATTGGATCAGGGTTATTAGCTCTCCTATTTGTCATGCCTGCCTGCGGCGCGGAGGCCGGAGTGCTGAAAGCTCTGCGGCTTGAACCGGAAGGTATTGTCCTCGCAAGTCGAGGAGCCGCTCAGCGCTTCACTCTGACAGCCATTTACTCGGACGGAACAGAAAGCGATGCTACCCGCACCGCCCGTGTTATTTCGCTGAATCCGGAGGTGGTGGTAGTAGACACAGCCCATTGTCAGTTTCAGGCGAAATCGCCTGGCCTTGCCAGAATTCGCATGGCACAAGGTAAAGTCGCCACTGTGGCGGAAGTCAGCGTGCGAAATCACCCCGCCGAAATGTCCGTGAATTTTTCGCCTGACATACTTTCGATCCTGACCACCAAGGGATGCAATGGCTCGGGCTGCCACGGATCACCGGTGGGCCAGAACGGTTTCAAGCTTTCTCTCTTTGGCTACGACGGCGCTGCCGACTACCAGATGATTGTCAAGGCACAGGATGGACGGCGCGTCAACCTGCAAGATCCCGCCAAGAGCTTGTTGTTGTTGAAACCGACATTTGTGGAGCCTCATGGTGGGGGACGGCTGCTTTCTGAAGATTCTGACGAATATCGCCTCCTGCTGAAATGGCTCGAACAGGGAGCTCGACAAAATTCAAGCGGTACTCGGCTCACCAAATTGGAGATGGCCCCGACGGAACGAATTTTGGTTAGCAAAGGAAGTCATCAGTCCATGGTTGTCATCGGCCGCCTTTCCGATGGAACAACCCGTGATATGACTCGAGAAGTCCGTTATGTGGTTGGTGATGACGTCGTCGCTGAGATCATGTCAGACGGCACGTTGAGCGCCAAGACGCCGGGGATAACCACGGTTTCAGCCAGAGCTCTCGGGCAGGTAGCAACGGCTCAGATTGGGGTCATACAGGAGCCCGTTGGATCTGATTACCCTCATGTGAAAGGCAACAATTTTATCGACGAGCTGGTACTTACCAAGTTGCACAGAATGAACGTACGTCCGGCGGCGCTCACTTCGGATCGTGAATTTGCCCGTCGGATTTTTTTGGATCTGATGGGCATCCTTCCTACCCCCGAAGAGTTGCACCGCTTTCTCGAAGATTCCAGGCTTGACAAACGATCTCGGCTCATCAACTCCCTCTTGGAGCGCCCTGAATATGTGTCTCATTGGACTGTTAAATTTGAAGACTGGTTTCGAAACTGTCAACTCCACATGCAGGGCCGATCGATGGGGATGTTCAAAGACTGGATTAGAGATTGGCTGGCTGCCGACAGGCCCTACAACCAGGTGGTGCGCGAGTTGCTGACGAGCCAGGGGGACACCATGCTCAATCCGGCGGCCAACTTTTGGCTCCCAGCCACGGACTTTATGCTCAAACAATTCAGCGTGAATAAAGTCACTCCGACGGTGAGCCGGCTTTTCTTGGGGGTGCGGATGGAATGCGCCGAGTGTCATAACCATCCGTTGGAGAACTATACACAGGACGACTTTTACGGCCTGGCGGCCTTTTTTGCTCGACTTCGAGTGAAACACGGTTACGGCGAGTACCGGCGTACCTGGTTCTTGGAGAATGAAGGTGACGTCAACCACCCACTGACGAAGAAACCCGTGCTACCCAAGTTTCTGGGCGACGCGGTGCCGCCCATTCCTGGAGATGTCGACCTAAGGGCGATCCTGGCTGACTGGATCGTCGCGTCAGAAAACTCTTACTTTGCGCGCGCCACGGTCAACCGAGTTTGGCACGAGTATTTCAATACCGGGATCGTGGAGCCCTTCGATGACTTTCGTTCCACCAATATGCCGACCAATCGGCAGTTATTGGATCGCCTGGCACGGCATTTTGTTGACTGCGGTTATCGCTTGAAGGAACTGCACCGGATTATTTTGAACTCTCGCACCTACCAGGCCTCGTCCGAGACATCCCCTGGCGCCAGTGAGTCGGTACAGCGACTGCTCTTTGCGCGGTGCTTTGCGCGCAAATTACCTGCCGAAGTGCTGCTGGACTCCATCAGCCAGGTGACCGGTGTGGCCCACAAGTTTCGTGGATATCCTGATGGGACTTTCGCCAAAGATCTTTACATTCCGGACAATCCTGACTATTTCCTAGTCACCTTCAGCTTTCCGCGGCGCGATATTCTCGCGGGAAGAAGCCAGTCACCCACACTTGGCCAGGCGCTTCATATGATGAATGGAGAAACCATAAGAGAAAAGATAGAATCGGATAAAAATATCTTGACCGGGTTGATGCATCGTGGGCTTTCTGATGCTGACATCATATCTGCTTTGTATGAGCGGGCCTACTCGCGTCTCCCCAGTGACTCAGAATTGAAAGCAATACAAGATGACCTTCTCGTCGAGAGGGCGGCTGGACTCGATTCAAGGCAGCTCCTGGAGAGTTTTCTCTGGGCGATCCTTAACAGCAAGGAGTTTCAGTTGAATCATTGAGGGCTATGCTTGTGAAAAAATTGGGAGGGCGAGCCTCCTCGGGAGGGCGAGGCTCCCGCCGAGCCTCATGGGGCAAGGGTTTGACCGGTTTTGAATTTTCTCACACCTTCAGGGGATTGAGGAGAGGACATTATGGATGTCAAAGCGTCTTGCTTTTACAGCACTTGTCGCCGGCGCGATTTTCTTAAGGTAGGCGCTTTGGCTTTTGCCGGTCTCAACCTGCCCAAGCTTCTGGCGGCCGATCGTAACCGGCGCGAGATCTCCTGTATCGTCTTGTTCCAGAACGGAGGCGCAAGTCAACTCGACACCTTCGACCCCAAACCGGATGCGCCTTCGGACATCCGCGGGAGCTTTAAGGCGATCCCGACTTCAGTGCCAGGCACGCATATTTCCGAACTACTGCCTCGGACGGCCAAATTGGCTCACAAGTTTTCCATCATTCGCTCGATGCACTCAGACGAGGCCATCCACGAGCGTGCCCGCCAGTATATCTTCAGTGGCACCAAGCCGCGTAACGAGCTGCTTCATCCCAGTTATGGGGCAGTTGTCTCCAGGGAGTTGGGATCCAAGAATGGACTGCCTCCCTTTGTGGTGATTCCCGAAAAGGACCTATCGGCGGAAGCGGGATTCCTTGGATCTTCCTATGATCCCTTCGTCACCGGCAACCCTAATACAAAGGACTTCTCGGTCAAGGATCTTACTCTGCCGCTGGGGTTGACATTGGAGGAAGCTCAGGCCCGTACCCATTTGTTGGCAATGCTGGACAGTGCGTTTAAGAATGTCGAGCAATCGCCGGTGATCGATAGCATGGATGAGTTTTACCGGAAGGCTTTTGAGTTGATCTCCTCGCCAGCCGCCAAAAGGGCATTCAACATAGGCGAGGAACCTGAGAAGCTACGCGATGACTATGGGCGTACTACCGTTGGGCAAGGCGCGCTGCTAGCTCGCCGTCTC
This sequence comes from Acidobacteriota bacterium, assembly GCA_003224725.1. Taxonomy (GTDB): domain Bacteria; phylum Acidobacteriota; class Terriglobia; order Versatilivoradales; family Versatilivoraceae; genus QHZQ01. The sequence goes on along the minus strand of QHZQ01000003.1, from coordinate 8,107 downwards.
ATTGAAAGCGGTGTGCGTCTGGCAACTGTCTTTCACGGAGGCTACGACACCCATGTAAACCACGAAAAGCTTACCCAACCTTTGTTGTCGGAATTTGACTAGGCGATTTGGACCAGCGTGGACTTCTTCAGACAACCCTGCTGTTAGTCATTGGCGATTTTGGACGAACTCCCAAGATCAATTTTTCCGGCGGCAGGGATCATTGGCCAAGGAATTTTAGTGTGGCTCTAGCGGGAGCTGGAATCCAGGGAGGCCGGGTCATCGGCAAGTCGGATTCAAAAGCTGGAGAACCAACCGACCGGCCGATTTCAATCGAAGACCTCGGGGCGACAATCTATACGGCCCTCGGTATCGATTACTCCAAGCTTTACCATGCCAATGGGCGTCCAATTGCCATTAACAAAGAAGGACAACCGGTGCAGGAATTGTTCAGTTGAGTCTTCAAAGGTTTTGCAAAAAAGGTTTCTAAACATTGTGTGGTAAGCGGCCACTGCAGCCGTTGACCGATCGCTCGATCGCAAACGAAGGGCCCAGGAATCACACCAATAGAGACGAATTCAGAGTTGAGTTCCATCAGCTGAAGCCGGTCAGCATGGAACTCAGAATGCCGCAAACTTTCGTCTAGCAGTACACGTTGCGAAGTAGGCAGAGCACCTTCCGTTAGGAGAGTAGATATTCAGCTTGATTCAGTCTTCAGGATTTACACCCTCGCCCCATTGGGGAGAGGGTGGCCAACGGCTGGGTGAGGGGCGGCTTGAGTTGCTCGATCCGCTGTGAAGATTCTTTCCTTTGTTAGTGTAATTGGTCTCAGCTTCGCGTTGTCCTGTCCGCTTTCGGCCGCAGAAGCACCGTTGCCGAAGATTGTCCGGATTTATCCTCCTGGCGGACAGAAGGGTACTTCCGTCACAGTTGAGATTCTCGGTGAGTTCTTGTCCAACGCTCAGTCCATCGAATTCGATTGCCAGGATTTAGTTTGGACCAAGACTCTCTCCACCAGTTCAGCCAAGATCACGGGAGTTATCTCCATCTTGCCTCATGCCACCTTGGGTCCTCACCTGCTGCGGGTACTGACTCTGGATGGTCCTTCGACGTCGGCGATGTTCAATGTTGGGCAGTTCCCTTCGATTCTCGAGATCGAATCCAATGACCGGCCAGAACAGGCGCAACCAATCCCTTCTTTACCCGCAGAAATTCAAGGTCGATTGGATGGATCGGCAGACATTGACTATTACGCCTTTCACGTCCGCGCGGGCGAACGCTGGATATTTGATTTCCGATCCATCGAATACGGCTCATCTGTTGAGGCCAAAATGACTCTTCTCGATGCCCAGGCAAATCGCGTGGCCTTTAACGATGATCGCGATGACTTCGATGAAACTCCCTTCCTTGAACATACCTTCGACACAGGTGGAACCTATTCCATTAAGCTCGACCAGTACCGAGGACCTCGCGGTTTCAACTTTGGAAAGAACTGCGCCTACACTCTTCGCATCAGTGCGCTTCCCTGCATTTACTATACGGCGCCATTTGGCGCTAGAGTGGGACGGACGACAAGAATAAAGTTATTCGGAACCGCGCTGGACAAGTTGGAAAAGGTGTATCTAACCGAGCTTCGGCGAGGTGAATATACCCGAATGACTTATCCCTACACCATGCCGATTCACTTTCGCCCGGACCCGCCGAGTACCAGCCAACTGGCGCGGATTGATGGGAAGGTTATCAGTCGAAGACTGGACCGGGCCGAAGCTCTCTTCACCATTCCCACTGCAACCCGAACTGGGCTGTGGCAGCTCTGGACGGAAGGTTTACAAGGAATTTCCGATGGAGTCAAGATCGAGCTTACCGACGTGAGTGAGTATGATGAAACTGGCGTTCCCAAGGCGGTTTGGGCCCAGGAAGAGATGGCTATCAATGGCTCACTTCAACGTCCAAAAGAGGAAGACGTTTATCAAATCAACGCTGTGGCAGGCCAGCCTCTCCATTGTTGGACTTTGGCAGCCCAACTCGGCGTCCCTCATCTCGACACGGTGCTGGAATTGCGTGATGCCTCGGGGAAAAAGCTGGCAGAAAACGACGACGTGGTAGCGGGTCAGGGTACATTGATCGGCAACCCCGATAGCAGTCTTTTTTACACACCAACGCAGGACGGGCCCCTCACTTTGCTAGTCAAGGATCGCGTGGGCCGCGGCGGACCAGGGTATCAGTATCGTCTGAAACTCAAGAGCGAAAAGCCAGGTTTTCAACTGGTGACGACTCCGGAAAACTTCACCGTTCCTAAGGGAGGTTCAGCCGAAATCAAGGTCCATCTCGTTCGCGAAGCCGGCTTTGAGGGGGAAGTGTCTGTTTGGTTTGAGGGAATGCCCCCGGGCGTTGCTGCACCCCGGGGCAAATTCCGCGCCGACCAGCGCTTTGAACCTAACGCCGACGGAGCCGATATGATCATCCCGGAGATTGCCTTCCGCATCCAATTGCCTGAGTCACTGCAGCCTGGAGTGTATCCTGTCCATGTACAGGGAGTATCGGCTGCGGAAGAGGCAGGTCCCGAACGGCTCGTCCAAGCCCAGAGCACTTTGATGATAGGTCCGATCCTCGACCTGTGGAACTTTATCCGACGCCCTCTGCCCTACATCTCAATGACGGTGATCGAGCCCTTTGAGGTTCGACTCTCCGCCGAGGTCCCGAGCGTAGACCTGCAAAGAGGCACTACGGTAACGTTGGACTTGAAGGCCGAAAATCTTCCGAAAGATTCGAACGTTCAGGTGGTGAATCTTCCCTCGGGCGTTACTTACCGGCTAATTCGCTGGCAGAACGATCAGATTACCTTGAGCCTGGAAGCCGCCCCGGATGCCAGTCTAGGCCTTTTCGACATTTCCGCCGAAGCCCAGATTGGTAATCGCTGGGCGCCGACACGACCGATCCCACTGACCGTTTCACCCGCGCCGGAAGTCAGCCACAGGAGAGGGGCGCGGTAAAGGAGGGAACTCCTGCACAAAAGACGTTAGTTCTTAGGAGCCTCAAATCGCCGAAGCATGAAAATATTCCCGCTTTGAAGGGGAGACAGCGATCCCGCGAGGGATCGCGAAGGGAATGTTTCTGCAGGAAAGTGCCCGGGTAGCTGCGACAAGTGGCGCCACAGAGCACGAAAATCCCCTCCGCTGGAGGGGTGTAGGGGTGGGTGTAGGGGTGGGTTGTTACGGGACGGGAAGGAACCCACCGCTGAAGGCTGAAGCCTTCTTTCCCCTCCCGAGAGTGAATTTTCAGGAGATATGACTATGAAAATGAGTCGAAGAAGTTTCGTAGCTGGCTCTGCCATCGGCATGATGGCAGCATCAACAACATTGAAGGCAATGCCCAATGTAAAGGGCGCCAACGATCGCGTTGTAATCGCCTTTGTTGGACTCGGTGGGATGGGTCGTGCCAACCTCAAGGATTTCCTGCTTATGAAGGATGTGTCGGTGGCCGCGGTTTGTGACCTCTGGGAACACAACCGCAACCTGGCAATCAAAATGACCAAGGAACAACCCTCGGGAGAAGCCAAAGGTTTCTCAGATTTTCGGAAAGTCATGGAACTCAAGGATGTGGATGTCGTGGTCGTCTCCACACCCGATCACTGGCATGCCCTGCCGACTATCCTGGCTTGTGAAGCGGGTAAGGATGTCTATGTCGAAAAACCGCTGGCCCACAACATCTACGAGGGCCGCAAGATGGTTGAAGCCGCACGTAAACAGGGTCGCGTTGTGCAGATGGGAACCCAGCAGCGATCAGGTAACCATTACCAGGAGGCCTTCCAGCTAATTCGTTCAGGAAAGATTGGCAAGATCAGCCGAGTTGCGACCTGGAATTTCGGTAACGAGTCTCCACGAGGCATTGGAAATCCTCCAGATGGAAATCCTCCTGCCGGCCTGGATTGGGATATGTATTTGGGGGCGGCGCCGAGAGTTTCTTTTAATCCCAATCGCTTCATTGCTCACTTCCGCTGGTTCTGGGACTACTCCGGAGGAATGATGACCGATTGGGGAACCCATCACCTTGACAGCGTGCACGCAGCCATGGACGTGAAAGCGCCCTTAGCTGTTTCCGCGGTGGGTGGGAAGTATTATCTAAAGGATAACCGGGAAACTCCAGATACTTTGGAAGTCACCTACGACTATCCCGGCTTCATTCTCACTTTCTCTCACCGCACACTCAATGCCCACGGTTGCCAAAATAGGAATTACGGAATCGAATTTTACGGAATGGAGGCAACGCTTTTCATTGACCGCAGCGGATACGAAATCTATCCGGAGATCCGGAATCCGGATGAGCAACCGACGCCGCCTTATCTGCAACAACTGAAGAATGACGACAAGTCTCCGGAGCCTTGGGCGCGGCCCCGGGCGATGAGGAGGGGAAGGACCGAGTTGGTGCTCGGCGAAGGATCGGAACAGCACATCTCTCACGTTCGCAACTTCCTGGATTGTGTCAAGAGCCGGCAGAAACCCCACTCGGACGTGGAGGACGGTCACTTCGCCACCACGGCCGCTCATCTGGGCAATATCGCTTTACACTCCGGACGCAAGATTCGTTGGGATGCGGAAAAGGAACAAGTCCCGGACGATCCCGAAGCCAATACGTTATTGCGTCGTGAGTATCGTAAACCGTGGGAGGTTTAGGGAGCGTAAGTGCCATTTGAAGCACGGGCCGCGAATGCGTGCTGACTGAGAGCCCACGAATCACACGAATAGACACGAATTGGGATTTGAGTTTCATTATCTGAAGGCGACCGGGCGTCAAACTCTGTAAACTTCAGTAATCAGCCCATGTTGGGACAGGAGCCAATGGTTTTTGTCCATGAGCTGGCACCAGAACTTGGCTTCTCTTATTCGTGGGGATTCGTGTGATTCGTGGGTATAATACCCCTGGCTGTGGCTCCGAGAAATCTCAGGAATTTTTGGCTAGCATTACCCTTGACACCCCCGTGTGGCTCACACAGGGTGTGTTTTTTGCCATGCGTGCGGAACAGTATTGTGAGGTTAAAGAGTTAGTCGCGACTTGATCGGGTGAATTTTACTTGTTCTTCATGATGCTTCGCATCACCGCTACCGATGAAAACCATCGCGCGCAGACTTTGCCTTGCGAGGTCTGCAACTTGTCGCGACCAACCAAGGCAACTGCAGCTACAGGTTACAGACGAGGATTTTGGACAACCCCGTGCGGCGGGACGTGTTTCCTGGTGACTCTCTTCTGCCTTGCAGGCTTAGCCCATTCACAACAGCTTCCTCCAACCAAGCAAGCCGCCAAGGCGATACTGGAACAGCACTGCCTGGCCTGCCATGGTGCCAGTGAAACGTCAGGCCTCGACATGAGGCAGCGACCCACCCTGCTGAAGGGAGGCCGCCGAGGGCCCGCACTGGTTCCCGGAAAAGCTGAGCAGAGTCTCCTCTACTTGGCAGCAGCCCACCAGGGGGAATTAAAAATGCCGCCGGGAAGCAGCTCTCCTCTGCCTCCTGACGAACTAATGACCCTGAAAAAGTGGATTGAGGAGGGCGCGGAATGGCCCGAAGAGACCGCACATGCGAAGAGGGCGGAAGAAACTACCTGGTGGTCCTTGAGGAAATTGCGGCGACCGCCGGTTCCTTCGGCAAAAAATCAGGCCGGCCAGGCCAACCCAATTGACGTCTTTGTTCTCGCCAAGCTGGAGGAAAAAAGATTAACCCCTGCGCCGAAAGCCGACAAACGTACTCTTTTGCGCAGGGCTTACTATGACCTGATTGGCTTACCACCCAGTCCCGAGCAGTTGGAACAGTTCTTGAAGGACTCTTCTCCAGACGCCTACGAGAAAGTCATCGACGCACTGTTGGATTCACCTCAATACGGGGAACGCTGGGGCCGTCACTGGCTGGACGTAGTTAGGTACGCCGACAGCGCAGGTTTTGAGGGGGATGTGTTCTATCCCAACGCATGGCGCTACCGGGACTACGTCATTAAGTCTTTCAACGAAGACAAGCCTTACGACCGTTTTATTCAAGAACAAATTGCCGGCGATGAGCTCTGGCCGGACAACCTGGATTTGCAGGGCTTTTACGATGTGCCTCTGGAAAAACTGGAACATCTGGAGGCGCGGATCGGAACCAGCCTTTACACCTTGGGACAAGAAATTCAGGAGTCGCACCTAGACGCAACGAAGCTCAGGTATGAGAGGCTCACAGATGCCGTCGACACGACGGGTTCTGCGTTTCTTGGGCTGACTTTCGGTTGTGCCCGCTGCCACGATCACAAGTTTGATCCTATTCCTCAGAGGGACTATTTTCGCCTGCAGGCTGTATTTGCTGCCAGCATCCCTGTCACACTTCCTGTTGTTACGAGCATGAGCGCCACTCACCGCGACGAGGCTTACCACCAGATGATCGCTTTAGATGAGGCACGCGCCGCCTACTTGACATTCGAGAGACAGGTCAAACAACGAGTGATCGAAGCCAAAAAGAAAAAGTTTTCACCCGAGGTCGTTCAGGCTTACGAAGTTCCTCCCGAGAAGCGGACGTCTCGAGAGGCCGAACTGGCTGATCCCCTTATCAGAGCTTATAACGAGATCAAACTTGAGGAGTTTCTTACCGGCGAAGAGCAGGCGCTGTATCAGCGGTTGCGCCAGGATTTGGTCACGGGCGTTCTCCGCGTTCCATTGAAAGACGCTTCCCATGGCGTGCGTTTTGACGGTTTCTTTGATGTTCCGTCGGTGACGGTCCTGGGTCACGTTGAGACAGAGCTTATTCCTGATGTTTATACTCTCGACCGCGGCGACCTGGGGAAGAATAAGGCCAAAGTTACGCCGGGCCTGCCGGCGGCTCTCATCGATGAAGAAGACCCCTCAGATCTGGTGCTGGAGCTCTCGGGCGCCCGTTATCGTAAGGCACTCGCTCTCTGGCTGACGAGACCGGACCATCCTCTGACCGCTCGAGTCATGGTCAACCGGATCTGGCAAGGTCACTTCGGCCGAGGCATTGTTGGAACGACCAATGATTTTGGCAGGCAAGGCCAGCTCCCGACACATCCGGAGTTGCTCGATTGGTTAGCTTCGGAATTTGTAGATCAAGGCTGGTGCATAAAATCCATGCACCGTTTGATGATGCTTTCAGACACCTATCGGCGGGATAGCCGTTTCACCTCGACGGAAAACAGCCGGCGCGATCCAGACAATCTTTATCTTTGGAGGATGAACCGCCGCCGACTGCAGGCCGAGGCCATTTGGGACTCGATTCACGCAGTGGCGGGAAACCTCAATCTGAGGATGGGCGGACGCCCGGTCATGCCACCGCTTTCGAAGTCTGAGATAAGCGCCTTGCGGGATAAGGCCACCTGGGTTGTGGCCGCTGACCCTGCCGAGGCTAACCGGAGAGCAATTTATGTCCTCTCTCGCAGGAATTTCATGTTCCCCCTGTTCGACAAGTTCGATCGCCCCGATCCGGCTGCGAGCTGTCCCAGGCGAGACATGACCACTGTGGCACCCCAGGCCTTGTGGTTGCTCAACAATGAAGTCTCTCTCCGCCAGGCCATACAGCTAGCGAACCGGGTGGTGCGGGAACAGGGCATCAACCCTGAGGCATGGGTGCAAGCTGCCTGGCGACTCACGCTGGCCCGGCAGCCCTCGGTCAAGGAATCGCAGGAGGCCCTCGACTTGATGGAAACACTTGCAAACAGAGGCACTGACGAAAATTGGGCGGACTCGCTTCCCAAAGAATTGGCCAGGCTTAATCGAGGCCAGGCTGGGGCTCTGGTTAAACTTTGCCTGACACTTTTTAATCTCAATGAGTTTGTCTATATCGATTGATTGGAGTGGTCCATGCCCCCTGGCGGGTGCACCATCAGGGATAAAATTTGGCAGTTACTGTAGGGACAGCTCCGCAGGCTTTCGGCTGGCTGCCTGGAGTTCCTACATTGAATGATGTGTCGGGCAGATAGTTGAGAGTTGGTTGGACGATGGAAGAGGTCACCGAACCCGTCTCTTGACCTATTCTGCGGCTCTGCCGCTGGATGTGCGGAAAGTCTCTGACTTTCCGACGTTTCTCTCTTCGACTTCGGGGCTGTGCCCCTGTATTCCTGAAAGTTAAGTGAACAGCGAGAGGTTCAGGGT
>QHZQ01000401.1:519-4572 GCA_003224725.1 Acidobacteriota bacterium | reverse complement strand
GCTTACCCTCCAACGGGGTGAAAGTGTAGCTGCTGCGTGTGATTTCTAACCTTCCCTCGGTCCCCACGAACTCGATGCCCGCTCCTTTGACTCCGGGAGCCAGAGTGGCTTCAAAGGTCGCCGTCCATTGGGAAGGATACTCCAGTAGGACATGGATCGTGTCAGGTGCGGTACGGCCGTCTTTGTAGTGATAGACACCGCCCGCAGCCACGGCCGACTTAGTTAGGTCCTCGTTCATGAACCACTGGCCGACATCGATCCAATGGGTGAACAGATCTGTAATTTGGCCGCCACCGAAATCCAGGTAGGCCCGCCAATTCCAGAATTGTTGAACGTCCCAATCGCGCCAGGGACGGGAGCCGAGGAATTTCTTCCAGTTCAGTCCGGCCGGCTTTTCCGTGAAGGGAGCCCGGCGCAAATGGTAAGAATTGCCATGCCACCAGGTTCGGGCGATGGTGATCTTTCCCAGCTTCCTGGTTTCGAAATATTCAGTCTTGGCTTTGATGTAGTGGGCGCCGCTGCGTTGCTGCATGCCCACTTGCATAATGCGGTCATTCATGCGGGCGGCTTTGATGATTTGTTCTCCTTCGGCAATGCTGAAGGTGAGTGGTTTCTCGATGTAAACGTCCTTGCCTGAATTGCAGGCGTCAATGGCGATCGAGGCATGCCAATGATCTGGAGTCGCAATCAATACGGCATCGATATCTTTTTGCTCCAACAAATTTCTGTGATCACTGAACTCTTTGGCCTTTCCTCCCGCCAGGTTCTGAGCCTTTTTCAAGTTGTCCTCGTACACATCGCACAGAGCAACCACTTCGACCTCAGGATTTTTCTGGAATTGCCCCATCACACTTTGACCGCGCACCCCGGGACCAATCACGCCGAGTCGAATGCGTTCATTGGCGCCTAGTACTTTGCTCCAAGAGCCTGCCGTAGTCACTCCCACTCCAATCGCGGCCGCCCTTCGAGCCGACTGACTGAGAAATTCACGGCGTGTACTTTTTTTCCTGGTTATGGGTTTCGAAACAGGCATAGCAACCTCTCTTTTCTTAACCAATCAATGATTTTGCTCATTCTAAGGTCTGGTAAATGAAAATACAAGGGATGGCGAACTCAAGAAGAACTCAGGATGGTATGCAGCCAGAGGCCCGAAATCGAGCCCTTCGAGACGACCAAAGACAGAACTCGGAGGGCTGCGATGAGCTATACGCAGCGTCGTTAGTTTTGTCACCCCCTCACCCGGCCTGCGGCCACCCTCTCCCAAGGGGAGAGGGGCTGGGGGGGGCTGGGGGTGAGGGGGCAGGCGCAGAGGGCCGCGCCGCCCATGCCAAATTAATTATGTTGTCAGGTATATATAGGATAGAGACCTGTGGCCTTCACTCCCGGCGTTGGCGCCACTGGCAAGATCGTCATGAAAGCCGCCGTGGAACCTCGGCGACACAGCAAGGTCAAATGAAAAGGGATTTCAAACGGATGGAATGCCTTTTACGAAACGGCTCAGCCTTTGGCGGCACCCTTCAAATTCACCTGTCGCATGAGCCGATGCAGGTTATTGGGATGCACGCCCAGGAGTTTAGCGGCTTCGGTATAGTTCCCCTTGGTTTGCTCGAGCGCCTTGAGAATGAATTGCTTCTTGGCATCGCGGATGGCCTCGTAGTATTTTGTGATGGGGACCGAAGCCAGCGACTCGCCCTCCAGCACGGTCTCGGGCAGATCTTCCGGCAACATCAATTCGGTTGAACCCAAGACCATGGCTCGTTCGATCGCATTTTCCAACTCCCGCACATTGCCTGGCCAGTCGTAATGGACCAGGCACTCTCGAGCCTCAGTTGAAATCCCGCTGACTGGCCGATTGGACTTTTTGGCAAACTTCTCGACAAAGTATCGCGCTAGCAGGGGAATGTCTTCGCGCCGGTCTCTCAGTGGCGGCATCGTTAACGAGACAACGTTGAGCCGGTAGAAGAGGTCTTCGCGAAAGGTTCCTGATTGAATGGATTTCTCCAGGTCTTTATTGGTTGCGGCAATCAGGCGGATATCCACTCGAATCGGTCGCGTCCCTCCCACCCTCTCGAACTGTCGCTCTTGCAACACCCGCAGCAGCTTGGCTTGAAGCATCGGAGCCAGCTCCCCCACTTCATCCAGGAACACAGTTCCGCCGTCAGCCGTTTCCAGCTTGCCCTTCTTTTGCGCTACGGCGCCGGTGAAAGCCCCTTTCTCATGGCCGAACAATTCGCTCTCCAGCAACGACTCGGTCAGGGTGGCGCAGTTGAACGCTACAAAGGCCTTGCCGGCGCGAGGGCTATTCGAATGAATGGCGCGGGCGACCAGCTCTTTGCCCGTTCCACTTTCTCCACGGATTAACACGGTGGAGTCTGTCGGCGCGGCCTTGGCTATGAACTGATAGACTCCCCGCATCCGTGAGCTCTCGCCGATCATGTTGTGCTCGATGTTGATCTCCTTCTTGAGCCGCCGGTTCTCCTCTTCCAATTGTTCCAGGTGCCGAACATTCTCAAGAGCCATGGCAGCAATGCCGGCAATGCCAGTCATCAACTCAAGATGGTTTTGGTCAAAATGGGCCGCTATGTCATAAGCCGCCAGATAGATGACGCCCATCATCCGTTCCCGCAAAAGCAGAGGAACTGCCAGCAACGACTTCACCTGAGAGCCTATGAGGCTTTCCGACGAACTGAAGGAAGTGTTCTCCAGGACATTGTTGCTCAAGATAGCCACCTTTTCCCGCAGGACTTGATGCACCACGGTGGAGCTGACTTGAACCGACCTGGTGGCTCCTCCTTCTCTCTTCCGGGCATAGGTCGAAGCAAATTCATTCAGACCTGTGCTGAGCAAGAGCAAGGCGCCACAGTCGCACGGGACAACTTCAAAAATCAATTCCAGCAATTGATGCTGAAGCTCTTCCTGGGTGCGAATGGAGTTAAGCCGGGTACTGATTTTCAATAAGGCATTCAGATCGCGGGAGAGCCGGGCCGTGACGGGAAGTTCTCCCAAGACTTTGTCAGGTTGCAGGTAAAGGCCATCTTCCCAGCGAAGCCGTAGCGTCGAGTGGGCGATCAATCGGCCTCCGTCAAGTTGAACTGAAGCCATACTCGGGACAGCCTCCACTTCGTGGCTGTAAAAGAGAAACAGAGAATCTCCCACCCTGATTTCATCGCCGTGTTCCAGCAGCCGCTCTTTAATCGGCATACCATTCACGAAGGTACCATTAAGGCTGTCTAGATCGCAAATCATGAACTGGCCCGAATCTTTCTTGATCACACAATGCTGCCTCGACACGGAACGGTTATCAATGGAAAGCCAGGTTGCCGGATCTCGCCCGATGGAGAATTCCTCGCCAACGAGAGTGAGAACCGTCCCGCGTAATGGCCCGGCATTCGCAACTAATCTCGGATCCATAGGCTCCATTTGCTGGTTTCGTCCCCCAGCCTGAGTGGGTTATCTAAAAAGTCGATCTTTTGGATGATTCAACCGAAGTATACGCGAAGTGCTGTTTGTGAGCAAGCGTTGAGTCGTTTGGTAATGCCTCAGCTACGGGTGGCGAAAGGCACAACCGGTGGAGCGGGCGCTCCGCGCACGCTGAATGAACGCGCGACGGAGCGCGCGTTCCACCCCTGTAACTGAGGCATTACTTACTCAGCATCTGAGACAGTAGGAACCGTCGCCCTTGTGTTCTTGTGGGCTGACAATGACGGTGGCTTCATTGAGTTCTGGACGTGAGTTCAAGTTGCGCCAGGCGTTGCAGGTCCAGCCTGCTTGGATCGTCGCGCAGTTCACCTTGTGGAAAGCACTTCAGGAATCGCATAAGCTTAAGGTTGTTTTCGTCATAATGAGATGACCGGACCCTATGTCGGGTCGCTGGTCAACTGGTTGTTCGACAGCCTCCTCTCGCAGCCAACTAGGCAAGGGCTTCGCCCTTGATATCCCTGGCTTGGGTAGCCACGATTAACGCGTCTTTTTCGGTAATCGTGGGCAGTCCGGCGACGAAAAGCCCACGGTCAGCAAAAGCTGCTGACCGTGGCTACCAAAACGAGAACAAAA
>QHZQ01000401.1:0-371 GCA_003224725.1 Acidobacteriota bacterium | reverse complement strand
CCCTGAAGAGCTCGTAGTGGCATGCCACGGAAAAGGGGTGGCACATCCAGAGAACGACCGCGCTAACCAGAACCGCGCGACTGGCGGCAGTAAAGTGACCGCTGATGATTGGAGCAACGATGCACCAGATGGTCACGAGGCACAGCGAAACAAGGTTGACGCGATCCGGCCATGGCAGCCACGTGCGCCATGGTCCCCCTTCCTTCGGGCCCTTGTCTCCCACTGCGATCTCCCGGAGGACGCGCCAGCCGAAGAAGACAAACTGGATCGAGATCGTGGCCACCACCAGGTTGTTCAGATTTACATCAAGACGCACCTGCAACTCCCTTAACTCTCTTGAGCGCCTCACCCTCCAGGTCCGTCGATCAACA
>QHZQ01000400.1 GCA_003224725.1 Acidobacteriota bacterium | reverse complement strand
CCTTCTCATCGATCTAATATGAAATAGACTAGAAAACCGCCTCATAATAGCTGAAGCCGGAGGCTGCCTACAACAGAAATGAACAAGCAACATAGCAAGACCGAGAAGAGGGGAAGAGCGACTGAGAAAGTAATTGAAAATCAGGCTAAATGAGGCAACACTAATGAGGCTAGGGCGGCGGCGTTGATATCCCCGCACATCGTGCTCGGCGTCGTCCTCAGACTCGTCCTCGAAATCAAGGCCAACGCGACGACGAGGACGAGAACGACGACGATTCCAGCAACGAGAATAAAATTCTCGTTTCGATTCAGATAGCGGGCTAATGCTCGGGGGAATCCTTGGTGCTGCATTTTTTCCTTTGCAGGCTGAAAGCTGATTGCCTTCAAGACTCCCTATTTTTCTCCACGGCACTCCAAGGTTCTAAGCCTTGTTCGCGGATAGTTTCCGAATCAAAAAATCCGGATAAACCAGGATAGCCTTGTCGATAGTCGGATAAGTCGATCGAAACAAACTGTTGATGTGTTCGGGAAAATTTTGAGTAGTGGTTAAGATTGAATTTGAAAAGGTTAGCGTCAGTTTCAGAATAAAAAGCCAGGCTTAGTAGCTTCTTCTTTCCGGTGATTCGAGTGGTTGACCGGTGAGGCAGTCCGGAGAGCGACTTCTGCAGAACCAAAGATGTCTTGGCAGAGACAGGAGACAGGAATCGCACACCTACAAAGCAGATTTTATCTTCACAGCAGACTCCGCTCTTCCACTCGATCTGTGGGAAATGACTGTAAAGTGTGCTCAAAGCGTCGAAAGTCTCGGTAACGATCCCCCAAGGTAAATCGGGCTGAGCTCGAATGACTGTGATAGGAGAATCCAAGCTTAGTTTGTGGAAAGGAAAAACTGGCACAACTCTGGCGAGATCATGAACCAAAAGATACGAGGCCACCCGGATCATGCGGTCAGGGTCAAGTCTGGGAAAACTGCCTTGAAGGGCGCCGTTAAGGTGGACTCGTATAAGGTCTTGATACTTGGGCCGAATTTTGTCCCACTTCTTAGCCGACGCTGACAAGAACTCGCCAATCGAAGCGCCATGGCTCTCGCAAGTTCTTAAGTATTCACAAACCACCAGAACAAACGTGGCAGGGGGATCTCGCCCAATTTCGATACCACCCACCGCCATAAGTCCAGATAACAAGTACCTAAGATCTCTCATTCCTGAATGAGGAAAGTGAGATTCAAATTGACTTAAAGAAATCTTGACTAACTTTTGCCTAAGCCGGGGGGTCTTATGAATGGAATGGATCTTTACGAGGAGCCGAACCGTCAGGTCGTGATTGTCTTCAGCCAACTGATCCAGGTGCTCCAGAACGCTTACCATGGGCAGAAATTACCATTGCCCTAGACCGACTGCAACAGGGATTTATGGTCTCAGCCTCACTGGCCGGCATGCCGCTCTTCACCGCGGACCGAGCAGGCAACACAGAGTGGTCCCATCCCTGCCAAGCGACGTAGAGACTTGTATGCTGAACGAACTGCTCGTAGCTCCACAAAAAAGTGGCCGTGCAGGAACTACCAGCCTCGCCGCGATCCAAATTGCCCCAATAACTGAGAAGCTGTGAAAAAATTGGGAGGGCGACCCTCTCGGCGAGCCACCACCCCAGCAAGCCCTTGCCCCATGAGGCTCGGCGGGAGCCTCGCCCTCCCGATCTCCTCCGGTTTTGAATTTTTTCACACCTTCTCAGGCATACACCTGGGGCAATGCGTTAGTTACAGGGGGCGAAGAAATAGCTTTGGTAGCCACGACGAATTTGTTTTCTAATTCGTCGTGGGTTTGTCCACCGGCGCGGAAAAGCCCACGGCGAGCGACGGCGGTCGCGCAGAAAAGCACTCGCCGTGGCTACCAAGAGCCAGCGCTTCAACGGCAACTAACGTGCTACCACCTGGGGCAGATTTCGTTTGATCGAAGGCAGCAGAGTGAGTTAATATCTGTGGGTGCCTAAATCCGTCTTTGGTTGGTACGGATGCGGGGGAACCAGCACAGGGCGCAGGGTTTCTGAACATAGCGCACTGCGGGGTGAATCAGTCTCATCGAGCTCAACAGCAGGTGAGGTTGTAGGGCAGCTTTCCCAGCCCAAACCCGTCAGCTAACTTCGCCGGCAGAGTGGGAAGAATGAACGAGAAGCAGGACTACAAGACAAAGGTCCCAGGTGCAAAGAGTGCATCTGGTGACCTTTTTTGTTTTTTGAGGTGAAAACGGATCGATTTTTCTAAGCTGCTATTCTTACTAGACAAGGGCTTCGCCCTTGATATCCCTGGTGGAACGCGCGCTCCGTCGCGCGTTTTCCACCGTCCGCAGAGCGCCCGCTCCACCTCGATCCAAAAAGCCGAGCACGACGACGAGAACGAGAACAACGACGATTCCATAAACGAGACAAAATTCCCGTCTCGATCCACATAAGGTCCTAACCCCTCGTGGAAAAAAGATGACTGTTGAAACTGAGACACAAGGCCGTCCCATTCCCCAGGTGGTGGTGGCGACGTCAGTTATGCTCACCTTCATTTCCTTCTGGCGCGCCGCCGCGATTGTCTTAAACGACCTGGGCTCTTCGGCCTATTATGTCGGAGGGATCGCCGAGAAAGCCATTGGACACGCCGCGCCCTGGTTTATCCTGGGCGTGATGCTCTTCTCCTACGCCGTGCGGGCCGTCTATATCGAATCTTGCGCCATGTTTACGCGAGGGGGCGTCTACCGAAACGTCAAAGAGGCGCTGGGTGGTAGATTCGCAAAAGTTTCAGTTTCAGCTTTGATGTTTGATTACATTTTAACAGCGCCAATTTCCGGCGTTTCTGCAGGACAATATATCGTCGGCCTGGTCGCACAAACCGCAGCTTATTTTGGCTATCCGTGGTATCCGCCCAAGGAAACAATTAACTTGCTGGCTGCCGGGATAGCCAGTTTGATTATTCTCTATTTCTGGCGGAGAAACATCCAGGGGATTCGTGAATCCTCACACGACGCGTTGAAGATTATGTACGTGACAACAGTCATGGTTGTTACTTTGATCGTGTGGGCCGGGCTGACAATTCTATTTCAACCCGATAAACACAAGCTTCCCCCTGCACCTGTGCCCGCCAATTTATCCTTTAACTATGACGCGGTCGGTTGGCTGCCTTCCCTGGCTCCGAATGCCTTGCGTAAATTGGAGGCCGAGACTCAACCGGGCTCCGTCGTCTCAGAACAAACAAGCTCCAAGCCTCGCTATGGCATACCCCCTAATGGCGGCATGCTGCTTGGACTGATAGGAATATTAATCGCGTTCGGCCATTCTTTTTTGGCTATGTCGGGCGAGGAATCACTCGCCCAGGTTAATCGCGAGCTGGAGTACCCAAAACATAAGAACCTCATGCGAGCTGGAATGGTCATTTTTATTTACTCGCTGCTGTTTACCTCGCTCGTCTCGTTTTTCGCCTACGCGATTATCCCGGATGAGGTCAGGCGCAACTATATCGATAACTTGATCAGCGGTATTGCCATGAATCTGGCTGGCCCTGTGCCGCTGAAACTGCTATTTCAAGCCTTCATCGTGGTTGTGGGCTTCTTGATGCTGGCGGGAGCGGCCAATACCGCGATTATTGGTTCAAATGGGGTTCTGAATCGAGTCAGCGAAGACGGGGTTTTGGCCAGTTGGTTTCGTGCCCCTCATAAGAAGTATGGCACGACCTATCGCATGATCGATTTGATTGTCCTACTCCAGATTCTTACCGTGATTGGTTCGCGCGGGGACGTCTATCTATTAGGTGAAGCCTATGCTTTCGGGGTGATTTGGTCATTCGCTTTCAACTCCCTCGCCATCCTGGCGCTGAGATTTAAGGACAAGAGTCCGAGGGAGTGGAAGGTGCCACTGAACCTTCGGCTAGGTAGCAAGGAAATTCCGTTAGGTTTGAGTATCATCGCCTTTATCTTGTTCTCGGTGGCCGGGATAAACCTGATCACAAAGCAGGTCGCAACAGTCAGTGGTCTGTTGATGACGGCCATCTTCANCCATCTCAGAACGCATTAACGAACGCCAGCGCGGCGTGGCCAAAGCCGGGCTTGACCAGTTCAGACTTCAGCCACAAGAAGAGATTTTGAACGAAACGGTAGAAGTTCGGCCCGGCAATACGATTTGCCTGGTGCGCGACTACAACACGCTCGGTCATTTGCAGAAGGCATTGGAGGTGACCCATACCGGGAAGAAGGACCTGGTTGTGATGACGGTGAAGGTGATCAAAGGACCTAATGCCGGCTACAAAGGAATGAGCGAACGACGTCTGTTTTCCGAGTATGAGCAGTTGCTCTTTAGTCGAGCGGTCGCCCTGGCAGAAAAGGCAGGCAAGCACGTACACTTGCTGGTAGTTCCTTCGTCGGACATTTTTGGAGCCATTGCTCAGACTGCGGCCCGATTGCAATCGTTCATGATCATTGCGGGTCGTTCCTCAATCATGACGCCGGAAGAGCATGCAAGGCGCCTTGGGGAAGCTTGGGAAAGGCTGCCACAAAAGCCAAAGCATCAAATATGCTTCCGCGTTATTGAGCCTAACGGAAAGTTCCGTGATTTTTATCTGGGCCCGCATGCCCCACCCCTGTCCCAGGACGACATAAATCTGATTCATGAATTGTGGCTCGAGATGACAAGCAAGCCAGGATGGGAGCATCTACACCATAAAGATATTGTAAAGATTGCTCTGGCGTGCTTGCAACGTGAACTCAGAAGCGAGGAGCCGGAGATTGTGCTTGAACAGTTGCGAAACGCCCTGATCAAGGAACCCGTGGCCGAGTCGGCAGTGCAAGTGAAACATAAAATGTGAGGCATTCTCTTCGCACTGGTGACGCGTTAGTTGTTGGGGGCAAGGACACGAGGTGGAGCGGGCGCTCCGCGCACGCTAACTGACGCGACGGAGCGCCCGTCCCACCCACGCGCGCACGATTACCCCAAAATAACGCATGACTTCGCAGTTCCAATTTCGATCTTGCGGTAGAGGTGCTCTCTGGTGTCCATCAGCCTTAAAGGGAAGAACCAACGACTCCTCCCTATAATTTCATGGGCGACAATCTGCACCACACGGTGCAGGCAGTACAAGCTGGCTCTTTTAAGTTGTCGCCCCTCCACGAATTTGTTAAATTTAATTCCACTTATGGTGGGCCGTGGGACCATGAACCCAGATAGTAGATTGCATTACAGGATAACGCCTTATCTGGTCTCCTGGTGCCAGGATGGCTCAGGCTTAGATAGGTTTCTGAGTTTTGGGGCGCTATGGTGTAATTGGTTAACACGCCGCCCTCTCAAGGCGGAGAGTA
>QHZQ01000399.1 GCA_003224725.1 Acidobacteriota bacterium | reverse complement strand
ACCTGGCACTCCCTGAAATTGCGCTCCCCCATCTGAAGTGGCTGGTAGAACAGACCCGATTGACCGCTCACCTGGCGATACTGGAAAGAAGCCAGGCCGTCTTCATTCAGAAGGTGGACGGACCCGGCATAATCAAGTTTGATACCTACGTGGGAAAGAGGGCCGATTTGCACTGCACGGGTGTAGGCAAGGTCCTCCTTGCCTATGCCGGCGAGGAGATTGTCCAGGAGATCTTGTCGGTCGACTCGTTTCCCAGGTATACCAACGCAACCATTACCTCGCCTGCCAATCTCAAGAAGGAGCTCTTCGTCGTGAGAAAGAAAGGCTATGCGGTGGATGACGAGGAAGAAGAGCTGGGTGTGAGGTGTCTTGGCGCCCCTGTTCTGAATCAATCGGGGGAACCTGTCGCGGCCGTCAGCGTCACAGGCACCCTTTCTCAAGTTCGTCGAGACAGGCTTGACCAGTTAGCCGAAGTCGTCAAACAGGCTGCTGGCAGAGTGTCAGGAGCCTTACAGGCGCTGTGACACAACTACTTAGGATGCGCCCGAACTCGGAATCATCATGGCCATCCTGCTGACGCTGTCTTGACATCATGATGCCTATTTTATATCATCTTGATATGAGAACCACCTTAACACTGGATGATGACATTGCCGCCAAGCTCCAGGCCGAAATGCGGAGATCCGGCCGATCCTTCAAAGAAGTTGTCAATGAATTTCTCCGTCTTGGGCTACTGTCACGCCGCGAATTAAAGCCTGCCAAACGATTTGTGGTGCGAGCGCGGGCCTTAGGCGCGAGGCCAGGTTTCAGCTACGACAATATGAACCCTCTTTCCTGAATCGTGCCCGTCTGGTCCAGAGCTTCAACAGCCGGGCCACCTCTGTAAGGTCTTTCAGCACGTTGCCCAAACAAGTCTTCATTCATGCCCCTTACGATGTTCGCTTCGACGAAGTCTCTCCCATCGATCGGCCGCTGGGTGACTATGAATTATTAGTCCGAACAGAAATGACGGCACTCAGTCCCGGAACCGAGACTCGCATCTACTCGGGTCAGGACATAGAACGGTTTGCCTACCGTGTCAGCTATCCATTTGCTCTCGGCTATAACAATGTGGGGCGTGTTACAGCCGTGGGACGAAAGGTCCAGGATTATCAGCCAGGTCAGCGGGTCTTCACGCGTATGTCCTACGTGAGTGAATACATCGTGGCTGAGCGGATCGCAGGCGAAGCCGGCCTGTCACCTTCAGCCAATATCCCCGCCAGCTACGATGTGATCGCGCCTATTCCAGAAGATGTACCCTCTGAGCAAGCGGTATTCACCCATCTGTTTATGCTCGGCTTCAACGCTCTCCATCGAGGCCAGTATCGGTTTGGCGAGAACGTGGCCGTCATTGGATTGGGAATTGTTGGGCTTGGAGCCGTATGTATGGCTCGACTCGCCGGGGCGCGTGTCGCTGCCATAGGTAACGCCACTTCGCGTCTGGGCGTGGCGCGCTCACTGGGAGCCGATGAGGTCTGGCTGACGGGCGACGACAATCTCAGTCGTGCCGAAGCGTTCGGCGGTGAGGCAGGCATAGACTTGGTGATTGTATGCGCTGATGCCTGGACCGCATTGAGGACTGCAATCGACATTTCGCGACGAAACACCCGCCTCGCCGTCCTGGCCTTCCCCGGTGTGGGTCAAGGATCCCCGCCTTTTAGTCCGTTTGAACCCGCCGACTTTTATAATCGCAGCCTGTCGTACATTGCGGTTTCGTGGACGCCCTCGGATGACTATCCACCGGAATACCAGCGCTTCACCGTCAAACGCGTCTATCGCTACCTACTGGATCTGATGAGCCGGAGGAGGATTGACCCATCGCCGGTCCTGACCCACCGCTTCCCCATCGCAGGCATCAAGGATGCATTTGAACTGGCGCTGAGCAAGGACAAAACTGCCATTGGAATTGTGTTTGATTGGTAATCTTAAAAAACGCCAGCTAGCCACAGAGGCACTGAGATCACAGAGGCGGCAAATAAGGAGTTACTTCTTCGCGAAACTTTGAAAAATGCTTACCCTTTGGGTGAGGATAAACAATCTGAAAAACCCCTCTCTTTTCGACTTGCGCTGTACTCTCCCCGGCCTGACCGCCACCACTCCGGAAATGCCGGCCTGCGGATAAGGCGATCCAGATCCAAACCGCGGCAATAGCCACGGTAAAGGGACTTAGCCAGCGCACACCGATCAGAATAAACGCGGCAGAAAGCAGGGTTGCGGCGCCCTTGGCCAACCGTTGAACAAACATGTTGGTAAAGGCTCGGGCTTTGTACTGGGCATCGCTCGAAGTGGGGACAAACAGCATCTCACGCGAGGTC
The DNA here is from genome assembly GCA_003224725.1 of Acidobacteriota bacterium. Taxonomy (GTDB): domain Bacteria; phylum Acidobacteriota; class Terriglobia; order Versatilivoradales; family Versatilivoraceae; genus QHZQ01. The sequence continues at coordinate 1,636 of QHZQ01000399.1, read as the reverse complement.
TGGTTGATCGAATAGTTCAATCCATTGTCCGAGATGATCAACAGGCTGCCCATCAAAAGACTAGGGTCCAGGCAAAACGCAGCGCTGGTAAGGCTCATCGCTGCGGGCAGGATGATGAGGCCGGCTCCATGGCCTGATCGCTTCAGCAACAGCGTCGTCAAGATCAATTGGGAAGCGAAAGCCAGGATGTTGGTCGCCAAATACACGCTTCCCAGGTAAGCTTGCATATTCCTGCCTCCTGCCACGGCTTTGGCCAGAACCGAGGAGAACTGGAAATCCAGGATCTGGGAGCAGAACTCGTAAAGGGCCAGGATGGCGACGATAGAAAGGAGATATTTAGACTTGACCACCAGGCGAGCGCCGTCCAGCGCCGAGAGGACCTTGACTTTCTCCAATCGCAAAGGTTGCTCGCGGTAAACCATGGGTGTACCCGAACGTTGGACCAAGCGGTCAATCCGCCACGTGAACAATAGAATCAAGCCGGTGAATCCGAGACACAGCCAGATCAGTGGCGCTGAGCTATAGGTTCGCACGGTTCCTGCAACCAGAGCGGAACCCGTGACTCCTCCGAGCAGACCCCCCGTTCCGATTAAACCGTAGAGTCGCTCCGATTGTTCAGTGGTAGAAACTTCGTTCAGAAAAGCCCAGAAAATGGCGACCCACACGGTGCTCCAGAGATCGCCGAAGAGGTAAAACGTGTAGTTAACGATGGTCGAAGGCGCGTCGCTCAGAACTGGCAGGAAAACCAACAAGGTCAGCAGAAAGAATCCGCAGAGAAACCTGACCAGCCGCCGCCCTCCCAACCAGTTGTAGAGATAGGTAAACGCGATCATGGCGCTGAATGCCACGTCAATATTGATGCCCTTGGCAATGAGCTCATGCTCGGCGCCAAATTGGGCAATGAACAGTCCTTTCTTGAGCGGCTTGAGTATTTGAAAGACGGCGATGATCGAGAAGAAAAACCCAAACATGAGCAGGGCCGGTTGGAGCTCACCAGGACGGACATCAAAGGGGTTGCGGAGGCTTCTCATCGATCGAGTTCCGCTGGTCTATCTCAAAGCTGCCGGGGCCAGCGGTCGTGCGCAGTATACCATGCTGGGAGAAGATCGATAACGGAAGCCGCTTTGCATTATGCGGCGGACCTTATAAACAGACCCGATGCGACACGCATTAGCGTTGCGGGTGAATTAAGCGTTTCGCTGCACAATAGAACTAGCGAGCAGCCTCAGACCGCCCAGTACTACGGCTTCACCGGCCACCAACCCCTCACCTGGCCTGCGGCCACCCTCTCCCCAGAGGGCGAGGGGGAGAATGGCGCGTTAGTGGTGCGACCTAAATGACTGAAACAGACGTTTTCGTTGCGGGTTTCTGGTCTTGCTGGAACCGGCTGATTCTGTGACCGCCTCATCCTGGCTTTCTCCCTCTCCTTGTGGGAGAGGGTGACGTGAAGCGTCGGGTGAGGGGCAGGGTGGTTCTTCGGTGCCAGAAATGTCCAATCTCCAGAATCCCCTTCGGGGAATGAAAAATGTCTCAGCTCGACCGTCTTTGCTTTAATGCCCTTGTGGGCTCGTTCGACTTCAAACCGGGCCGTTCTTCCCCAAGATGACAAAGCTCTCCCTGCCAACACGGAGTCGTG
>QHZQ01000410.1 GCA_003224725.1 Acidobacteriota bacterium | reverse complement strand
TATTAAATGCAACACTTTTGAACTTAAACTGCGAACGGCCTCGGTTGCCGCTGTCGCGTCGTTGCCTGTAGCTTAGTTTAGCTTGGCGCTCCAACCGACGCCCGCCAAAAGTGCGGGCGCGACTGAGCTTGATTGCGTTAGATTTCATACAGTAAGGAGGAGAATATGCCTGTAGATTGGCGAGAGCCTATCAAGGGGACGAGGATTCCTGTGAGTCTTGTTCTTGGCTATCTTGCGGCAGGACAGATGGCTGAAGAGATTATGACAGAATTCCCGGACCTCAGGAAAGAGCAGATCGCGGCGTGTCTGGATTATGCCCGAGCCCTCGCACAATTTGAAGTGGCAGTGTAATGGGCTTCGTCGATCACTGCTCAGCCAGTGGAAGAAGGAGAGCAAGTTTCGAACTCCCCTTCCCCGTGAGCGAAGACGGGGTTGGGGAGATCCTCCCACGGACCCTCGTTCTTCACAGAGGGAAGAAAAAGTTTAATTCTGCTTTGCTCTCTCCATCAAAAGAACCCCTCCTGACTTACACTTTTAGCTATTTCCAGATCGAAGCTCGGCAATGGCAGATCGAAGAGTGCTTTGAACTCTCAGGAGGTGTTCCTGATCCTTGTACGACTGTCGCGGCCAGAAGAATCCCTTAAGCCCGTCTTTCTTTCGGCGGGGGACGATGTGTATATGTAAGTGGGGAACACTTTGGCTGACGCGATTATTAACAGCTACAAAGGTCCCCTCAACCCACAACCCCCGCTCCAGGGCGCGTGCCATTAATTGGACGTTGGTGAAGAGCGGAGCCATTAGGGCGCTCGGCAGATCCAGCAAGGTCTCGTAATGTTCTTTCGGGATCAGAAGGCAGTGTCCTGGGAATAGCGGACGCTGATCCAGGAAAGCTAAGGAAATCTGGTCCTCATACACCGGGTAACTTTGTACTTCGCCTCTTAAGATTTTGCAAAACGCACAGTTGTCACTTTGCGCAGTCACGCGTCTGTTCTCCGTTTCTATGTAGCTTGCTACCTATCCTACAGCAAACCTTCCAGTCTTCCTTAACCGAATGCGATAAATCCACCACCATCTTGGGTTTCTAAGAATCTATCATTGGAGTTGTATCGTATCAAGACCGCCTCCTAAAACACAAAGCTCATTGCCTACAACGAAGCGTCTCTTTCCCCGAAGGGGATCCATAAATCAGCCCAGGGTTGCGGCTCAGCCGCTACCCTGGGACGGCAACATAGCCACCTTTCCATTCCCTGATGGGGATCGATAACAAACGCCTCGGAGTATCCCCCTTCAGTGATGGAGCGAATGAAACCGGACCTATTCCCAGGGTAGTGCGTTGCCGCAAAACCGGGGGTGATTTACCCATCCCCTTCGGGGAATAAGAAATGTCCAAACTCCATATCCTCTCCTCCGGAGAGAGAAAGATTGGTCTTCTCTCGCTTCGCCCTTTTGGGAGAGGCTTGATGCCTTAAGAAAGCTGAAGGGTAAGGGTTTGGTGGATTGGCATAGGCCTCAAGCTCATTTAATTTCGGAATTCAGCTTTAACCCCACTCCCCTCCGATATAACAATTGACTCTCCTCCTAGTTTCCAATATAAGAGCGACATGCACCAATGCTGGGCCTGGCTCCTCAGTCACGCCGTTTTGACGCTCGTGTTGATAGCGCTCTTGACAGGTCTCTTCCTTTGGCAATTCCAAAATCTGCAGTTTGACACTTCGTCCTCTACCCTTATTCTTTCTGGATCTCCTGAAAATGTGTATTACGACAGAATAAGGAAAGTATTTGGCGGTGATCAGGTTCTTCTCGTGGGCATCACGAGTGCGGACCTGCTCCAATCCCAGCACTTGAGAAGAATTCGCGATTTGACGGGGGAGCTCGAAAATATACCCGGCGTTAGACGAGTGCTCAGCTTGACCAATGTCACGGATGTGCAAGGGACCAAAGATGAAGTCCTCGTTTCACCCCTCGTCCCGACGAACTTGGACAATTTAAACAAAGACATCTTACGCGCGCGATTGAGATCGAATCCATTTTATGAAAAGAGTTTGATCTCTCCCGATGGCCGAACCGCCTCACTGATTGTCTTTTTGGAAGAAATTGAAAGGGGGGACGCTCTCAATCAGGAGCGCGATGTCACGCGTAACGTCAGAGCAGCAGCCCATAAACTGGACAGCGAATATCAAGTCTTTATCGGCGGTCTGCCGGAAATGGAGCTGGAGGGCACAGAAAGCATGATTCGAGACCTCCGGCTCTTTACTCCGGTAACCTTATTGCTGGTCATGGGAATTCTGATGGCTAGCTTTCGTTGTTTGCGCGGCATCGCCATACCCCTTGGAGTGATTGCTCTCACCTTGAGCTGGACCGTCGGAGCCATGGTCTGGAGCGGCCGTCCGTTGAAAGTGACAACGGTCATTCTTCCCTCCCTGCTCATCGCCAACGGTTGTTCCTACGTTATCCACTTCCTGGCCCAGTACTATCAAGCCCTGGTGAGGTGCTGTGGCACTGACCGCTGGGAGGGCAAAGAGGCAATCGATCTCGAGAAGAATCGAGCTTCACTCTTGGAAGCTCTAAGGATCGTTCACACACCACTCTTCATTTCCGCAGCTACGACTATGGCAGGATTTGGCGCCCTTGCCCTCAACCGGATCCCTGCCGTTCGAGATCTGGGAATTTTTGCGACCTTGGGGATTTGTCTGAGTTATTTTTTTTGCATGACTTTGGTCCCGGCTGCCCTGATGGTACTGCCGGCTCCTCGCTTTGAGCACCTCCCGGGAAAGGCAGGAAGCCATCGACATTCTTTTTTAAGAGAGTTGGGCGAATTCAACATTCATCATCGGGGCTGGGTTTACACAGTGGCTCTTGCCAGCGCGGTTTGGGCTCTTTGGGGACTCTTTCGCCTGGAAGTTCATACTGATTATCTGGGCTATTTCCGCAAGCGGGCCCCCGTGGTCCAGGCGGCTCATCAATTCCAGCAGCGCCTGGCCGGCATTGCGCCACTTTCCGTGATTGTGGAAACTACCGGGCAACGCCTGGTGATAGAACCGCAGATCCTCAAGGCAACAGAGACATTGCAAAACTCACTGGCCCATACCACTGGGATGGATCTGACACTTTCGGTGATCGATATTCTGAAACTGCTCCATCGTGCCTTTCATGACGAGGACCCTCACTACTTCGCTCTCCCGTCAGATCCCCATCTGATCGGGGACCTCATAGATTTCGCGGAATCCGACCCCAACGGACTGAGTGAGGATTTCATTTCCAACGATCACAAGTCTCTACGGATTTTTGGCAGGACTCATCTTTTTAGTTCCACCGAGTTAAACAAGGAACTGGACCACATCCAACAAGAGGCTAGCCAGCTCTTCCCTGCCGATGTGCGAGTCCATGCCACAGGCACTCTGGTGCTCATGAACCAAACTTCCGATCAAGTAGCCACAGAGCAGGTCAAAGGCCTGGTCGTTTCGGTGTTGCTCATCGTTTCCATCGTAATAATTTTGCTCGGCTCATGGAGAATAGGCTTGCTGGTGCTCGTTCCGGCGGGATTACCCGTTTTCCTCTGTTTTGGGCTTATGGGTTGGAGCGGCGTTTCACTGAATGTCAATACCAGTCTCATCGCCAATATTGCCATTGGGATTGCAGTAAACAACTGTATACACTACGTGGTGCATTTTCGCAGGAGCCTTAACACCGGGCTATCCATTTCAGACTCGACCAGAGAAAGCCTCAAGAACGTGGGCGGGCCGATGCTGGCTACCTCCGTGGCCCTAACTCTAGGCTTTTTGGTCTTTGGCTTTTCCAGTTTTGTGCCTGTTTCGCATTTCGGATTGTTGTCGGCTTTCATTATGGGAGTGGACCTAATCGCCAACCTTTTCCTGCTTCCATCTTTGATGTTGTCTGAAAGGGTGTGGAGCGGGTTCATTCGAAGCCCGCTATGATCCCGCGGATCGCCACGACCGATAAAAGTCAGTCCCCTCCTTGGGGGATGCAGGGATGGGTTGAAGCCCAATCGGAAAGACCCACCCCGAAGGCTGACGCCTTCTGCCCCTCCCGAGAGGGGAGTTTCGTCTTATAATTGCAATGACCGTTTCGTTATTTGCGTCAACAGCTACCCTTGTATCTGAGTTCTTAGTTATGAGAGTGCTCACCTTTTTTCTTTTCCTTGGGTTGACGGGTTTCGTTACTCCAATCTATCCTGACGCTCGGGGTGACGAACTGATCGACAAATATCTAAACCTGTCTGCAAGGCGGGATGCTGTTCTCTCGATGAGGGTCGACTACCGCGAGCAGCAGAAGGAGCCCATCCGTTTGGAATTCACCTGGATGCGTAAGATTAAGCGGGGCCTGGCCTGGCACCTCTTACGAATGGAGTCGCCACTTTCCGAAAAAGGGAAGCTACTGCTGGTTCACGAGAAGGAGAACGGGGATGCCGAGTATATTGCCTACCGTCCTAACAGCGTTCTGAAGAAAAAGGTTCGCGTCTCAGCCGCGCGCAATTATAAGTACAAAGGTCTGTCTATTTCAGTTCAGGAATTGATTGGTGGAGAGCTTCTCAAATACACTCATCAATTCAATGGGGTTGAAAAGGTTAACGGGGTCATTTGTTACGTTGTAGAAAACAAGTTGCGCAGCCAGTTCAAAAACGATTCCAATTATCCCCGATCCCTCATCTATCTTCGTCAGGACAATGGCATGCCACTGAAATGGGAACTTTTTGGAAATTCCGACACGTTAGAAAAAATTATTCAGGTCGAAGCCGTCAAGAAAATCGATGGACTCTGGACGGTTGCTCGCGCCCTCGTTGAAGATCTCAAGAAGAAGGGTCAGTTAACGCTCACGCTGAAAGAAGCCGACCCAAATCCTGACCTAAAAGATCAATGGTTTAGAGAAGATTATCTCAAGAAAAACTCCAGATAAAGGTCGTGTTAATGTGCTAACCAAGCGAACGTGGTTCTTACAGCAGCAAGGAGAGAGACATGGCCGCAGGTGTGGAACCGCGATTTAAATAACATTCGATTTAATAAGTAACTCCTTTAAGACATTCAGAATAATTAATGTGGAGTGGCCGCATCTCTCAGGTGAGAGATATTAGGATAGCCATTCATGGCCAATCGGCAAGACGGGCCAGGCCCGTAGAAGCGGGGTGCATGAAAAGTAAAGGGGGGGACATAGACCACGTCTCCCTCATTGGCGATCACGACGCCATAGTTCTCGATAGGGTAGCGAATCTGGCCGGCCATGATCAGCCAGAACTCGGCGCATTCCGGATGATAATGGCCGCGGTTTTTGGGATTCAGCGGAGGCAAATCTTTTTCGTAGCCATAAATAATGTTGGCCACAGCCCGGTCATCATGGACAAACCGGCCCCCATTATAAGAAGGTGTCTTGGCCAATTCATATAAATTGATGTGGGGCTGGTTACCATGATCATAAGGACCTGGCTTTCGATTCAGTTTGACGGGAATCCAGTTGAATCCCGAGAGCTTGGGGGGCTCTACTTCTTTGGGGTAGAGAGTTTTTGCTCTGGCTATGTTGACTTCCAAACGTAACGCCGGTTTATCTCCGAGCGCCTCCATGGAGTAGAGGGTTTGCATCGGCACCTGCACCATAGAACCTTTGGTCGCTATGAAAGGTTCCTGACCTTCGATCTCAAAACCGATCTGCCCGTCCATCACGATCCACCACTCACGGGTATCAGGATGGAAGCGTTTTGAAACTTTCGAACCAGGAGACATGGAAATATATTCGGCGTGCAGGTGATCGTCGTCGACAACCACCTCTCTCCAGTCGGCCTGCCCCCTGTGCTTGGTTTTCAGTTCCGCCAATTTAGTATGGGGCTTATGCGGCGGCATCCATTGACTCGGTTTAATGGGCTTGGGTGCCCACGAGGCTTCTTCCTCTAAGTTCTCTTGCCCCTTCACCTCTCCCATCCAAATTAGCCCAAGAACTGTCACGGCCGTTGCTACGACTGTCTTCACTTTCATGCTCGCTCCTCTTAAGTAAACTTTTTAAAACAAGTTTGTAAGCCAATTGA
>QHZQ01000002.1:57110-57591 GCA_003224725.1 Acidobacteriota bacterium | reverse complement strand
AAAGAAGGCTTCAGCCTTCAGGGGTGGGTCCTGCCCGTCTGGAATAACCCACGCCTACACCCCTCCCGCGGAGGGGAATCAAGTTCATTGCTCGTGGTGCCCATTTTCATGCTCTGTGGCGCCGACCACGCCGGCATGGATGGCTCCTCTCTCATAAAGATGGACTTGTCGAAGACCTTGGGCGAAAATTGAAGGCCACATCCTCTGCAGACTGAAAGGAGAAGTCAATGAGCGATTTAAACGTCGGGATCGTTGGACTGGGCTGGGTTGCCGGAGCTCACATCGAAGCTTTCAAATCAGTGTCGGGGGCAAACGTCACTTCAGTCTGCTCTCGCCGGGAACTTAACCCGTCGGAATTGGAAAAACAATACGGGCTGCCGCTCAAAGCCTATACCAGTTATGAAGCCATGCTGGCGGACCCGGAGGTACATATTGTGGATATTTGTACACCCCATCCCTTGCACCCGAAACAGGCCATTGC
>QHZQ01000002.1:52109-57012 GCA_003224725.1 Acidobacteriota bacterium | reverse complement strand
CAGCATTTCACGATGATCCGTTCTTGTCTTGATCAAGGGCTTTTGGGCGATCTTCACTTTGGTGAAGTCGATTATTACCACGGTATCGGCCCATGGTATAAACAGTATGGATGGAATATCAGGAAGGATTTTGGGGGCAGCAGCCTTCTGACCGCGGGTTGCCACGCCCTGGACGGGTTGCTGTTCTTTATGAATGCCGAGGTAGAAGAGGTAACTTCGTATAGCAGTCGATCCAAGAACTCCATATTCGAGCCCTATGAGTACGACACGGCGACCATCACTGTCCTTAAGTTTAAAGATGGCAAGGTAGGAAAAGTCTCTTCGGTTATAGATTGCTTGCAGCCTTATTATTTCCACATTCACTTGGTGGGAAGTGCTGGCAGCCTGCTGGATAATCGTTTCTTTAGCCAGAAATTGAAGGGTATCACCAAGGAACGCTGGAGCACACTGGAGACAGCGCTGGTCGATTCCGGAGATGTCAGCGACCATCCTTACCAGCCGCAATTCCAGGCTTTCGTCGACAGCCTGCGCAAAGGCGAGGCGATGCCTTTGACTAATTTTGATATTGCGTTTGAAAGCCACCGCGTTGTCTTCGCGGCTGATCTTTCGGCAAAGGAACGGAGGCCGGTTAAGCTTTCGGAACTGAGATCATGAGCCGCCGACCATTGAGTCAAGTACCTCCGGCAAGGATGGAGGCTCGGTATTGTGAGCCGCTCAAAGCGGCCATCGCCGGAGCCGGGAGGGCGAGGCTCCCGCCGAGCTTCATGGGGCAAGGATTTGCTGGGGCGATGGCTCGCCAGAAGGCTCGCCCTCCCAATTTTTTCACACCTCGCCTTTAAAGGGGGAATTCCTCACAAGCGAACTTTGCTAGTCCTCCGGCAAAGCTGGGGACTTGCCTAAGACCGAATTGGAACGGCTTCAACTGCCACGGAGTTGGCTTGGCGGGATAAATAAGGGTAACGCCGTCTCTGGCTCATGGTTTCAGGTATCGATCCAACCACTCGAGCACTGTTCTGTACCACAACTGGCTATTCTGCGGTTTCGAAACCCAATGTCCTTCGTCGGGGAAATAAAGTAACTTGGAATGCACACCACGTCGCTGCAAAGCCGAGAAGAGCTGGAAGGCCTGTCCGGTCGGCACGCGGAAGTCCAGTTCACCCTGAACAATGAGCATGGGCGTTTGAACGTTTTGCACGACATTCGAGGGTGACCACTTTTCGTAGAGCTGTGGTTTCTCCCAGGGCGTGCCTTTAAATTCCCATTCGGGGAACCAGAGCTCTTCGGTTTCGCCATACATGCTGCGTTGGTCATACACTCCATCGTGAGAGACGAGCGCCTTAAAGCGGTTCGTATGACCGGCGATCCAATTGATCATGAACCCGCCGAAGGAAGCCCCGGCTGCCCCCAGACGCGCCTTATCCACGTAAGGCAAAGATTCGAGGTAATCGGCAGCAGCCATTAAGTCCTGGTAACAGGCGCCGCCCCAGTCCCCGGAAATCTCCTCGACAAACTTTTGGCCGTACCCGGTTGACCCATGCGGATTGGGCATCATCACTACATAGCCGTGAGCCGCAAACATCTGGGCGTTCCAACGATAACCCCAGGCGTCATCCCAAGCACCTTGGGGTCCTCCGTGAATCAACAGCAGAGCAGGATATTTCCTGCTTTCTTGAAATCCCGGGGGCTTGATCAGGAGGCTGTGGATTTCCGCACCCAGAGCACCTTTGGCCTTGATGGATTCGGGACTATGCAGGTCTAGCTCAGCCGTCAGGGAATCGTTGGCATGAGTCACTCGAGCAGGAGACCCATCGGTAAGGGGCTTGCGGAAAACTTCAGCCGGCTGTGTCAAGCTCTCTCGCGTCATGACCAACCATTTACCGTCGGGAGTTACTTGAGGATTGTCGTTAAAGCCGTCCAAAACTTTTTCCACGCGAGCCCGGCTAACCGAAGTCTTGAAAATGGGCTGCTGACCTCGCTCAGGGGCAGTGAAATAAACCGTGTCACCATCGGGCCCCCATACGAAGCTATTTACCCATTGATCAAACCCTGGCGTGAGATCCCGCACCTTTTCTGTCGCACGGTCGTAAACTCGCAAACGGACAAGGTCGGATTCATAACCATTGCGCGCCTGAGAGGTAGAGGCGATGAAACGGCCGTCCGGAGAATATTGCGGGGCAGCGTCAGAGCCGGGATTTTCTTTCGTGATATTCCTGGCTTCTCCACCGGCGACTGGCACACAATAAAGATCATTGTTTGTGGTCCAGGCTGCCCGCCCCGTCCGATTTGAGGTGTAACAAACTTCGGTACCGTCCGGAGAGATCGAGTAGCCGTCTGGGGCTCCCAGGAAAAATGTGGGCGAGTCAAACTGGCCGGGAGTCAGGTCGCGAGTTTTGCCTCCCTTTGAGGGAACGATAAACAAGTGAGTATATTTACCCTCCCGATATTCGTCCCAGTGGCGGAATAAGGGCTCATCAATGATCTGGGCTTTCACCGTGCCCTTGGAGGCTTCTTCCAGGTGCTTTTGATTACAGTCCTCATCCGAGCAATCAGGATAGACCTTGGACGTGAAAAGCAACCAGTCCCCTTTCCTGGACCAAATGACACCGTCAGCTTGAGTGGAGATCGAAGTGAGTTGCTGAGCTTCCCCGCCGTCTACCGGGATGATCCAGATTTGCAATTTTCCGCTGCGGTTTGAGATGAAAGCCAAGGATCGGCCATCCGGTGACCAGCGAGGGCGACTGCTAGAACCTTCCCCCTGCGTGAGCTGACGTGGTTCTCCACCCTGGGTTGGCACAAGCCAGATATGTCCGCTTTTCTTGTTAGCCCCGAGATTCACTTTAGTTTGAACGAAGGCAATCCATTGCCCATTAGGAGAAACTTGAAGATCTGAAATTCGTTGGATCTTCATCAAGTCTTCGAAGGTGATGGGGCGTTTGGGTTGGGTCTCGCCAAAGGGGGCCAGCACGGCCATAAATATTAAAACGAGCCCGAGTCCAACCGCTCCTTGCCGAGGTCGTGGATGAATCCATGCGCGATTGGTGCAATTCATGCGGATAATCTGCCGATGTGTTGTTTCGAGAAGAGACAGCCAGAGCGTTGCGGCTTCTCAGGCTGAAATGAACCAAGTTCTCTGCCTGAAACAATTCTTAGCTTCACAGGCGGCACCATCTCATAATCTGGAGTGTGATTCAAGCTCTAATCCTCCTCATTTCATGGGATAGAAGGTAACGATGTTTCTAGATCCTATACTATTAACACTGTGTAACCGTCATTGAACTCTCCAAAGTCCTATATTTAGCAGGCAATCTTATGAGAAGGACACAAGAGTCACTCGGGACTGAAAACTTTCCAATGGAAAAGGCTGAAAGCTTCACGGCCAGGTTATGCGCAGCTGCTGCGACTGCCCCCTCACCCGCCCTTCGGGCACCCTCTCCCGTCTGGAGAGGGCGATTATCAAAAAGGAAATACTCTCCCCTCGCCCCAATCGGGGGAGAGGGGCAGGGGGTGAGGGGGCGGTCGTCGCGACTGCGCATAACTCGAGTCAGAGGCTTTTGGCTGACAGGGGCAGGCTTCAAATACCTTTGGACCGTCTTGGTTTTCATTGTGACATGCTTAGCGCCAATACCGGCGACTGCTCAAACAGAATCGCAAATTTTATCTCGGGAGCTGGTGCAAGGCCATTGGGGATTCCACGATTTAGCCGAAATTCGCATGGGCCAAGTCGGGGTGATTCATGGTAAGACACAGGAGCAGTTGGAAGTTTATAGTCTCAGTCATACGCTCCTACCGAAGCTCTCACCTCACGTTCGAAGCCAAACGCCCTCGTTCACGGGCAACTGTTTCCTTGTGGCACAGTTCGATTCGGGTAATACCAATCGGCTGGGTGGCTACTTTAACGTTTTCGAGCGGCCACCCTCCTCGGCTCAGGCAGCCCTGTTGGATGGTGCGGATGGCCGCCGCGCCCTGTCCCTGAAATATGACAAAGCCAGCCTTGGATTTTGCGGTTTGTGGATTCATCTTTTTGATTTCAAACTTTCACCACAAAATCGTCAGTACTTTAATGCCGAGCCTTTTTCGTTCCTGACATTCTGGATTCGAGGCCGGCAAGGGGATGAAAAAATCTTACTCAAGATATCAGATGCTCTATGGGAGCGAAAAGAGGATGCCTTGTCCGTAGGAGAGATAGGTTCTTTTCTGCCCGCCGGAAAAATTGATCGTTCCTGGCAACAAGCGGTTGTTCCATTGGGAAACCTGCCTTCGCCGATTAATCGTCACGAATTGGCAGCCCTCGTTTTTGAGACGGCTGCGCCCGGACGGAGCCAGGTTGACGTGAAAGACTTGGGTTTTTGCCTGCGTCGCGAGCCCCTGCCATCTCTACCCCTCCCCAGTGCTGGTTTGCCAGAGACTCACCAGCTTCACAAAGCTATCTGGGTCTGGAATACCAGCCAGATTCTCAGCAGTCTTCAAGAACGACAACGGTTGATTCAATTTTTGGTGCAACAGGGATTTGATCACGTGTTTTTGCAGTTGCCCAATGAGCCAGAACATTTGGGCCCTATAGGAGAAATCCAGCTCGATGCCGGGAAACTTCGACCATTCCTTGAGGCCTTAAGCCAACATGGAATTAAAGTCCATGCACTGGATGGGTTCAAAAATTATGCCTTGCCTGAATGGCACCCGCGAGTGCTTAAAACCGTCGAAAACATTATTCGTTATAACACAACCTCCCAACAGTCAGAGCGCTTCTATGGAATTCATTACGATATCGAACCCTACCTGTTGCCTGGATTTAAAGGCGCCCGGCGGGAACAAATTCTGAAGAATTATCTGGAACTGCTTCGCCAGATGGCTAGCCAGGCACATCGAGCCAACCTCGTCATCGGTGTGGATATACCCTTCTGGT
>QHZQ01000002.1:38161-52093 GCA_003224725.1 Acidobacteriota bacterium | reverse complement strand
AAGCCTGCAGGCGAACACGTGATTGACCTGATGGATTATATCGCCATCATGGACTACCGAACATCTGCCTACGGGGCTGACGGCACCATTGCTCAAGCCGTAGGTGAACTCGCTTATGCTTCTCAAAAAGGTAAACAGGTCTTCATTGGTCTCGAAACTTCTGAGCTTCCGGATGAAGACCTTCTGGAATTCCAAGGTGAGCCTTCTGCAGGCCTTCCCCAAAACCCTCCTGCCGGTCCGCTTGTATTTGTTGCTCCACAGGCGGAAGCACCTAGGCTTTACGTCGTACCTTCTCATCAACTGGCAACTTTTGAACGCTTGGTTAGACAAAACGGGACAGATTTGAAGGCGCTTCTTTACTGGCCAGTAACAAAAACTATTTCTGTGCCAGGAAACAAACTCAGTTTCGCCAAATTGGGAGCGAACCTTCTGTTCGAAGCGATGGATCAGGCCAAGCACGAAATGATGGCCTTTCCCTCTTTTGTGGGATTTGCCATTCATCATTATGAAAGCTACAGAGAGCTGCTGAACCGCTAAATTGTCATCGGCCCAGAAGCGGATCCACATCTTTCTCCTGCCGCTGATCAGATATTTACCCAACCGAATGTCCCCTTTTTAATCGGGGAAGATCAAGAACTTCGCCAGATTAGCTCCTAACTTTTATCTAACTTCCGCCGATACAACAGAATGAGGAAAGGGAGAGGGAATCCTGGGAGTAACTGGTTTCGACCTTCCTTTAATCCATCTAGTTGTTGACTGCCACGGGAAGCCGCAAACACTGTGACTGGCATCAACAGCCGGTGGAGTTTTCAAGCTGGATTGCAGAGGTCAATTATAAAGAGATGATGACAGTCAAACCCAACCGAACGGGCAGAAAAAAGATACCTCGGAAACGGCTGCAGGACACTGCGTTTGGAAGACTGGCTATTCTGGCGCTGGCATTGATGTGTTGCACTCTGCCTGGCTGGGCCCAACAGTCCATTGACTGGCCAGGACGCATTCGCCAGTTGGTGGCGGATCACCGGATCGACCAAGCTCTCACGGTTTCCGACCAATGGCTTGCGGCCGCACCGCAAGACCTGGAGGCCAGGGGATGGCGAGCTCGGCTGCTGGCATGGTCAAACCGCTGGAATGAAGCTGAAGCTGAGTATCGCCGGGTGCTCGAAAGCGCACCGGCCGACAACGACATATTACTTGGACTGGCCGACGTTCTCACCTGGCAGAAACGCCCCAAGGAAGCACTGGAGATCCTGGATCGAGCCTGTGGACTTGATCCTCAGCCGGCAGACTGTCAAGTCCGCCGGGGGCGTGTTCTGCAATCCCTGGGGCGCATCGGTGAAGCCAGGGCGGCCTTCCGCCAGGCCCTTGATCACGATGCTTCTTCGCCTGAGGCCAGGTCAGGGCTTGAATCGCTGCGCGAAGAGAGCCGTCATGAATTTCGGATTGGCAGCGATCTCGATTTCTTCAACTTTACTGAGAATGCCGGAGCGGTAGCTGCCAGCCTGCGCTCACGCTTCAATAACCACTGGGCTACTTCGATATCGGCAACTCAGTATCGGCGTTTTGGCGAGGATGCGACGCGCTTCAGCGCGAGTGGGAGCTACCGCTTAAATTCAAGCGACGTCTTTACATTGGGTTTGGCCTCGGCCCGGCATCAAGGCGTCATTCCAAAAAGCGAAGCCTTCCTGGAATATGGCCGCGGTTTTCGCCTTGCCTCTTCCTTGAGTCCTCTTCGCGGCATTGAAGCCCTCTACCGGCAGCACTGGCTGTGGTATCGCGATGCCAGGATCATGGTTGCCACTCCTGGCGCGATCCTCTACTTTCCGCATGACTGGCAATGGCATGTCCAGGTCTCGGCGGCCCGCAGTCACTTTCCTGGTAGCGAGGCTAGCTGGACTTCTTCGGGCATGACTCGACTGAGCTTTCCGTTAAACCGTCAGCTTAGTGGGCACGTTCTGTACGCGGTGGGCACAGAGAACTTCGGCCTGGCCGACCAGATTGGTCAATTCTCGGCTCGCGCTTGGGGCGGTGGCCTAAAGCTTCGCCTGGCTCCGGGACAAGAAATAAGCAGTTATGGAGTGTACCAGAACCGTTCACAGGCTCGTTCACAAACGAGCTTTGGGGTGAGCTATGCCATCCGTTTTTGATTCCATCAGCCAGCTTGGACCCGCCGGCCTGGTTGTGGAAGCCCTGGTGGCCACTGCCAGTGCCATCGGACTGCTGCTTGCATTTATCCTGCTGCGCCGTGCCATTCGCAGCCGATACTTCCGACGACTCAATCGGCGTACCCTGGAGATACGGCACAATTGGGAAAAGATTATCGGCGGCGTAATCTTACCAGAGACCTGGTTTAACGATCGGTTGACTCGAAATATCGTCGAGTGCATGTTGTTAGATCGCCTTGAAGTGGCTTCCGCAGAGGAGATTGAGCCGTTGCACCAGTGCCTGCGCTTCAGCGGTCTGCTGGATGCGCGCATCCATGAAGCTCGCTTGTGGCGCGGTTGGCGACGCCGCCAGGCGCTCTTGTCGCTCGGCCGGATGCGCGTCCCTGAGGGGATTTCGGCACTAGCCGAAGCGCTCGATGACCCCAGCGAAGAAATCCGTGTTGCTGGTATCCGCGGACTGGGTCGAGTCGAGTTACCCAAGGCGGCAGAGCCGATCCTGGAGCATCTCACCCAGGGCCAATTCAATGTTCCGACATCAGTTGTGCAAAGCGCATTGCTCAGTTGCTTCCGGACGCAACCTTCCCTTATGCTTCCCCATGTACATCAAGCGGACGACCGTGTGCGACCCTTGCTGGCGCGTGTTTTGTCGGAAGTCGCTACACCGGGATTGGACGGCGACTTGCTTTTGCTGACTTCTGATCCCATAGCAGAGGTCCGGGCCTCAGCGGCCCGTGCTTTAGCTGAAGCGAAACCGCCCTTTACGCTGAGTGCCCTCACAGGTCTGGCAGCCGACGAGGAATGGTTTGTTCGACTCCGCGCTGTGATCGCAATCGGTCGTTTGCACGAACCGCGTGCGATTCCAGTGTTACTTCAGACATTGGGCGATCGTAATCGCCACGTTCGCCTGCGCTCCGCAGCTGCGCTGGTTGGTCTGGACGGGCATGAAGAGGAGGTTCTCCATCTGGCCATGCAAATGGGTGACCGCTACGCTTTACAGGCTTTGGTTTCCGAGATGGAACGCTCCGGGCGGATTCCGGAAATGGTGAATGCCTTACGCAATCCAGAACGGCGTCCCCTGGCGGAAGCTGCGTTGGTGGCTGCCTTGCGTGGTGGGGCAAACCGAATTCTTGTGGACCTCATGCTGCACCATTCCGATTGGCGAATACGCGGAGCTCTGGCACGTCTGCTGGCTGGCACTAACGACAAAGCATTGCTGGATCAGCTGCAGCGCCACCAGTTGGACCTGGCGACACCGCGGCAGCAACGTGTGGTGCGCTGGCTGATGGGGCAGTTGCGGTCTCAGACCACCGTGGAGCTTTGTCGAGAAAAGGTGTTGGCATAATGAACCTGTTTCTGCAAGTTTCGAACCACATCCTATTCTTCTATTATTTCCTGTCCAACTTGGTCTACCTCGGCCTGCTGGTGGTGGCGATTGCGGCCAGTGTGGCGCAGCAGCGGCGTCTGGGAACCCTCTGGCTTGAACGTTTAAGAGTATCGCCATTAGCGCCACCGATTTCAATATTAGTACCGGCCCGCAACGAGGAAAAAACTATTGTTGATTCAGTTCGCTCCTTGCTGGCGCTCGACTATCCGGAGTTGGAAGTTATTGTGGCCAACGATGGCTCAAACGATGGTACTTTGGATGAGTTAACTCGGCACTTCGATCTAATTCTCACAGACATTTTGTATGTTTCGGAGATTCCCACTCAGACTGTGCGCGGCATCTACATGAGCAAAACAGATCGGCGCTTGCTGGTGCTGGACAAGGAGTCGAGCGGACACAAAGCCGACGCTCTCAACGCTGCACTCAACGCGGCCTCAAGCCCCTACGTTTGTGCTGTAGATGCCGACGCAATTCTGGAGAAGGATGCGCTACTGCGCATCATGGCTCCCGTGCTCAATAACCCGGGACGCGTTGTCGCCACAGGCGGTATTGTGCGTGTTATCAACGGCTCAAGCGTACAAGGTGGAGTCGTGCGCGAGGTACGGCTGCCACGCCGATTGCTGGAGGTCTTGCAAGCCATAGAATATCTGCGTGCCTTCTTAGTGGGGCGTCAGGGCTGGGCCCAGTTCAATTCGCTGCTCATTATCTCTGGGGCTTTCGGTGTGTTTCGCCGTGATCTTTGCAAACAGATCGGAGGATTTCGCGGGTCTGCGGTAGGCGAGGATCTGGACCTGGTAGTTCGAATGCATCGCCGCTTGCGCGACCTGGGTGAGGATTATCATATCAGCTTCGTTCCCGACCCGGTCTGCTGGACAGAAGTGCCTTCGACGACGAAGATATTGGCTCGCCAGCGGGCGCGCTGGCAGAAGGGACTGATTGACGTCCTCTGGCAAAACCGCGGAATGCTCTTTAATCCCCGCTATGGACGCATCGGATTTCTGGCTTTGCCCTACCACTGGGTTTTTGAGTGTATTGCACCGTTAGTGGAAGTGGTTGGCTGGACGACCATGACCATGGCAGCTTTCCTGGGAATGCTCAGTCGCGAATTCTTCGTCGAATTCCTTTTGTTTGGCTACATCTTTAGTACCATGATTTCCATCGGTTCAGTCGTGATCGAGGAAATGACCTATCACCGCTACAATGACTGGAGAGATCTGGCTCGTTTGATTGGTGTTTGTTTCCTGGAGTTCTTTCCGTACCGGCAGCTCAATACGCTGTGGCGAGTTCGGGGTATGTGGCAGCATCTATTCGGCAACAGTGTCTGGGGCAAGATGGACCGTATAGGTTTTACCAGACCGTTGGCCAATCTTGAAAGCCAGGCGAAACGCCCCAAGGAAAAGCCGTATTCGTAATCTTGCCTTTAGTGGATATGACCTCGGCCCTGAACCGGATGGTTGTGCTCATGACAAGAAAGTCGCAAAGAAAAGGGAGCTAGCATTGCCCATCGCTCGCGGTGTCATGCACACTCTCACAGTTTTGTTCGTCCTGGTGTTTAGTCATTCTGCGTTCGGTGCTGACCGCACCCCATCTGAAGACTGGACCGGATCACTGAACTGGTTGCGCTCCCAAATCGTTCCCAATAACCGGGTAACGACACCCCATCCACAGCGTCGCGGCTTAATTTTAAGCTATGCTCCGGATCGAGGTCAGAACGGTTCTCTTTACCAAAAATCCTTTGTCTATGATGCGGCGCTGGGAGCAATCGCTTTAACTCTGGCATCGGATTGGGAAAATGCGGCGAAGATCTTGGACGCGCTCGTGCGAGTGCAACGTGAAGACGGCAGCTTTTGGTTTTCGTACAATGCCGAAAACGACTGGCCTAATGAGATAGACCACGAGACGGCTGTGGTCCGAACCGGGGCCACTTCCTGGGCCGGGTATGCCTTCTGCTTTTATCTGCGGAATCGATCTGAGGTTGCAAATGCGATTGCCGCCCGGCAGCGACGGCGTTATCTGGTCGCAGCACGTCAGGCAGCCGATTTCCTTTCAGCACAGCGAGCCGGTGAAACCCCCGTGGCTCGGGGCCTGCTGAAAGGCGGACAAGGGCTCGTCCAGGTACGCATGCATGCAGACAGGAAGCAGGTACTGGAAATCTATCAGGATCGTCCTGTGTCTTGGGTAAGCACCGAACACAATATATCGTCGTACTTTTTTCTCACCGCGTTGCACCAACTGACGCAAGACCCACAGTACAGCAGAATGGCAGAGGAGGTCGGTGACCGTCTGATAGCCGTCTTGTGGCAGCCGGATCTGGGCCAGTTCGCAACCGGCCTCAAGGAGGATGGTACGTTGAACCGCGATATAGCTCTCGACTGCGCCTCCTGGGGAGCCCTTTTTTTGATGGCTAGAGGAGAGAAAGAAAAGGCCAAAATTGCGGTCGAAACTGCAGATCATATCTATGCCAACGAGCACCGCGGGGTTCGCGGGTATCGCCCTTACCACAAGGAACCGATCTATATAGATTCTGGAGTTCAACAGTTTCTACTGCCCGAGCAGCCGGAAGCAACTTGGAAGGATCTCCCATTTGTCTGGTCTGAGGGTTCATTGGGTGTCGCACTCGCACACCTGCGACTTGGAAATACGACCAAGGCGAATGAAATCGTAAATGAGATGGAGAAGCTGAAGGCGGATGGCGGAATAAAGTACGCTACGCGTGAGCTGCCTTACAGCTTCTCAGCCGGCGCCAGTGTGGCAGGAACTGCCTGGCATGTGATCCTGGAAGAAGCACTCCGAAACCCAAGGGCGAAGGGATTCTGGAGTCCATGAGGTGGCCGCGTTTCTTGCCTCTTTTATTACTCGCGGTCGCGGCCGATCTATTGGGAGCAGACTCTCTTCGCTATCGGATCGCTATCATTTCCTGGGCCGAAAAGACGCAATCCTCAAGAAATCTGGAGGAATTGGCTGCCCGGCGTGCCCTTCAAGCAATGGGCATCCCCTATGATTTGGTTCCTGTAAGCAAGCTTCAGTCGCGTTACCCGCTGGCGATCCTTCCCGGACCACTTTATAACCATTCTCTTTCACCGGTCGAGAGAGAAGCTGTGCATGCTTTTGTCTCCAGTGGGGGTCTTCTGCTGGCCACCCAGGTTGAAGGTTCTGATTATTTCCCTTTGTTTGGGATTTCGAGCGCGCTTCCGCGTCGCGACCGCTTCCGGGTCCGATTCTTATCGGATGTCGAAGACGGATGGCTGCGCTACCTGGACCACCCCAAGGAACGAGAGATTTCTCTCGGAGACCCGAAGTTATTTAACGAGACAATCTGGACTGTCGGCTATCAAAGCCGTTATGGTCGACCGCTGGCCAAATATCCTGACGGGAAGGCGGCGGCAGTCGTGAACGATTACGATTCCGGACAGGCTCTGGCACTCGGATTCAGCCTGACGCAGACAGTATTACTGGCTCACGTCGTGAGTACCTTTGAAGCCGGACGCCAGTGGGTGAATTCCTTCGAACCTTCTGGAGATGCGATTCTTCTTCTGATGAAAGGAATTTATGAAAACACTGCCGATTGCGCACTGTCCTGGCACACAGTCCCGAGGGGATTGGAAACCTCCATCGTCCTCTCCCATGACGTGGATGCCCAGGAGTCATTTGGCAATACCGTCGCCTACGCCCAGCTGGAGAAGCACTACGGCGTTCAGTCCACGTTCTTCATAAACACGAAAACTCTTACTGATGAGTCCGACATCGGATATTACGACGCCGCCCGTATCCCGTTCTTGATAGAAATCCGCCAGTTGGGCTTTGAATTGGGCTCACACTCGGTCTCGCACTCAAAGAAGTTCAATAAATTCCCCATGGGAACTGCTCTTATCACGGCAGCCACCTATCAACCTGCCAAGTCTCCGACCGTTTTAGGTGAGGTGAAAGTGAGCAAGGAACTGTTAGACCGTGACCTGCCGCGTCAAAAAACGGTGTCATTCCGCGCCGGAGAGCTGAGGTACCCTCCGCGCCTCATTGAGGCGCTGGAACTCAGCGGATACCAATATGACTCGACTGCTTCTGCAAACAATATCATCACAAACTTTCCCTTTTTTGCATTTGCTGGAACTCACCTCGGCGCGCGCGAGACAGCCATAGTTGAAATTCCTGTCACGCTGGACGACTCACTAGGATTCTTGACCCCCGAGAGACAGGATGCGGTGGTGCAGGCATGGTGCGAAGTTATTGAAGCCAACCGGGCCAATGGGGCCACGACCTGCATTCTGATCCATCCTACGAACACAACCTACAAACTGGCAGTGCTCAAAAGACTCCTCGAGAGATACGCGAAACAGGATGTCTGGATCGGATCGATTGCACAATTAGGGGACTTTTGGACTAGGCGTGCCACAGTGGAATTTCGTGCCGAAACAACAGGAGACACTCTTGTGCTGCATTTGAATCAGGAAATGGAGAAGCTCAGTGGAGATTTGTCAATCGTGGTCTCTGGAAATAAAGGTTCCAGTAGATTTCAAGTATTGGATTCAAGTGGCAAGACGGTTCCATACCATTTGCTGGAAAGATCCGGGAAGAAACTGCTCCTCTTGTCGCCGAAAAAGTAAGAAATTTTCTGTTGTTGCTTCACTGCATTTCCCTAAACGCCAGATTAATGAATCCATGTTGGTAAACATTTGATTCACCAGATTGCTGTTGTAATAGGCGCCGTTGCCACCACTTCCGCCATTCCAGTTAATACTGGGCGAGCCCAAAGAAGACAGGGCATTTCCACTGGAATCTCGCGGCTTGGCCACAAAGATTCGTCCATGATGCTTCTATTGCCCGCCAGCACTGAAGCTCATGCCTTCCTGGTCCACTATCAGGATGAGTCCATTGAATCCCCCATTGCCTTGCATGGATAGATTCCCCCGGACTACCCAAATGCCATAGCCCGTGTTGTTTCCACTCCACAACCCCACTGCTCAAATGATTTCCTCTCTTATTTGTTCTTCTTCCAAAGCCTGGGATCCAAAGTGAATGGCGCGGGCTTATGAATTAGAATCTGAGAAAAGTCTGGATGTTTGGGATTCACGAGAAAGTTACGCTCTGAAGGTATGATTGCGGAGGGAACCGAGATTACGGCAAAATGATTTTCTTTGACCCAATGGGTACCCATGCTCTGAAGCGTCTCTGGGCCGGGGTAAGCCTGCCAATCGACGGGGAGTCTCGCTAGGCCGATTTCAAGTATCGGAAGGGTCTGTGGAATATCCGCAGAAACGACGACAAGGCTGGTTGGAAATTCTTCGGCGTCCAAATGGACTAATAATTCCAAAGCTGCGAGCGACAGGGTTGCCGATGCATAGACGAGAGCGACCCCTGGCTTATTCCAGCGCCCGCCATAGATCCGCGCTCCGTCGCCATTAAATGCTTTCTTAGCGTGGCTTTCATCACCAATGCGATAAACTCGCATTAGCTGTAAACGCCGTGCTCAATCCGACCTAAGATCGATTCGACTTGCTGAGCTCCAATATCAGTATCCAGATGAT
Organism: Acidobacteriota bacterium; assembly: GCA_003224725.1. Classification (GTDB taxonomy): domain Bacteria; phylum Acidobacteriota; class Terriglobia; order Versatilivoradales; family Versatilivoraceae; genus QHZQ01. The sequence continues at coordinate 43,022 of QHZQ01000002.1, read as the reverse complement.
CCAAGGGAACCACATGCCCTAGAGCCCGGTTGGGTTTCCGCAGCCAGCGCGCTGCCTTTTCGTGGCTCCCCAACACTTCCACAGCCCGAGCGGCCACCCGGGCCAAGCGAAATACTCGATCCGATTCATCTGCCTGTAATTTCCGTGCCTTCTTTCTTCGGGCTAGCGTGCGTGACGGCATGGCGATGGAATGCACTAGTTCATTTCGTGAAATCATCAGGACTCGCATTAGAGATTCCAAGGCAGGATAGGGCAAGCCGCTACGAATGAGTTCCACCAGTTCTTTGGCAGACGAAACATTGCGGCCTAACGTTTTCTTACCGCCCAGCATCTCGATGATTTCTGAAGCTTGCTCCATTTCACGCTCCTTCTGTTGGTGCCATATGACACTGATTATAATGCCAAACGGATTAGAATCAAGTCTAGAGAGAATATTTCTGAAACTCAATGCCTCTGGCAGTGGTAATATAAACCCCGTTCTTGGTGAATCGATTATGAAATTTGTCTGGCTCGTATTAAGGAACGTCCTTCGCAACCGCCGTCGCACGATCTTGACCATTACCAGCATCGCGGTGTCTCTGTTCCTGGTAACCACCTTACTTACGCTGCTCCAGGAGTTGCAGAACCCAACCCAGACGCCTGATTCAGCGCTCCGCCTGGTCACTCGTCATAAAGTTTCTCTGGCCAACGTTTTGCCTATTGCTTACTTAAAAAAAATTGCTCAAGTCGAGGGCGTCCAGGCCGTTATCGGGTCGATGTGGTTTGGAGGCGTCTACAAAGACCCGTCTAATTTCTTTGCTCAATTTTCGGTGAACGCGGATCAGTTTTTCGAGGTCAATTCGGACATGAAGATTTCTGAGGATCAAAAAGAAGCTTTCCTTAAGGACCGTACGGGGGCCATTGCCGGTAAAAACTTAGCCCAACGATTCGGGTGGAAAGTGGGTGAGAAAATTCATCTCAAAGGGACTCTCTTCCAATTTGATCCGGAACTGACATTGCGAGGCCTCTATGAAGGAGGCTCCGACGAAGGCGGCAGTTTATATTTCCATTGGGAGTATTTTAACGAAGGCATGAACAATCTGGGTTTCACAGGGACCTACTCGATCCGAGCGCGTTCGGCCGAGGACGTTCCCCGCATTGCAGAGAGGGTCGACGCGCTTTTCCAGAACTCCAGCGTCCCGACGAAGACCGAAACTGAGAAAGCTTTCCTGCTGGGCTTTCTTTCCATGATGGGCAACGTCCAGTTTCTTATTACGAGTATTTGCTCGGTGGTGATCTTTACCATTGTCTTAGTGGCAGCCAACACCATGGCCATGTCCATTCGTGAGCGGGTACGAGAGATGGGGATTCTCAAGACCGTCGGTTTTCAGAACAACCAGCTTCTATTGATGTTAGTGGGTGAATCCATTTTCCTTTCGCTCAGCGGGGCAATCATCGGTTCGTTGGGGGCGAAAGTATTGTTTTCTAATTTAAACCTGCCGGCTTTAACGGGTGGCTTTGTGCAGCGATTGAATGTGACGCCGGGAATTCTGTTGCTTGGTGTCGGTGTCGGAGTTCTGGTAGGAATCTTTTCATCGGGGATTCCTGCCTGGAGGGCCTCACAGCGGCCTGCCGCGGATGCATTAAGAAGAGTGGCGTGAGCAGGCAGTAGGCAGTAGGCAGTAAGCAGTAAGTAGTAAGCCGATGAGAGCGAACGATGAAGCTAACCGCGAAGGCCCTACGATCACAGAGAAAAAGGGTTTCCCTTTTTCGTGACACCAGGAAAGCATAATTTCTGCTTACTGCCTTCTGCTTAGCGCCTGTTGTTTACTGGGCAGGTTAAGGCCACACTGTGACACGACCTGAAAAGATATAAAGCTATAATGAAGATCCCCCTGAAATACAACTTTGGCAGCCTCTGGGTGCGGCGCGTGGGAACACTGATGACGGCTCTCGGAATCGGGCTGACGGTCTCCGTCTTCATCATCATGATGGCGCTGGTCAATGGCCTGGATTCTACCTTCGTCGATACCGGCCATGAAAATCATCTGGTGGTTATCCGGGATGGTTCTTTGAACGAAGTTAACAGCTACTTTAATCGTGACTTATTCCAGACGATTCGCTTGCTGCCGGGGATATCGGTTGATGGCAACAACGAGCCGCTGTCCAGTGGTGAAACTGTGGTCATCATCAATCATCCTAGAATTAGTGGCGAATCGTCCAATGTCACGGTCCGAGGGACCTCAGACGTCGGACTGAGGCTGCGACCGGAGGTGAGAATAGTTCAGGGGCGATGGTTTCGCAGAGGCCTACGCGAGATTGTCCTCAGCGAGCTGCTTTCCAAGCGCTTTCGCAACATGCGGCTGGGAGACACTCTCCGTATGTCCCGTAGCGACTGGAAAGTCGTGGGGCTTTTCAATGCCGGAGGCACGGCGTATGACTCGGAAATTTGGGCGGATTACGAGGAGATTGCCCAGGACTGGGATCGTCCCATTTACTCTTCCATCCTGCTGCAGGCGGAAGACGCAGCAGCCGCCGGCGCGATTAAGCAACGTATTGCCGACGACCGCCGAATTCATCTCCAAGCGATCCCCCAGAAGGAATACTTCAAGGACCAGACAGTTTCTTCCATCGGCATTAAAGCCTTGGGGGGCTTTATCGCTGTAATTATGGGAATTGGCTCCTGCTTTGCCGCCATGAACATGATGTACGGCGCGATCATGTCCCGGTCCAAGGAGGTAGGAACCCTGCGAGCCCTGGGATTTTCCAGATGGAGCATCCTGACTTCCTTCTTGGTGGAATCAGTCATCCTGGCCTGTTTCGGTGGAGTGCTCGGTTGTCTGATGGCCCTACCGCTCCATGGTATCTCAACCGGGACAGCAAACTTTGCAAGTTTCAGCGAAGTCCTTTTCCATTTTCGAATAACGCCTAAGATCTTGCTTCGCGGGATGATGTTTGCCACCCTGGTTGGGATCCTGGGTGGCGGTCTGCCCGCTAGGCACGCGGCTCGAATTAAACTCATCGAAGCGTTGAGGGATTGACCGGCTACACCGCGGTTCGATAACTGCAGAGACGCTGAGACGCAGAGAGAGAATCATATAAGGGCTCTCAGATCTCAGCGTTTTCGTTTTCAGCCAGCGGGTGATTAAAAAGGTGGCCACCGAGATTCGGACAAAGTATTGCAGTTCCTTGGATTCACGACTGCTGGTGGTTCTCAGAGGACCACTCTCTGCGTCTCCGCGGTGACCTTTGGTGCCGTTTCTGACTGGCGCTGATCGACTACCCTTTTCCTGTTCATAACACCTCGTCTGAGGTGGCTGACATGCTACTCCTTGGGGACGTAATAGGCGGAGCGGGTGCGGACATGATAACTGGGGTTCTTGGCCTCAACACGGATCTTGCGCATCGTGCCATCTCGCCAGGTATTCTTCGAATAGTAAGCCAGGCTGAAAGTGTTGCGTAACTCTTGAGCGACTTTAGCATATTCACCGGCCAGATCTGCTAAATCGGAGACAAAAAAGATTTTGCCTCCAGTCTCTTCGGCCAGGGTCTGCAAGCGCTCAGTCTGGATCTGGTATACCTCTTCTAAAACAAATAAGCTCTCTTTGGCATTTTTGACAATAGGTGCGATCTCTGGTTTAGTCGCGTCCGCCGTTCTGATGAAGTTTTCTAAAAGGTTCTTTTGTCGATCCTTATTCTGGATGGTAATGGGGTAAAAGACGGCATCACCCTGGGCCAACTCGCGGCGAAGCTCTTCGAATTTAATGCTGCTGGAATTCTCCATTCCGTCGCTCAGGACCACAATGGCCTTACGTCCTCCCTCAACGCCTTGCAAATGCTTTAGCGCCATGGCCACTCCGTCATAAACTCTGGATCCTCCATAGGGAAAAGTGGACAAGCTATGAATAGCTCTTCTTACCGCTTTCCGGTCGCTGGTGAAATTCTGGATCTGCTTGGCGAAGAAGTTGATTTCCGCAACCGCGACGCTATCGGCGGGCCGAAGCTCGTCGGCAAAATTGCTGGCGGCTTTCTTGATCAAGCCTAAGCTGGTTCGTGTACTGATGCTAGTGTCTAAGACCAGTACGAGGTGAAAGGGCGCCTCGACAGGACGAAAGTCGGAGAGATCCTGCAACACGTCATCCTCGTAGATTGAAAAATCATCGCGATTCAGCCGGGTCACATTACTTCCTTTTTCATCCACGACCGTGACGTTCAAGACTACCAGGTCCACGTTCACTTTTAACGAAAAAGGCTTCTCCTCCGATTTCTGCTGCCCAAACCCTATTTTTTGTGCCCAGGCCATTATAGAGAAGACGGTCAGCAGTGCTGCTGAAGAATAGGTTAGGTAAAAAGTTGACAGAAGCTTCTCTTTCTTCATACGCTTTATATTATCATGCCTGATGCGGTTCTTACATGAAACACTCAGGAGTCGAAGAAACCAAGAGGAGGAATTATGCCGCAAGATAGGTCATCCGCTTCTCGTCGAGAATTCCTGGAATTAACTGGGATGGGAGTTGTTTGGGCTGGGTTGTCTTCTCCATCGGCCGAACTAGCAGCCGGCTCGAACGGCCTGGTCTTCTTACCGGTTGCGCCTTCGGCACTGTCAATCCCAAACTCAAACTTGCCTGTCTATATTGATAGTAATGAGAATCCTCGCGGCCCCTCTGACAAAGCCGTTGCAGCCATGAAGAACAGCTTTTCGCTGGCCGGCCGCTACGTGCACAATCCCTTCGAACTCCACCGAGCTCTTTGCCAACATCACCAGGTGGGATCGAGTATGATCGAAATCGGTTATGGCTCGAGCGAGATTCTAAAGATGGCGGTAGAGGCATTCCTGGGACCTGGCAAAAATGTGGTTGTTGCCCAGCCCACCTATGAAGCC
>QHZQ01000002.1:0-38143 GCA_003224725.1 Acidobacteriota bacterium | reverse complement strand
TACCGGCACGATCTCAAAAAAATGCGGGCGGCAGTGAACGATAGGACGGGTCTAGTCTATCTCTGCAACCCCAACAACCCGACCGCTACAGTGGTTTCAGGGAACGAGATGAAAGACTTCTTGACCTCTATGCCACCCCATGTTCCGGTCCTCATTGATGAGGCCTACTACCATTACGCGGATGATCCTTCCTATGTTTCATCCATTCCTTTTGCAGCGGAGGGCAAAGCAGTAGTCGTTACCCGGACTTTTTCCAAAATTTACGGAATGGCAGGCCTCCGCCTGGGATACGCTGTGGGACGTGAAGATCTCATTAGTCGAATGTCGCCTTTTAAGATTTGGCTCAACATGAATGCGTTGACCGTCGCGGCGGGTTTGGCGAGTCTGGACGATAAAGAATTTGTAAGCCGGAATCAAAAATTGAACGCACAAACGAGGCGCTTCGTTGAAGAACAGGTCACAACGTTCGGACTAAGATGCATTCCTTCTCAGGCTAATTTTCTAATGATTGATTTACGGCGGGAAGTCTTACCGGTACTGAGCGCCCTGCGCGCACGTAATGTTTTCGTTGGCAGAGTCTTTGCTCCTCTAACTAGCCACATGCGCGTTACCATCGGAACAGATGAGGAGATGAAACGTTTTGTGGAGGAGTTGAAGCAAGTGCTTTCGTAATTCCGCCTACCAAAAGATCAACTGGGAAAGACGGACGCGCCGATGGTTTTTTGTGGCGCTTTGCTGTTTGGTTATTTCGGATCAGGGTTAGGTTTCTGAGCAGAAGCGACTTGAGGTTCTTTAGAAATACTTATAGCCGCGAGTTGGCTCTGCCATTTTTCCTTTTGGGATTGGAACAGAGCCAAATATTGTGGCTTTACGGGGGTGGAGGGTTAGAACTTGATCGAAATAGGATTAACAAAACGGCCATTCCGCGTCACTCGATAATCCAAATGTGGGCCTGTGGCTAATCCTGAAGCTCCGACAAATCCAATAACCTCTCCCTGCTTCACGCTACTTCCATTCCGAATCCCAAGCGCAAAACGGGAGAGGTGACCATACATTGACGTTAGACTGTTGCCGTGGGTAATTTGGATGAAACGTCCGAAGCCACCATTCCAACCCGCAAACTGAATGTGACCGTTTCCTGCGGCAACGACCGGAGTTCCTGATGGGGCGGCATAGTCGACGCCCAAATGGGGACGGTAGGCTTTTAAAATAGGGTGAAATCGGTTGCGTGAAAACTTCGAACTAATGCGAGAAAACTTAATGGGCGATTTTAAGAAATCCCGTCTTAAGGATTGGCCCTCGGCATTATAATAGTCTGAGTGTCCCTCTGCATCGGTGTAATAAAAAGCGGAATAGAGTTTACCCTTGTTGATAAATTCAGCCGCTCGAATCTTGCGATATCTAACAAACTTTCCCTCTAGATACTGTTTTTCCACCACCAATTTGAAATGATCGGATGGTTGCAAGTCGGTGTTGAAGTCAATATCCCAGGAGAAAATTTCTGACAAATCCAGGGCCAATTGATCCCGTTCGTTCAATTCATTGAGGGTGTAGAAAAGAGAATTCTGGATAGCTCCACTCACAAACTCTGAGCGAGTTTCATACTCAGTCGGCTCAAGCTCCGCCTTGTAACCTTCCTCGGTAAGATAGACCTTGAGATTTTTGTCCAGGTCAACCTCATAGCGGAACTGCCTCAAGGTTCCATCTGAAAGCCGTTCCAGCTCAAACTTATTGCCTACGATCAGCTTTTGCAAGTTATAGATAGGTTTGGTAATCACAACCAATTCTTGAACAAGCTGCCGAGGAAACTTGTAGGCCGAAAGGACATCACTGAACGTCATGTTCCTCTCGACTTGGCCTGCAAATCTTTCAACTAATGAAGGCTTTTGGAGAGGCGGCTCCGCCTTTTGAACCTCCGTGGGTAAAGATGCAGGAGTTACTGGAGGACTTAGTCGGTGATGAATGAGGAGGCCGCTAAGGGCCAAGCCTCCCAATAGAAGATTAACGCCGATAAGTTTCTTGTTCTTCCAATAGTTCCAAGTATTTTTTAAACCGATGCTTGAGAATATTCTTTTGATCATGATGGATACCCAAGAAAGATCGGCAGGGTAGGAGGATTTGCTTAACGAAAAAAGGGCTAGAGGAAGACCCAAAGGCTACCGAAATCAGCCCATCTTTTCAATTGCAAAGTGCCCATTTACCTAAGCTTGTCCTGGAGCGAGACGGTCAACTCTCCTGATTTGCCTGCAACCGCTTTAGCAATTGAATCTGCCCGGCATGGTAGATGTCGTGAGCAGCGATCCCGTAGATGAGAATTGCATTGCTTGTCTTACTGCCAAGCGCCGACCGGTGTAACTCTCGGTGAGGTATCAATGCCACCGCTTCAAGTAACATCCGATGCTGCCGCTCCAATAAATATAGATCTTGTCGCCAGGCTTTTTCAGTCTGTGAGACCGGAAGGATAAACCAGTTACTGCCTTTAAGAGGAAACGATCCTCTCTTATCTCCCCGCAATCTACGCCTCACGGCGTATTTCCAATAAGCCGCATGAGCTACGATTTCCCAAATATTATGCCGGCCAGGCCCGGGTCTCCAAGCTGCCGCTTCGGCCGTGGGGCCGTGCCAGGCTTTCTTGTTATAACCTTCGTCCAGGATTTTCAGCAGGAGATTAATCTCAGGATGAACGTTTCTCATGAGTTCTGACTTGAAAATCCGTTATCAACGGGGACGTAGGTCTTAATTTTTAAGAATGTGGGAGGCACGCTCCGCGCAGCGACCAGAGCGGTTACAAAGCAAACGAGGACTGTAAGCCACGCTGCACCTTTGTTCTCGTTCCTGTCTCCTAACTTAGCAGCCACGCAGCCTAGGGTGTTCTTTTGGTCGGGACAATATCGTAAACCAGGGATATCCCCGTGCACCCTCCGTTTATTCAAAAGGGGCATTAATTTTCATCCTTAGGTGCTCTGCGGCAAGCTAATCCCCTCTGCTTGGTGCCTTCGTGGTTAACTCCATCTGTCGGGTTTATGGCCCCTACTTCTTCTTCCCGTCGGGAAACAAGTACTTGTTAAACCATTTCAACATCTCCTGATGGGCTTCGTCGAGGGCCCTTCCTTTCAGATTGTGACCTGTGTCCTCTTCAGGAGCATAAAGAATGACGATATCATGCTCTTTTTGATACTTGAGTAATTCCTCATCCATTTTCCAGGAATGTTCGGGAAGCACCAGACGGTCGTTGTTCCCATGCAGGAGCAGTATAGGCGCATTGATCTTGTTGGCGAAGTTGACAGGCGAGAGATCCTTAAATTTGTCTGGACTGGTATAAGGGGAACCTCGCATCAGCTTTTGCATTCCCATGAAATTGGGAGCGATTTCTTCTTCGTATTGATATTGCTTGGCGAGATCCGTAAACCCACTGATGGCGACCGCAGCTTTAAAGGGATTGGCACGAGACAGGACGCAATACGTAATATAAGCTCCCCGACTATCCCCCATGATCGCCAGCTTATCTTTTCGCACAAAGGGCAACGCCTGCAAGTATTTTGCGCCGGCAATCACGTCATCCACTTCCTTCTCACCCATGGCCAGCTTGTTGCGATAATCTTTGCCATGTCCTTCGCTGCCGCGGTAATCCACATCCAGAACCACGTAACCGTTGTCCACAAAGAAATCTTGATTTCTCATTTTTGCCTGCCCATGGACTCCACCATGAACTCGAACGATGGCCGGAAACGGTCCGCTGACCTTTGGCCTGTAAAGATAACCGTAGATCTTCATCCCATCGACGCTTTTGAATGTCACGTCTTCACAGATACGAACATTGGCTTGCGCCATGAGGAATGATTGCACGGCTAAAAGCAGACATAGCAAAATCAGGAACGGAAGAGGATATTGAAATCTTGTTTTCAAGCTAATCCTTCACGCTCATCTAGAATTTGTAGAATCGCACTGATTACGAATCTCATTGTTCACCTTCCATCATAAGACCCAAACCGGAGAAATGCCAAAGAATTTTGATGCGACTGGTGGGTGGGTGACCTGACTTGATTTTCTTGGTCAAGAAAGATTAAATTAAGCTCAAAATAGAGGAGAGGGTTTCATTATATTTTTCCACAGTAATAGTATAGTAACGTGGTGAAGAAGCCTCTGGCTGGTCCTTGGGTTTGGTTCTCAATTGCAGTCTCATTTTTCTTCCAAAGCCGTCGATATATCTGTTCGACCTTTAAGTAAGATCCTGAGGGATATGAAAGCAAAAGAAGAAAGAACGGAAGCAGAGGCAAAACTGGTGTCACGGCTTGGTTTTTACCTTGACATCATGAATTACCAGAAAACGCGGCCCTTGTCGCTTGAACCAGCAAAGGCTGAAAAATTCATCGAAGCTTATGACAAACTGAAATCATGTCTCGGTCATGTGTCCTACACCGAGATGGGCCGGGCCCTCCAAGCCAGTCCTCAAGAAGTGATGCAACACGTAAAATACCTGCATGTTCATTCTAAAGAATGGGACGTTCGCTTTTCCAGCAATCATCATAACGAGAATGTATTTTTTAAGCTGCTGAAACGTTAAGCGCCAGGTTGGGAACCCCAATTTGTCTGGCGCGCCGGAAATGAATTTCAGCGATGTTGTCTCCTCCAAATGAGGAACGGGAACAAGCAGGGAACCCAAGAATACAAGCGTCAAAAAGCAAACAGAGGGCTGAAAGTGGACGAAACAGATGTGATACAATCAAAAGTTAACGGAGGGTGCAATGTCTCTTCAAACTAAGCTGCTGACGTATGAAGACTATCTGTTAATGCCTCAGATTCACCAACCTAGTGAAATTATTCAGGGAGAGCTGCGCATGACACCAGCACCTTCGCCCGATCATCAATGGGTGGCTATGAATATCTATACCTTGCTCCGTCAATTTGTAGCAAAACGTGGACTGGGTGTGGTTTTGGCTGCCCCCTGTGACGTAATCATAAGTCGCTCTCCTTTGCAAACGCGGCAGCCGGATGTTTTGTTTCTCAATGCCGAGCGAACGGGAATTACCGGTCGATCGGAGTTACGTAAGAAAAAACCCACCGAGATCATTCCGGATCTTGTCGTGGAAGTATTGTCCCCGAAAGATTCCAGGCAGGAGATAGATGAGAAGTTAAGGGATTATCAAAAAATTGGTGTTCGTGAAGCCTGGTTAGTCAGTCCTGAAGCAGAAACCATCGAAGTGCTCCGCATTTCCTCGGGCGAAATTACAACCGCCGGTCTATATGGCCTCAATGACAAACTAAGCTCCAATGTCCTAGGAGGATTCGACCTTCAAGTCACTGAAGTTTTCAAGTAAGTCTCAGATTGAGCGGCGTACTTCCGCGATTTCCAAGCAATCTTTATGACAGATTCACTGATTGACGCCAATTCGGGGCGGACCTTTCGCCGGAAAGTGCTACTGCCAGGCTTACGGCACTGCCCCTGGGTCAAGTTCCTGTCTCGTCACTTCTCGAGGCGATAAGGCCTGCTTCACTGGCTCCTGCTGTCGTGACTTTTGGCTTCGCAGGCGTTGGAATTCCGTCAGTGCCTTTTGCTGTTCTGTGGCGCTGCCAAGCGCCTTGTGAGCTTGGGAAAGCTGATAATAGGCAACCTCGTTCTCCGGGTTCAGTGAGATCGCCTTTCGAAGATGAGGCAGTGCCGTGTCAGGTTTCTTCAGTGCGATCAGCACCCGGCCCAATCCTAACTGAGCTTCCTCAAAATCAGGATAATTTCTCAAAGCCGCTTCAAAGAACTTTTGGGCTCTGTCGAGCTGTCCCGCCTTGCGATGGATTTCTGCCAACTCGTAAGCCGCATTGGCATTGGTGGGATCCAACTCGAGCTCCTGTTCGAATTCCTTCAATGCCTCGGTCGGGGAGCGCGACAGTAGCGCTCGACCCAGCCGGAAATGGATACCCGGCCGTCGTGGGTCGAGCGCGAGCACCTGCCGGTATTCTCTGATGGCCAGGTCATGGTGTCCCTGACTCTCGTAGGTTTCGCCCGCGGCCTGACGCATCCAGACCGAAGTCGGCGCCACTAGCGAAAGTTTCCGCATCGCCAGGTAGGCGAAGTTTGCCGACAAGCGCGCGGCGTGATAAAGGACCTCCGGATCCTGCGGATAAAGCCGGGTTAATTCCAGGGTCACTTCCACTGCCTCGCGGTCGCGCTGCAACCCGGTATAACTCCTTTGCAACTGAAGCCCGATCATTCGTCTTAGCGCTGGATCGGAGGAGCGACGGAACCCTGTCTGCAGGCCGGGCAATGCCTCATCATAGTGGCCGAGTTCGGATAGAGACATCGCCAAAAGAGAATCAGCATTCAGCAAGTTGGGTTTGAGCTTCAAGGCCTGACGCAAGGCCAGAACGGCTTGCGCGAATTTCCCCTGCTGAAAGTAAATCAGCCCGAGCTTACCATGGACTTCGGCAATCCCCGAGTCCAACTGCCGGAGCTTTTCGTAAGCCTTTTCTGCCTCCGGATAGCGTTTCTCAGCCAGCGCTCTTTCCCCTTCCTCGGAGTATCGTTGAAGCTGACTGTTGTCAAACGGCTGAGCCAGGAGGTGCGCACCAGATAGACACAAGAGACCTAAGAATATGAGTGCTCTTCGCACGGTTTTGCTTTCGAGTCTCAGTCTGAGGAAGGCGAACCGCCAAGGACGCCAAGAGTGCGAAGGCCCACCGTACGATCAGATTCGTCGGCGTCCCTGCCGGCTTTCTAAATTATTTGACCGTTTCGTAACCTTTGATAATCATGCCCGTAGGAAAAGGCCCGCCAGGTCTGGCTGATCTGGCAGCGCGACGTTCCGAGAATTTTGTTCGCTTTTTTTTGGTAGCCACGGTTAATTCGCCTTCTAATTAACCGTGGGCATGTCAGGCACTACGGATTGCACGATTACCGCAAAAACGCGTTAATCGTGGCTACCTAACCCAGGATATCAACGGGGAGCCCTTGGCTAGTCATGAATCGTACGACGAAGGCGTCACCAAAGAAATTTCAGCCCGATCTGGTTGATACGGGCCGGCCGAGCAGCAATGACTTGGCCGAATCGCGAATCCGACACGTCACGGACCGGAACGTCCCACTGGGTGTGGTTCCACGCATTGAACGACTCGAATCGGAACTGGAAGCTCATCTGCTCGCTAATTCTGAAGTTCTTGAACAGCCCTGTGTCCCAGTTGTTAAGGCCAGGTGCATTCAGAATGCTGCGGCCGGAGTTGCCGAGGAACCCCGCTGCCGGCTGCTTAAAAGCTTGAGTGTTGAACCACTTGGCAATAGTTGGGCTGATGCTCGCGTGTGCATCTCCAACGAGATCGGCCCGGTTTGTGCCAAAGGTGTCGTTGAGGCCCCCGACATCGGCGCCGGTGATGGTCATGGGGAATCCCGTCTGGAACGTAACGATGCCGTTCACCTGCCAGCCTCCAATCACATGATTCGCCACGCCGGAAGCGCTGCCAAGATACCGCCGTCCGTGCCCGAAGGGCAGTTCGTAGACGAAGCTGCTCACCAAACGGTGGTCCACACTGAACTCCGAACGCCCGCGATCACGTCTCACATCGTGATTGTCCAGAAATCCCTGCCAGCCGGCGACATCGTTGCCAATGCCGGCAGCAGCGGATTTGTTGTCGATACTCTTCGCCCAGGTATAAATCGTCGTGAAGATCATGCTGTTGGTACGATGCTCGATCTTGGTGTTAAACGAATTGTAGCTGGAGTTCCCGGACCAGTCGCTGTCGATGTAGGTGCCGAAGTTGGGATAGGGCCTGCGAGCCAGCACCGGGCAGTCACCGGCATCGGGCGTCGCCGCGCAGATCGCAGGATTAGAAGGCAGCAGGGACTGCGCAATGTTCCGCCGCATCAGCAAGTGGGTCCCCCTGTTGCCGATGTAATTCACTTCGAAGGTCGTTTTGGCGCCCAGCGCGCGCTGAATTCCGAAAGACCACTGCTGAACGTAAGGGTTCCGTGGTTCCGGCGACATGCTCACCGCCAGGAAGCTGTCTGACGCGGGAGTCACAGGACCAAGATCGGCAAAACTGGGGAACAGCTGGTCCGTGGTCTTTAGCGGCTCAGTCTGGCCCAGGCTCTGGCTATAGAGTCCGCGGCTTACATAGGGATAGATATCCGCGGCACCATCGATCTCGCGTCCTTCGGCAGAATCGAAGAAAACGCCATAGCCGCCCCGCACCACGGTCTTATCGTCGCTGAACGGCCGGAAGGCGAAGCCAAAGCGAGGAGAAAGTACCCTCTTCGAAGCGTCCGAGGGGTTACGCCGCCCGGCAAATTTGTAGAAACTGCCATCGCCGATAATGCCTTTGTCCACCAGGGTCTTATCCGCCACAAGCGCCAGCCCATGCGGTCGTGCGATTCGTAGGGGATAGTGCGGAAGTCCCAGCGAAGTCCCAGGTTCAAAGTGAGGCGAGAACTCACTTTCCAGTCATCCTGCAGATAGGGGGCAAGATACCAGTAGTTGAACTGGCGCGGATTGCCCGACAAATTGCCGACACTGAAGCCAGCCGGCTGAAAGACGCTGGCATCGGAGTAGTAACCGAGCAGCATGTCCGCGATCGCGTTGTCCTGGGTCTTGTTGCCCGTGAAAAAACCGCTGAATCTGATATTACCGAGGAAATCGTTCGCCAGGTCTCGCTGCAGCGACCAACGGCGATAATTGGCGCCGAAGTTCAGCGTGTGACGTCCACGAATCCAAGTGGTGGTGTTGCTCATGTCCCACATGGGTTGATAGCTGGCCTGGTAGTCGTTGACTGCGCTACCACCGCCTGCGAGCCCTGCCCCCAGATTGACAAAGCTGACACCTGGCAAGGAACGCTGGTCGTCGTTCAGGGTCGTGAAGACACCAGTCAGGGCAAGCGCATCGACATCCGCCTGATCGGCCGTCGTTCCGTGCTGGTTGGCTGTGGCCCCGACGTAACCGAAGCGGAACTGATTCACAAGCTTTGCGCCGATGGGCACCGAATGGGAGACTTGCCAGTTCCGCGTTTTTTGCACGAAGAAGACGTCCCCGATCTCGTTGACGCGATCCGTGATGGTGTTCGTATAGTCCGTATTCGTGAAACGTCCAAAGACCGTTCCATAGCGGCCGAGCTGCTGATCTACTCGGACGGTGTATTGCTTGGTATCTGTAGGTAGAGACCGGCTCTGAATATAGTTGCCTTGGGGAAGGTTGGCGTTCGGGGCAGGGAAGAACTTGGTGCGCGCTAGATTCCCGAGGCGCGAGAAACGGCTTGCCGGGATGGTGTTGTTCGGAAAGGGCTGCCCAATGACCGGGTCGATGATCTCCGACGTGAACCGACAGGCCATCTGATCCGGGGTCGGGACAAAATCAAATTCCTGGAAACCCCTTCGGATTATCCCCTGTTCGTAGTTGAAAAGCCAGAATGTCTTGTTACGGCCGTTGTAGGCCTTCGGTATGTAAACTGGGCCTCCAGCGACGACGCCGAACTGGTTTTGCCGCAATTTCGATTTGGGATTGCCGGCGAGATTATTAAAGAAGTTACTGGCGTCGAGAGCGTCGTTTCTGCCGAACCAGAATACCGAGCCATGCAAGTCGTTCGTGCCAGTCTTGCTGACAATGTTGATTTGATTGGCACCGAAGCCATACTCGGCCGAATAGGTCGTGGTCTGCTCTTTGAATTCCTGGATGGCATCTACCGACAAAATGACGCCCGGAGTGCCCAGGGCGGTGTCGGTGTTCGAGGTCCCGTCGAGCAGATAGTTGTTCGAGGTAGGCCGGGATCCGTTAATGCTGATCGCGTCCCCGGCGCCCTGACGCATAATTCCTTGCTCGCCGCTGGTTTGAACGGCACCATTGCCGAGAAACAAAAGCTGCAGGAAGTTTCGACCGTTCAGAGGCAGTTCCGTAACCTGCCGTTGAGTCACTGTCGCCCCTACCGCCGCCGTCTCCGAGTCGATCGCTGCCGTGGTCGCTTGCACGTCGATGGTCTGCGTCACCTCCCCCACCGCCAGTTCCAGATCGATGCGGATGATCTGAGCAACGTTGAGCGTAATGTCGGAGCGCTTGGAGGCACGGAAGCCTTGCTGCTCGGCGGTCACGGAGTACACCCCAACCGGCAGAAGCGGAAACACATAGTCGCCCGCAGCGCTCGTGGTAGTCTCGCGAGTTTGGTTTGTCTGCGGGTTGGTCAGAGTGACCTTGGCTCCAGCCATCACAGCTCCGCTCGTGTCCTTCACGGTGCCCGTGATTTGGCCGGTGGCCGTCTGTGCCCGTAATGTGCCTGCCATGGCGAGCAGAGAGGCAAGCACGGCGCTGAGTATTGCTACTTTTCGCATGGTAAAGTCTCCTTATCAAAGCAAGATTTGATGGGGCCTGATTACAGCCCCCAAGCAGGAAAACCGAGAAATCGAAAGTTCGGATATTTGGCCATTTCCCTCTTTGAAAAAGAGCGCGCATTGTGCAGCGAAACTACTCCTGCCAGTGGCAAGAAGGACGGCCCAGAACGGCATTCTGTAGTGCCAGTGTTTAACGCCGAGTTAATCGGCGCTAGACTAAGCGTCACGTCAGCTGGCAAGTAATGTGATACGTGCCTCTTCCAAATGTTGCTTAGCCTTGACAACAGTGTTCTGCCCAGACTAATGAATGAAGTCAGGGAATTTGCGAAAACAAAAAATAGCGTCAATCGTATCGACACGGACGATTGCCACCAATTTATCATAAGCTGATTTTCAGGGTAAACGTAGCCTCTAGCCCAGACCAGGAACTGAGGAACGCATAAGCTTAATGATGATAAGGCTCAAGCCCTTTTCCGCTTTTTTGGCGAAGTCAACAGGCGTGCAATCGAGTTTCCAGATCCAAACCAGATTTCTCGCATTACCTTAAAGTCCTTAGTTTTAGGTGTGTAAGTGCAGTCCGCTTTGAAGAGATTCGAAAAACAATGGAAGCCAGAAAGAATAAATTCGTCCGAATTCTCGCATTTCGTATACGAAACTTCGGAACTCGTTTTCTTCGGACCGGCGATTCCAGCAGACCTTGCCCAGATAGCAGGGGAGTAGCCGCCCGTTACCGGAGAATCCAGCCCGATCCTATATTTCCCAGCTGCCTTAATATTCAGTAGCTGCGATTAAGGGAAAGGCCGGCCTCGAAATAAGAAGTACTTGGGATTACTTGGACGAATGGAGATGGTGCTGGTGAGAGAAGAGGGTCTGGTTTCTGCAGAAATTGACCGCACACAGGTAGCAACACGCTCGCGTGACAAAAATGACTGTTTTCACGAGAGCTCCCTTCGACGAACCTGACAGGGAGGGTGCGTTTGGCGCCTTGCCATATCGTACCGAGCTCTGGGTTTGGACATCGCCATATGATTCGCACCCAATCGCTCAAGACAGACTTATGTTATCGTGATACTTCATTTGGAGGTTTGGACTCCCAAGAGACCAGTGTCTGTGCTATTGTAAGCCCTCGCAACCAAGGCAGGAGACATTGCTTTATTGGAGAAGTCTCGTGAATCTGGAGGTACACATGCTCGAAAGCTTTGAGGTGGCCTTTACGGCTGATTTTCTATCCAATGGCAAGCTGGTTTTTAAGGACATTGGATTAAATTTGCTCAATGATGCCAAGAGCATGCACTATCGCTTTTTGGATCACTATGAGCCCACTCTCTCTGCCAATGAAATCGACGGAATAGATGCCTTGATAAGCTTGGCCCCTCGGATCACGACGGATTCTCTGGCGCGGGCTGATCGCCTTATTGCCATTTGTCGGTTTGGGGTGGGCTACGATATGGTTAACGTGAAAGCCTGCACCGAAGCCGATGTGGCCCTGTTCATCGCAGTGGGAGCGGTCAATCACTCCGTTGCTGAAGCTATTCTTGGATGGATGCTGGCCCTCGGGCATCATTTCAAGCAAAAAGATCGTCTGACCCGTGAGGGACGATGGAATGAAAAATCCTATTGGATGGGTACCGAGATTCGTCGCAAGGTTGTTGGCATTGTTGGTTTGGGAGGAATTGGCGGTCATCTGGCAGGGTTGCTTCGCCCGTTTGGGACTCAGGAAATGATTGCCTTCGATCCTTACGTAGACTTGGCACGGGCTAAGTCATTAGGAGTAAGGATGGTCGCACTCCCAGAGCTCTTGAAGGCATCGGATTACGTCGTGGTGTGCTGTCCTTTGACAGAAAAAACCCGAGGCCTGCTAGCTTCAACTGAACTTGCTTTAATGAAGCCCAGCGCCTACCTGATCAATACGGCTCGAGGTGGCATTGTAGATGAAAACGCCCTGGTGGAGAGGCTCCAGTCGAGGGCCATTGCTGGGGCAGCGATTGATGTCTTTGCTTCCGAACCGGTCAGCAGCCAACATCCGTTGTGCCAACTGGACAACGTAATCCTGGCTCCTCACGCCATTGCCTGGACGGATGAGTTATTTGAGGAACTGGGAAGCATGTGCTGTCGCCAGGTCGCGACTTTAGCCAGAGGTGAAATTCCGGAAGGTCTTGTCAACCAGGAAGTACGGCAACGGCCAGGGTTCCAGGAAAAGCTGCAGCGTTGGGCGACGCGGGAGAAGTAATTTGAACCGCAGAAACTCAGAAGCGAAGAAAAAAATCTAACCGCGAAGGCGCGAAGAACGCGAAGAAAAGCAAGACCAAAGAAGCAGAATCTAACCGCCAAGACGCAAAGAACGCGAAGGAAAGCGAAACAGGAAGAAGAAAGCTGTTTGAACGCGGTGAATTTTTAGAAATGGCCTGGGGACCTGTTGTCCCTTGAGAGTCTCCCCACCTCCCCTGGTTCGCCTTTCGTCTCTTTTCTTGGTCTTGCTTTTCTTTGCGTCCTTCGCGTCTTCGCGGTTCCACCTTTTTCTTTCTGTCCCCTGGCTCCCTCGTGGTTCGCCTTGCCTCTTTTCCCTGGGCATCGCTTTTCTTCGCGTTCTTTGCGCCTTCGCGGTTAGATTTTCCCTTGCGGTTAGATTTTTTCCCGGTGGAATAAATTAACCCAGTAGCCTTTGAACCACTTTGCCCTCGACATCGGTGAGCCGAAAATCTCTACCCAAGTGGCGATAGGTCAGCTTTTCATGGTTTAGACCCAGGCAGTGCAGGATGGTGGCTTGTAAATCATGGACGTGAATTTTATCCTCGAGAATGTTAAGGCCAAACTCATCTGTTTTTCCAATTATCTGTCCTCCCTTAATCCCACCGCCTGCCATCCAGATACTGAAGGCAAAAGGATGGTGGTCACGACCCTCACTGCCCTTAGCCGGATTACGGCTCTCCACCAGGGGCGTGCGGCCAAATTCGCTTCCCCAGATAACCAGTGTCGTGTCGAGCAATCCTCTCTGCTTCAGGTCTTTCAATAGCGCCGCCGCCGGCTGGTCGGTGATTTCACAGTTTTTCTTCAAGTGGGCGTTGAGTTCTGTATGGTCATCCCAACTGGCATGAAACAGTTGTACGAACCTGACACCCCGCTCGATCATCCGTCGCGCCAACAGGCAATTGGTAGCGAACGGCTTGGTGGGTTCCTTCTCGACGCCATACATCTCCAACGTGCTGGGCGATTCCTTGGAAAAGTCCAGCAGTTCGGGTGCCGCGGCCTGCATGCGAAAGGCCAGTTCATAGGAGGCGATACGGGAAGCGATCTCCAGATCCCCAGTGTTCACGTAGCTTTGCTCGTTGAGGTCACGGATGGTGTCCAGAGCGGCTCGCTGGGACTTCAAACTAACGCCGCCCGGATTGGAGAGATACAACACAGGATCGCCTGAGCTTCTAAAGGTCACGCCTTGATAAGTTGAGGGCAGAAAACCGCTGGACCAGTTCCCGCTCCCGGCGCTAGTTCCAGTTCCCGAACTCAACACCACAAAACCAGGAAGATTTTGCGATTCGCTTCCCAGCCCATAAGTGACCCACGCCCCCATGGAAGGACGCCCGACTAACGGAGTTCCGCAGTTGAACATCAACTGACCGGGATGATGGTTGAACTGCTCGGTGAACATAGAGCGGACCATGCAAATATCGTCGGCGCAGGTGGCTAGATGAGGCGTGTAATCCGAAAACTCCATCCCCGCTTGTCCACAGGGTTGAAACACGCGTGGGCTGGCCCAGACTTTGGCGTTGGGTTTGATGAAAGCCAGCTTGAGGTCTTTGGTCATCGACTCGGGCAGCGGCTGACCGTCCCATTTTTTCATCTCGGGCTTCGGATCAAACAAGTCGATATGGCTGGGAGCACCTTCCATGTAAAGAAAGATGACATTCTTGGCTTTGGGCGCGAAGTGGGGCGGCTTGGGAGACAACGGATTCACCTTAGGCAAGCCTTCAACAGACGCCGCCGTGCGACCTTCACGTTCCAGCAAGTTCCACAAGGCAACTGCGCCGAGCCCTCCGACACATTCCTGGAAAAAGTGGCGGCGAGTTTGGATCCGTTTGAAATACTCCAAGTTCATGGTTGCTCCTAACTAACTACACTGTCTCAAGGAACGGCACATGTTTCGTGAAACGTGATTCGTGAAAAGCCTTGAGATTCCATTGACGCTTCAGGCCTCACGTTTCACGCTTCACGTTTCACCCCCTCGTAATGAATTCGTCGAGATTCAACAACACCCGGGTGATGCCCACCCAGGCCGCAGCCTCGGCTGCATTAACACCTTCAAGATTGTTGGCAGGGAAGAGGGTATCAATAGATTCTGGTTCCTGCCCCAATATCTCTTTCTGTTGGCGGTAGTAGTTCAGCAAACGATCTTTCTCCTGTGGCCTGGGTGCCCGAGCCAGACACAGTTTGAAGGCATAATCTATGCGGTCACTCACGCTTCCCGGCGTCTCCCTCATGATTCGCGCCGCCAGTACCTGGGCGGCTTCAAAAAATACGGGGTCATTCATCAAATTTAATGCCTGGAGCGGAGTTGTAGAGCGTTCGCGGCGGCTGCACGACAGCAGGGAATTGGGTGCGTCAAAAGTCATGAGCTCTGGATAGGGCGTTGTGCGCTGAAAGAATATGTAAAGGCCGCGACGATAGCGATCCGGCCCCACACTTGCTTTCCATTTGACGGAGCCGGCGTATCCCAATTCCGCAACACCCGCCGGGAGCGGCGGCCGGACGCTCTTGCCTCCAATCTCGGGATTCAAGAGACCGCTAGTAGCCAGTGCCGCATCTCGCACCAGTTCGGCCGGAAGGCGCAGACGCGACTGCCGAGCCAATAGCTTGTTGTAAGGGTCACGCGATTCCAAAACCTTTCGGGTTTGCGACGACTGACGATAAGTGGCTGAGGTCACGATGAGCTTGTGCACTTTCTTGACGTTCCAGTCATTGGCCATGAACTCCATAGCCAACCAGTCAAGCAGCTTCGCGTGTGTGGGCGGTTCCCCGCGAGTGCCAAAGTCTTCGGAAGTCTCCACCAGGCCGCGACCGAAAAACTCTTGCCACATTCGATTGACCGTGACCCGGGGGGTGAGAGGATTGTCCTTGGATACCAGCCATCGAGCCAAAGTAAGCCGGGTGGGTCGGGCATCTTGCGGTAGAGGGTTTAGTACGGCCAGGGGACCGGGCTGCACTTCAATGCCGGGTTGTTTGTAGTCGCCTCGGATTAGAATGTGGGTTTTGGGGGAACCCGGATTCTCGGCGATGGTTTGGGCTTCGCTGAGTCCAGGATACTCGGCCTCAAGCTTCTCCAGCTTTTCCTTGAGTTCCGGGAACTTCAGCTCCTCATAACGTTCCTTTCCCACAGGAATCATGTAAAACCCAACAAAATGGTCCGTGAGCTTTTCCTGCTGCTTCTGTGTCCGCTGAGAAGGATCAAGCCTGAGGATCTCCTTTCCTCCATCCACCATCTTGACTACGGTGTCCCAGGCGACATCATAAGGTACATCAGTTCCGGGATTAGCGGCGGCGGCAAGGGTCTTTCGTTCCCAATCGGCCTGAAGTTCAGGCACCTTATATTCGGCCAATAGGGCCTTTCTCTTTTTGTCATACTCCGGTTTTCCCTGTAAGTAAGTACCCAACTCTCCCGGAAGAGGCGCCTCAATGTTGACTTCTTTGGCGGTATTGAAGAATGCGAAAAGCTGATAAAATTCCTTCTGACTGATTTGTCCCCACGGTCATGGCCCGATCGATCACCTGCTCGATACGGAACTCTTCGGGATCAACTCCTCCCTCGCGGTTGGTCAGGGTGTTTCGGCAAAAACCCGTCGCTATTTTCTCCTTGAGGGTGGCGGTCGGCAGCAGGTCACCGGCGAGTTGCTCAATGGTGAACTGGTCGAAAGGCATGTTGTTGTTGAGGGCCTCAATCACCCATTGGCGCCATTGCCAGGCGTGTGGTCGCGCGTTGTCTTTTTCGTAACCATCGCTGTCAGCGTAATGAGCCAGGTCCAGCCAAGGACGGGCCCATTTCTCCCCGTAATGCGGCGAGGCCAAAAGACGGTCGGCCAGACGCTCATAGGCGTCGGAACGATTGTCCGCCAGAAATTCAGCAACCTGTTCAGGAGTGGGAGGCAAGCCAACCAGATCGAAGCTGAGCCGGCGGATCAGCGTAACTCGGTCAGCTTCCGGCGAAGGCTTGATACCTTCCCTTTCAAGCCTGGATAGGACGAACGCGTCGATGGGATTACGCACCCAGGACCGGTTTCGAACGACCGGTAGGCGGGGTCGCTTTATTGGTTGGAAGGACCAATGATCTTTCTTGGGTGCGTGGGTTGGCTCCTTACCGACCGAGGAACTTTCGTCAGGCCATTCAACCCCTTGATCGATCCAAGCACGAAGCAGCCCAATCTGTTCCCGAGAAAGCGGCTCTCCGGCCGGTGGCATTATCTTCCCTTGGATGACACCTGCCACCATTTGAATCAGCTTGCTCTCCGCGCTGTTTCCAGGTTTAATGGCCACTCCGGAGTAGCCTCCACTAAGCGCTGAGTTGCGATTATCCAGCCGCAGCCCGTTCATCTGCGTGCTGGCGCCGTGACAGGCATAGCAATTCCGGCTGAGTATGGGTTGAATGTCGCGCTTGAAATCCACCTTCGTGCTGGCTGCGGGAGGGAGCGAGTTTTTTTCCGGCGGCGCTGCCTCCTTTGCCAGAGAGGTCAGGAAGATCAGAGCCAGACAGAGGAGGGAAGTTCCCAGTTTTTTCCAGAGGTGTAATGGATTTGGGGAATTGTAGAGCACCTTGTGAAACTCCCGAGGGGAGGAGTTTGGTTAGTGGGAAGCCTCTAAACCCGTCTTTCAACTAAGTAAGACAAAATTATCCTACCAGACTGAACAAAGATTCTTCAATGAGTAATTTTGCTAAACTGTAATGCGTCAGTTTCGGGCGGAAGCTTTGGTAGCCACGGTGAGCGCTGCCAGCCGTGCTCTTCTACATGTAGAACGAAAACGGCCACTTCTCACCTTGGGCTTTTCGGAGCGCGAATAGAGCGGCGAAAGGAAATTTTCCCTCCACTGCCTCAGTCGAGATGAAACATGTGGCAATTCAAATTGACACAGTGAGAATCTGGCGATTAGAATGCCACCTCAACAGAGCGTCAGCTCAGCGCTCTGGACGGTTACCACCGAGTATAGTGCTGATAGAGTCGAGTTGACTTGACGAGTTGTCACCGGGGTACCGCAGCCTTAAGCAGTCCAAAATGTGACTTCAAAAACGGGAAGAACGGGTGCGTGACAAAACGGTGATTGTGACAGGTGGCGGAGCTGGGATTGGGCGTGCAGTAGTTCTCCTGTGCGCCGATCGAGGTGCGCGCATCGCCGTTCTGGATCTGGATGGCAAGGCTGCGACCAGTGTCGCAGAGGAGGCACTGGCTCGCGACGCGAGCGCAGCCGTGGGAATCTGCTGCGACGTCAGCGTTGAGAGCGAGATCGAAGCAGCAGTCGCGGAGTCGTGCAAGCGACTAGGACCCCTTCATGGTGTTTTTGCCAATGCCGGCGTGGATCAAGGAGGCGCGCTGCACGAACTTCCTTTGGAGGCGTGGCAGCGGGTCCTGGCGACTAACCTCAACGGTGTCTACTTTACCTGCAAACACGCGGTGCGTGCCATGCTGGCTGCCGGCTGTGGGGGTTCGATCGTTTGCACCTCTTCGCCGGCGGCCTTTGTTGCTTTCTCTGCCGGAGGAGCAGGAGCCTACTCTGCCTCCAAAGGAGCCGTCTCAGCCCTGGTGCGAACCCTGGCAATTGATTACGCTCAATATGGGATCCGCGTAAACGCGCTTGTTCCCGGATCTACTGAGACTCGGCTCATGTGGGCCAACGTTCGACCCGAAGACATTCCCCGGATGCGGAAGACGATTTGTGCCGAGGTGCCCTTAGGACGTCTGGCGGAGCCCGAGGAACCGGCCCGCGCTGCGGTCTGGCTGCTTTCTGAGGAGTCTTCGTACGTCACCGGTTCTCACCTGGTGTGCGACGGGGGTGTTCTCGCCAAAGCCTCTGTCAGCGTCTAATCTCAGCCTCAAGCCGCCTTCAAACTTTGGTCAAGTTTGTTAACCTGCCGTCCCCTCACCCCCAGCCCCTCTCCCATTGGGAGAGGGTGGCCGCAGGCCGGGTGAGGGGTCAGTCGCCGATGGAGCCGTCATCCTGGGCGGTCTGAGGTTGCTCGCTACAATCAGCCTTAATCCTCAACTCCAGCTCCTCCTTTTCTCTCTTTTTTGAGACTGCCCCAGGGAAGGGTGACCAAAGGTCACGAGAGGATCGGCTTTCGTGGGGTTTCTTCTCTTCGTTTCAATTGTCTCCCTTTGCAATTCTGGCTTAGAATACTCTTTCAAAAAAATCAGCTCCTAGATTAAGATGACCTGACCGTCTAAGGGTCAGATAGATATTCATTTGAGGGGATCAAAAGGGGGGATAAGCATGGAAAAGCCGGTTGCACGCCTGTCGCTGAAGAGCACCAAAGAAGAAATGCTCAAGGCCTATAATGACCTGGTGGCAAGATTTCAGGAAAAAAGTACGGGTCTCTCAGAGAAGCAAATGGAAGTGAAGAAGGCGGCTGAAACGAGTGTGGTAGAAAAAGCGTCAACCTATACGGTTGAATCCATCATCACGGGCTTAGCCAATGTGAATATTTATGTAGGCAAGGCCCTGACGGATCTGTCGCGAGAACTGACCGCCGAAGCCAATAAGTTGACGGAGATTCGAGAAGCGATTGCCATCGAGACCAAACACTTGGAGGAAGTCCATGATACTCGACTCGCCGCCGACACGCTCGCTTCTTTGATTCGGGATCATGCTGAAAAGAAAGCAGTCTTCGCTGCGGAAATGGCCGAGGAAACAGAAAGCTTTGAAGCCGAGATGGCCGCAAAAAGAGCGGACTGGAAGAAAGAACAGGAGACCTACGTCGCCGCACTGAAGGAAAATGAAGCCAAGCTGAAAAAGGAACGTGAGCGGGAGCGAGAAGAATATGATTACACTTTATCGTTGGCCAGAAAGAAAGACAAAGACCTCTATGAAGAGCAGAAGGCCAGTTTGCAAAAGGCGTTGAAAGAAGAGCGATTGAAACAGGAACAAGAACTGGCTGCTCGTGAGGCAGCGGTATCGACAGTTGAAACTGAGCTTTCGGAGTTGCGTGCCAGAGTCGCAGCTTTCCCTGGGGACCTCTCTGCAGCCGTGGAACGAGCCGAACGAGAAGCCACTCAGCGGAGTGAAACTCGATTTAAACAAGAGGAGCTGCTCAGAGCTAAAGAGACCGAAGGGGACAAACGAGTAGCTGAGCTTAGGATCGCAGCTTTGGAACAAATGGTGGCCAAACAGGCCGCCCAACTCGAGGGATTGACGAAAAAGCTGGAGGAGGCCAACACCCAGGTACAGGCGATTGCCGTGAAAGCCATCGAAGGGGCTTCTAATTCCAGGGCCCTCAACACGATCAACGAAATCGCTATGGAGCAGGCGAAAAATCTTAGTGGAAAAAGGTAAGGGAGAGACGGGAAGAGAAGACGGTGAACGCCGATGATCGCAGGTGGGCTTAAACTACGGCTGCCGTAGTTCCCAGCGTTTCTACGTCGGCTGAACCATGAACCGATCCGTTCAGCGGCAGAAGGGATTTGGAGGATTCGATTGTTGCGAAAAGTTTTTCGTGTCGCTGCTATTTGGTCGGTCACAGCCGTTTATGTCCTTGCCCAGCCGGCAACTAATCTTCTCACCCTGGACGATTGCATTCGGTTGGCGCAATCGGCGCCATCGGCGGTGAGCTTGGCCCGGCAGCAAACCGCGATAACACGCTACGGGCTCTCTCAGGCCCGCGCCGGGTTTCTCCCTCAGGCTCATCTGACCAACACCTACGCTTACAACAGTCCTCAAATCGACCATCCTGAAACCTTCAGTTTCGTGGCGCTCAACGGTATTCGTGAATATACCTCTCTGTTTACCATCGGACAGGAATTGGACACTTCCGGGAAATTACGGGCAACCCTGGCGCGTGCCCGCGCCGATCAACAGGCCGCAGCAGCCAATTTAGGACTGGCTCAGCGAGACCTCAAGAGGGCCGTCACGGCTGCCTATTACCATCTTCTGTTGGCTCGCCGATTGGTTCAAGTGGCGCGTGACGCGCTGGCCGACGCCCAAAGTTTTGAAGGGCGAGCCAAACTCCTGGCTCAAAATGGCGAAGCCGCTCAGGCTGATGTGGTCAAAGCTTCTTCTCAGGTGGCCGTCCTGGAGCAGGCAGTCAAAGCGGCCGAACTTGAAACTCAAGTGGCGAACCACGATCTGGCGTCCTTTTGGACCACTGCAGTCACCGACCCTCTCCCCTTGGTAGATGTATTCGAGCAAACAGCGCCTTCTCCAGATACCGTGTCCCAGACCCAGGCGAATGCCCCT
The DNA here is from genome assembly GCA_003224725.1 of Acidobacteriota bacterium. Lineage (GTDB taxonomy): Bacteria > Acidobacteriota > Terriglobia > Versatilivoradales > Versatilivoraceae > QHZQ01. Next base: position 17,418 of record QHZQ01000002.1, on the reverse strand, counting down.
TTTATGCGACGTTTGGAATTTAACTTTCTGGAGGCTCAACGCCGCGGTTTTCTGGCAGACTCGCGCCGGGCCAGGGCCGATTTGTTTCCGCAAGCCAGTCTTGTCTTCGAGTATGGCCTCGATGCCTTACAGGCCCGGATTCGTGACCGCGGATACGCGGCTTTTGTCAACCTCAACGTTCCCGTCTTTGACTGGTTTAAGTCACTCAGCGCCTCTCGCCAGTTTCAACAGGAAGCCCAACAAGTGACAACCAATCGCCAAATCGCCGAGCGCACCTTTTCCAGGGAGTACCAAAATGCCTTGGCAGGGGTGAAAATGATCTACGCTCAGATCAGTCTGACCCAGTCCCAGGTAAGCCTTTCCGAAGAAAACCTGCGGCTTAGTCGACTGCGCTATGAGGGCGGAGAAGGCTCAGCACTGGATGTGGTAGCCGCCCAGAATCAACTCGCCCAGGCGCGTACGAGTTATTACTCGACCGTGGCCAACTACTTGAATGCACGAGCAGATCTCGAGGTTGCCTCTGGACAGTGAGAACTTATTGGATCCATGGAATCGCGGCGTTACCCGGACACAAGCTCATGACATTTTGTTTTTCTTGGTTTTCAGGCAAGATCGTTTCGGCAAATCTATTCGCCCTTGAGAAAGGGGTCAGGGGGGCGGTTTGACGGTCAGAGAAAATCTGGAAGAGCCCACCGCACCCCCTGGAGGCGTGAAAAAATCAGCCTCACCCCCGGCCCCTCTCCCTGAAGGTGTGAAAAAATTCCAAACCGGCCGAGATCGGGAGGGCGAGGCTCCCTCCGAGCCTCATGGGGCAAGGACTTGCTGGGGCGGCGGCTCGCCAGGAGGCTTGCCTTCCCAATTCTTTCACACCTTCCCTCAGAGAGGGCGAGGGGAGAGTGAGCCTATAGTTAGCTCCCTCGCCCCCATTGGGGGAGAGGATGGCCAAAGGCCAGGTGAGGGGGCGCCCATAACTTGCCCTTTCTTCCGAAACCGAAGTCAAACGGGTTTTTTTCACTCCATTTCTAAGGCGGATTTGGTTGCTCTCTCTGGATTAGAGCTGGGTTCCTTATTCGTGTCGACCTTGGTCTTTTCGTGGCTGCTCTTAAACGCCGGTTGCAGTCGCCACGACGAAACCGAAGCCAAACCCATCGTCACCGTCAGAGTGGCTCGGGTAGAATTGTCTGACATTCGCATCACCGTGCATGCACCTGCCAGCATTTTTCCCCGGGAGCAGGCCAACCTAGCGGCGCGCATTACCGCGCCCATTCGAGGCCTCCGCGTCCGGAAGGGCAGTAGCGTGGCTGCGGGTCAGGTACTGGCCATACTGGAAAGCCGAGATATCCGGGCGCAACGGGCGGAAGCAGCAGCTTCAGTGAATGACGCCCAGGCCAACCTGCAGAAGATCTCCGCGGGTACTTTGCCAACCGAGATTGAACGCGCTCGTGGAGAGTTGATCACGGCCGAAGCCGGTTTGAACCAAGCCCAAAAAATCTGTGACCGGCGCAGCCAGCTTTTCCAGCAAGGAGCTATTCCCCAGCGCGATCTACTGGTCAGTCAAACGGAACTGGCCCAGGCTAAATCTGCTTACGAAGTGGCCAAGAAATCCTTCGAACTGCTTGAAACTCAATCACGGGACAAAGACATTCGCATCGCCGAAAGCCGTCTGGCTCAAGCTAGGGCCCGGCTCGAGCTGACGGAGGCTCAGCTTCAGTTCACCGAACTGCGCAGCCCTTTCTCAGGCAGCATCACGGAGCAGTTTCTTTATCCGGGCGACATGGCCAAACCCGAGGTCCCTGTCTTTACGATCATGGATCTTTCGGTGGCGGTAGCTCGCGCCCAGGTGCCAGAGTCTGAAGCGACTGCTGTGCGCGCCGGTCAGCGCGGCATTTTTGTTCCAACCGATTCGAGTCAGGAAACCTTCCAAGGACAGGTGACTGTGGTTAACAAGGCCGTGGACCCGTCGCGGCGCACTGTTGAAGTGTGGTGTGAGATTCCCAATAAGACACAGCATTTACGAGCGGGCGTTTTTGGCACACTCAGCATTGTCACGGGGACTGCCCCTAAGAGTCTGGTGGTCCCCGTGGCGGCCGTTCAGTTTAAGGAAGGCACTCACTTCGGCTCCGTGTTGCTCGTGGATGAAAAGCGCATTGCGCACCAAAGGGAAGTGGATGAAATCAAGAAAGGGCTGAGTGCTGGCGAAGTAGTCATCGTTGAGGGTGGCTACGGGCTGCCCGAGGGTACGGAAGTGCGCCTGTCCCAGGAGAATCCGAAATGACGGCCCATGTGGCGGACTTCGTCGCAGCCCACAGCCGTGCACTGCTCTTGATTGTCCTCAGCTTTGCGCTAGCTGGAGGCTTTTTCATCTTTCGACTGCCGATCGCAATTTTTCCCGAGACCAACTTCCCGCGGATCGTCATTCTGGTTGACAACGGCATTGCTCCAGTCGACGTCCAGATGCTTACCGTGACGCGCCCCCTGGAGGAGGCCATCCGCCTGGTGCCGGGTATCACGAACGTTCGGTCGGTCACCAGCCGCGGCTCCACTGAAATCAGCGTCTTCTTGCGTTGGGATGTCGATATCCTCAATGCCTTGCATCTGGTGCAAGGACGCATTTCCCAGATCACGCCTTCGCTGCCGCCATCGGCGCGATTTTACATCAATCGTTTGACCTTTTCCGTGTTTCCCATGATCGGATTCAGTATCACTTCGCCGACTCGCACCATGGCTGAGCTTTGGGACCTGGCCTATTACAATCTTGCTCCCCGTCTTTACCGCTTGCCTGGAGTTGCCGAAACCCGCATCGTGGGAGGACGCCCCCAGGAATATCATGTCATCGTTAATCCTGAAAAGCTCACCAGCTATGGCCTGCCCTTGACCAAGGTGGTCGACGCCATCCGCAATAACAACATGATTGCTGCGGCCGGAATGGTACAGGAGAACTATCGTCTCTACCTGACCACCGTCACCGGGTTGTTGCGGCAAAGGGAGCAAATCGAAGATACCGTGGTCAGTGTCGTCAAGGGAACCCCCGTATTGATCAAGAACATGGCCCAGGTCATTCCGGGTGAGCGGCCGGTTTACAATATCGTGACGGCCAATAGTCGTCCGGCGGTGTTAGTCAACGTGTTGCAACAGCCAGACGGCAACGCCGTTGAAATTGCCGGTGCTGTCAACCAAGAGCTTCGCGAAATCCGCCGAACCTTGCCGCCCGATATTGAGCTGGCCATCTTCTACGACCAGTCGATTCTGGTGCGGGATTCTATATCGAGTGTTACCGAAAGCCTTTTGATCGGATTATTGCTCTCAGTGGCGGTGCTGGTAGGCTTTCTGAAGAGCTGGAGAACTACGGTGGTAGCAGCTCTGGTCATTCCCATTGCTACGCTGATTGCCATTGTTTTCATGAAGCTCTTCCACATGAGCTTCAACCTTATGACCCTGGGAGGGCTGGCGGCTTCCATTGGAGTCGTGATTGACGATGCCATTGTGATGGTGGAGAACATTATCGTACAACTCTCATTGGGGCAATCGCCTCCAGATGCGGCCAAAAGCGCCATCCAGGAGCTGACACCGGCCTTGATCGGGTCAACCCTGACCCCGATCGTCGTTTTTGTTCCGCTGGTGTTCTTAGGAGGCATTACCGCCGTCTTCTTTCGCGCCCTTGCCCTGGCCCTGGTCACGGCACTGTTGGCTTCGCTCTTTCTGGTCATTTTCTTTACGCCGGTGTTGGCACGGCTGTTCTTAAAGCAAACGGGGAGAGTGGGTGATAGACCGCTCCTAGACGGTCTTGATACGGAAGCCTTGGATCTTCGCAAAGCCGAGCAGGCGGGGGAAGGTTGGATCCTGCGAAACTTGACCGAGCGCTATGAAGCGGTACTTCACTGGGCGCTGTCCCATGCGCGCCTGGTTTTAGCGGCTGCGCTCCTTATCCTTGGCAGCTCGATCCTCATTTATTGGCGACTGGGGAGTGGCTTCCTGCCAGAATTGGACGAGGGCGCCTTCGTGCTGGACTACATCATGCCGTCGGGGACATCTCTTCAGGAAACGGATCGTGTCTTGCGCCATATCGAACAGTATTTGCGTGAAACTCCAGAAATTGAGAATTACTCCCGGCGCACCGGTGCCAGGCTGGCACTGGCCATTGCGGAGCCCAATACGGGTGACTTCCTGGTGAAGCTCAAGCGCGACCGCAAGCGTCCATTGGCGGAAGTCACTGACGAGTTACGTCGCAAAATCGTGCAATCCGAGCCCGCTATCGAAGTGGAGTTCCCTCATATTTTGGAAGATTTGATTGGGGATCTGGCCTGGTCACCCCAGCCGATTGAGATCAAGATTTATCATGAGGATGAGGCCACCTTTAAAAATGTGGCTCGGGCAATCGAAAACTGGCTGCCCAAAATCAAAGGGGTGGTCGATGTGGTCAACCAAACTATTGTGATTGGCCCTGCCGTCAACTTCCGCGTGGACCTCCAAAAAGCCGAGCGCGCCGGCTTTGCTGTCCGGGATGTGGCGGAGCTTCAAACAGCCATCCTGGACGGAGAACTGGCTTCCCAGATGATCCGCGGCGATCGGCTGATCGGGATTCGTGTCCGCTACCCGGCAGAATATCGCTCCTCCATCGAAAAATTGAAATCGCTTCAGCTCACATCGCCGACCGGTGTCACCCTGCCTCTCTCCAGCATCGCGGCAGTGGAGGTAGAAGAGGGACAGACCGAGATCCATCGCGACAATCTGCGCAACATGTCGGCGGTTACTGCTCATCTCTCCGGGCGTGATTTGGGCTCGGCGATGAATGAGATTCGCAACCGCCTCTTTAAGGAAATATCCTTGCCAGCTCAAACCGAGATTGAATTTGGCGGCTTATATCAAATTCAACGTGAATCCTTCTTGGGATTGACCCAGGTGTTGTTAATGTCGATTCTGCTCATTTTCGTCATTCTGGTTTTCGAGTTCCGCTCGTTTTCCCATCCCATCGCCATCCTGCTGGCCACGCTGCTTTGCGGCTTTGGGGCTCTGCTGGCACTCTACCTGACAGGCTCGACTCTCAATATTTCCTCATTTATGGGTGCGATCATGGTGGTGGGCATCGTGCATAAGAACGGCATTCTGATGCTGGATGCGGAAAAATACTTCAGCGCGCGCCATTATGCGCTGCGGGAAGCCATCTTTCAGGCAGGTCGTCGTCGGCTTCGCCCGATTTTGATGACCGCCCTGGCAACGATTTTCGGCATGCTGCCGCTGGCGCTGGGCGTCGGGTCGGGCGCACAAATGCTTCAACCTCTGGCCATCGCGGTCATTGGCGGAGTGAGTATTTCTATGATCCTGTCGCTATTGATTACGCCGGTGCTTTTTTATTGGCTGCGGCAATGGGGACTGTAGCCTGGCTTCCCACTCTTCCGCCGTTTGTCTCACCCAATTTGCCCAGCAGTTGATCGAGAACCGTTCCAATACTCCCGCCTGCATCGACAGGGATGAGAAGGCCTCTTTCCCGGTATCGCTTTGCAATGGGTAGGATATCTCTGCAGAATTCGTGAAACCGCTCTCTAACGATTTCAGGTTTGTCGTCTTCTCTTGTTTTGACAATGACACCCGGGGGAGGCGGATTCTTGGTGACATGATAGGAGTGTCCCTGGGCATCGATGACTCGACCCTCGGCGCGCGCCAGAACGTCTTCTTCAGAGACCTCGAAAAGGGCGACAGCCGACAGGTCCAAGGCTTTGTCCAATGCCTTGGCTTGTGCCAGAGTTCTGGGATAGCCATCTAAAACAAATCCTCGACTGGGATTATTAGTCAGGAAGGATTCGAAAACCTCAACCACGACCTCCTCCGGTATCAGTTTCCCGTGGCGGACGTATGACTGCGTCTTTTCACCTAATGCCGAGCCCCCTTCAATTTCTGAGCGAAGAGTCTCACCCAGAGAGAAATGCTTAAGCCCAAAATGTGCCGCTAGGAGTTTTGCCTGTGTTCCTTTGCCACAGCCGGGTGGTCCGAGAACCGAAATGTTCATTGCCCTGTACCCGCCTTTGAATTTGCCAAATGTCTGACAATCGAGTTAAGAATTTGATTCTCTCAGCCATCGCCCGAATCTGAGGACTACATCAGGCAGCCGGAAAACTTCATTTTACACAGATTTCATACGTTCGTAAATTTACACTTTTATTGCTGAGTTTTCGACAAATTTGTGGGTTGTCCCCTGAGATTGCTCCTAATGAGTTCCATCCATTTTTTGGGCGTGTTCTTATAAATATTTTGCCTCTACGAGCTCGACGGTTTTGTTCATTGTGATGCTAAACTTTGTTGGATAAGACGGTGTAAAGATTAAGTTCCGAGCACGTGGAGGTGACATGAAAAGATGCAATGTGATCTTTCTATTGGTCGTGATCGTTTGGATGGCCACGCCTCAGTCCAGGGAAAAAGAGCCGCTGCGTTTGGTACAAACCATCTCCATGCCTCTGGTGCGAGGTCGCATTGATCATATGGCTGTGGACCCGGAGGGGGAGAGAGTATTTGTGGCTGCCCTGGGTAATCATAGCTTAGAGATCTTACGTATGCGAACCGGCCAGCAGATGGGACGCATCGAAGGATTAAACGAACCACAGGGAGTGGTTTACCTCCCCGAATCCAACAAAATCTTTGTGGCAAACGGCGGAGATGGGACTTGTAAGATGTTCGATGGTGACACGCTGCAGCCGATCACCAGCATCAATTTGTCAGGTGATGCTGACAACGTACGCTATGATCTCAGCTCGAAACAATTGTTTGTGGGCTACGGCGACGGCGGAATCGCAGCCGTTGATGCCACAGATGGTAAACGGCTGGGGGACATCCCGTTGGAGGGACATCCCGAGTCCTTCCAACTAGAAAAATCGGGACCGAGAATTTTTGCAAATGTCCCCAAGGCCGGGCATGTTGCGGTGATCGATCGGTCGAAGCGAACTGTGGTTGCAAAGTGGCCACTCCACGGCGCACGTGCCAACTTTCCAATGGCACTGGATGAAGCCCATCACCGCTTATTCGTAGGTTGCCGTCAGCCGGCAACGGTGCTTGTTCTTGATACAACTTCAGGCCAAGCAGTCATCAAACTAACGATTGCCCGGGATACCGACGACCTCTTTTATGACGAGGTGCACAAACGCATTTACGTTTCATGTGGGGAAGGTTACATCAACGTCTTTGATCAGCTCGACCCTGACCATTACCCGGCCGTTGCAAAAATCGCCACGGCAACGGGTGCACGAACATCACTCTTTGCGCCAACATTGGATCGTTTGTACCTGGCTGTTCCACGACGTGGCAATCAGCCTGCACAGATACAAGTTTACGCAGTGCAGAAATGATCAGGGCTGACCCACTTTCTATAAACCTTAGGAGGCAGTCGTCAATGTGCTGGCAGATTGACTGAATACATTGTTTACGGCATTGCCAAGAACAGGCAGCACAACGATGGCAGCCAGAGCCAGGAATACCAGCAGTAGAGCATATTCAACGAGGTCTTGTCCTTCTTCTTCCTTTAAAAACCCTTGTAATCGCAGTAAGGCAAGTAACATGGTAGTTCTCCTTTAGTAAATTGTGTTGTTTGGTCTTTCGACGAGGGTGCGAACCCAATCTCTTGACACCCTCTTGACACTGCAGGAAGGAGCAACTCTATTACCAATTGGGGTTCGCATCGAATGACGCCAATACAAATTGAATAATTGCTTAATTCAGAATTATATCCTTGAAAACAGTCGAAAAGAAAGCGATTTTTCTTAGATGACTTTCGAGCCAAAAGGGGAAACTTTTCCAGCTTGTTGGTAACTTGATTCCCACGCTGTCATTGGTTCAAGATCGAGATCATGCCATAAGGACGGGGCGCAAAGGCCGCGAAGCAATCGAGGTACCAATTGCCACCAGCATCCCGAACATAGGCTCCCTCGTCTCTCAAAAAACGATTTCCGGCTATGGTGCGCGTCGAAGGCGGCAAGGATGACTCCATTGAAATTTGAGGCGGCCCTGTTGCGACGGTTACCTAAGGTCTTGTTGCCTGAGCATCTGGATGGGGCGTTGCGACCTCGCACCATTGTTGAGCTGGCAAAGGAAGCCAAGTATTCAAAGCTTCCAACTCAAGATCCCGAGGAGCTGGCTGAGTGGTTCTTTCGTGGTGCGAATCAGGGCAGCTTGGCCAAATATCTGGAAGGTTTCGCGCACACCATTGCCGTAATGCAGACTGAGGCGGCGCTGGAACGCCAAGGAGTTTCGAGCCGCTGCCCAAACCTTTGGTCTGGGACTGGACGATTTGGAAAAAATCAGCATCAACGCGATGAAAAGTGCTTTTATTCCCTACAACCAGCGTTGCCAGATCATCTTCAACGTGATCAAACCTGGCTATGCCAAGATTCGCGAAGAGGCGAGACGCTCATAAAATTGTAGGTATTAGGCGGATTCGTGCTCGAGTCTGTTATTTTTGCTCGGTTTTGAAGTCGAGCAAAAGCACGAGTACGAGCAAGAGCACGATTCGTTATTCGTTAGAGGACTGCTACCTCCTCCGGTTCGCGGCAGTCGCCGTCCTGAAAATCCCCAACCGGCCGAGATCTGGAGGGCGAGGCTCCCGCCGAGCCTCATGGAGCAAGGATTTGCTGGGGCGATGGCTCGCCAGGAGGCTCGCCCTGTTTGCCGAAGTCAGTGTGTCAAGTAGTTAGTCTCAATAGTGCATTTCTTCACTGTGGTAATACCGGCAATAGCAGGGCCGATGGATGCTCGCGGTCATGGTAGATTGTGTTATTCGCCTTCAGCAGTCGCGTGGCTTGGCTTGGATCCTCTCCAGTGTTCAAATTGCGATCAAAACGCGGAAAATTGCTGCTGGAAATTTCTAACCTCAGCTGATGACCGGCCAGGAAGACATTGCTGGTAGCCCAGAGATCGATGGTGAACTTATCGGTAGCGCGCCCGGAGAATGCTGTCCGTCAAGTTTTGGGCAAATCCATTGGGCCAGACGTCCACCAGCTTGGCCGTAAAGTCGGTATCCACGGCCGAAGAGCTGGCATAGAGTTCCAGCGAGACAGGCCCGGTCACCTCGAAATCTTCTTTGAAAACTGGGGTTGAATAAATCAGGACATCGCCTCGTGCCTCAATCGGTCTTTGATCAAAGACGCCCGAAGCAAGACGATCGTTATCACAACACAACCCACCTCCACGGGTCAGCACAGGTTCTGCCGGGTCGTAAATGAAAGTGTCTGGACCTTCATTTTGTGGCTGGGCCGTCCTGAGGTCTCCGCCACCAGGCAGGGAGTGTGCATTTCCTCCAGAGTGCAGGAAGTAACGCGTGCTGCGGGCTCGAGCCAACGGCCAACCGTCTTCCTGGCGCCAAGTGTTTTTGCCCATGACAAAAATCTTGACTGGCTTCTCTCGCTCCGTCCCGTGTCGGTATCTCCTTTGGCCTGGGGACTGAAGTCCATTTCACCGCTCTTTCCATTAAATGGCCCGTGATACCAGGGGCCAATCAGCAAGCGCTGCCCCCGTCGAGCTTCGTCGCTCCCGCCTGCGGCCTTCAGTCCCACATAATTTCTCACCGTCCCCCCCATGAAGATGTCGTACCATCCCCCTACATGATAGGCGGGCACCATCACCTTTGAATAATAGTCCTCAATCGACCATCGCCGCCAGTACTCGTCATAGCTGGGATGCTTGAGCCAATCGATAAAGTAACTCGCCAGGCCTTCCGTGCTGCCGAGGTCAAAGAACGGATAGTTTGTCAGCGGCAGCTTCCAGACCCACTGCAGGGCATTGGAATTTTTCTGGACTCGGCGATTGAGAGTGTCCTGGGCCAAACCAGATGTCCAGGACTCACTGAACCATTGTTCAAAGGCGCCACCCTGGTAAGTCCACCCATCGTGGTAGTTGGAAGCCGTAACCACAGGAAAGATGCCTGGGAGGCTCCAAACATTCCCACCTTCCCGTCTGCATAAGGCATAGCCGCGGCCCACTCTACCGTCTCGAAGCCATCCTGAGATTCGTTCAGAAAAGGGTACCACTCGCCCTCGGAAGTGTAGCGTCCGCGGACATCCTGGATGATGACGACATACCCGCGAGCGGCAGCCTGAAGTTCAAAGTCTGAAGCGCCCCTCTTGTCGTAAGGGGTGCGTTGCAGCAAAACGGGGAATTTGCCATCTGCTTTCGGCCTGTAGATATCGGCTCGCAGGGTTATGCCGTCACGCATCTTCACGGTCACTCCACGATCAATCTTCAGCTCGTAACGATCGGCGCCCCAAGCCCCAATGGCGGTCAGTAAGATCCAACTGCAAGTCTTGAAGAAGAAATTGATATTGAGTTTCATCCTATCCTTTCCTGGAACGTGCAAGAATAAAGTCCAAATAGGAAATTCAAGAGTGTCTGATAAGGTACCCAGTCTAGATTTTCAGTTCTGAATTTTCAATTGTCATTTTGGGATGCACCCAGGAGTAAACGGTAATGGAGTGGTTGGACTGAATGTGGAGCGCTTAGTGGGTGGTCTGAGCAGCGTCGTGCTGATCCTTCATGGTCTTCATGTCCTTCATGGTAGTGGACGAATCAAGTGACAAAGATCGTCGAAGCCCGTCTACCATGAAGAACATGAAGGGCATGAAGAGCCAAGATCCAGGAGGCCAAATCCACTGACTTACTTGAAAGACTCTCAGGCATCAAACGAGGCTTCCTCATCAATTTCAATGGGAAGCGATTAATGGAGCGTCTGAGGACCTTTGTACTCTGGGGTGTTGCGCTTTCCAAGGCACCGTCCAGCTTTGAGGGAGGGAGGGACAGAAGGCGAAGCCTTCCAAGGTGAATTTTTTCAGGGGATGTTTTACTGGCTACCTCGTGTCAGCTACGGCTTACCACGTCTGACCCGATGATGTCCTGCCAGGGACCAAGGGAGAATTCGTTCCTGGCGTCTTTCCTGCTTGATGATTTCGGCCGTGGTTCGGCGTTCTTTGATGAGGCCGTCCTCAATAAGCGCTGAAACCACATCACCCAAATCGACCTCCAGCACGCGGGCAATATTCCTTATCGATTGATTCTGATTTGCAAAAAGATTGCAAATTGTTAGCTTTCTCTTCAGGTGTGAGTCAAGCCATGTGAAGTTCTTAGGCAGGTCAAATTTTTTCGGAGCTCTTTCAAATCCTTCCAGCGTGTAGTTATCATCGAAGGCAATCAGGAAGTGAGTCCAAAACCTTCTAAAAAGCCGATGTATCATTAACTATGTAACCTCCATCAATTCGTCCAACTATTATCTGAGCCTATATTTCCAAAAAATTCAAGCAGCGAATGGTGATCATCCCACTGTTCAGCGACAGCCCTAAAAACTAACGCACCTTCCCAGGTCGCTCGAGGAACGCAGCAAGCCATCGCTTCCGCAGTACACCTACCATCCAAGACATCAGGAGGCCAACTACCTGCAGAAGTCCAAAGCCGGCCGCAGCATAAAAGGCCACTCCAAACAATAGCCCCCATACCCCACCCCAGAAAGTGTCCAACTTACCCCAGTACTTCATTTGGTCTCCCGCCTTCTAGCAGCCTAGTTGTAGCGAGCAACCTCACACCGCCGAGGAGTGCGGCTCTATCGGCCACGGACCCCTCACCCGGCCTCCGCGACCGCGTGAAGTCTTCTCAAGACTTCACCTTCGGCCACCCTCTCCCATTGGGAGAGGCATGGGAGCTTTGAGTAAGCTCCCTGGGTGAGGGGACGGCAGCTTAAGAAATTTGACTGACGTTTGAACTTCTTCACCACCAAGTAACCCTAGAACATGCCTCTGTGTGATAATCCTTGCCGACGATGGACAGTTTCTTCATATTGGAGCCGGACTTCGGATTAACCTCCTGGAGATGAAAATGGTGTTCGTTTGCTTCACTGGGCGGGCCCGCTTTTCTCGAGATCTCTTCGAGAGATGCTCCGGGTCTTTAAGGTGTACGCTTGTCTAGTACCCGCACGTTCCAAACGAACATCCGAATGCACAGCTAAGTTTGTGAAGCGTGTTGTTTGAATGATGTCCAGCGCTCCGGCCACTTCGTGTGTCATGCCGTAAGCCACCAGCACAAACTTGTTCGCCTTGAGTGCGGCCTCATATTGCAGGACGCTGTTGTGCGGAATGCCGATACGGTATAATCCCGCGCCGACGGTGGTCAATCCGCCCGCAATGACAGTGCATTCAAATGTACCCACTATCCAAGACACCAGGGGTCCAGCCACCAGCACAGGTCCAACGCCTGGAACGGCAAAAAAGGCCGCACCAACCAACAGCCCCCATACCCTCCCCCAGAAGGGGGCCCGCTTGCCCCAGTACTTCATTCGGCCGCCGGTGATGTAGTAGCCCACGGCGCGCTCCTCTGTTTGGTCATCCTTAGCGACGATGGAGAGTTTCTTGGTGTTAAAGCCGGACTTCTGGAGTAGTATCACGACTTCCTCTACGTCCGTATCGGTGGTGTAGACCGCCACAACGAAGTTGTCATCAGACATGTTGTTCCTCCCTTTCCTTGCAGAAACCTTTGCGCCATCGCGGTTGTTTTCTTCTACCAGTGGATCCCAGACGTGACCGCGTGCCCTTGGGCCTGCGGTTGCCCAGTGATTAGTCCGTTTGGGTGTAGAACCTCGCGGCGCTGCTCAGGCGCTGGTGATGCTGGCTGCTGCGTTTCCCATCTGGCGTTTTTCTCCGCCGGATCCACGATTTTTATCAGCGCTCTCTTTCCGATTTCCGACTATAGGGCAAATGATATCAAGAGTGGGTCAAAAACAGGCGTCCCCGCATCAAAGATCTGTCAAGGATCGGCGATCGAAACCGAAGCCCATGCATGCAACCAATTTCCTGCAACAGAATCAGAACGATGTGCTAGCATGGGTTTAGAGTTCCTTGGTGGCGAAGTTTAAACTTTGGTCAAGTTTGCTAATCTGCCGTCCTCACATTCCCAGCCCCTCTCCCCTGGGGAGAGGGTGGCCGAAGGACGGGTGAGGGATCCGTTGCCGACAGAACCGCAGTTCGAAGCGATTCAAGGGCGTTAGGAATCATCATGAGTTTTGCGAACAGCGCCGGGAGTTCAAATCGCACGTCGCCTGCCCTGGAGTGTGATTCCGAGTCTCCCAAAGTCCACCCGTTGCCCTCGAATACCAGGGCCAAGGAACAGAAGGAGGCGCGAGCCCAGTGGAATCCCAGGCGGGACCATGGAGCAGCGAAATCACAGAATCAGAAGACCGAATGGTGGGTTCGATATCCGGCCAGCCTAGCTCTGATCGGAATGGCTACTGTATTCAGCTTGTTACTGCGGCCGATCCTTGAACCCGCAAATCTTCTGATGCTCTTCCTGCTCTCGGTGGTGATCAGCGCGCTGCGCTGGGGCCACATGGCAGCTATAGTTGCCGCTGTCTCGGGCACAATGCTATTCGATTATTTCTACATACCTCCTTTCTTCAGCTTCGCCATTTCCGACGTTAAATATTTTATTATTTTGACCGGTCTTCTGACGGTCGGCCTGGTCACCAGCACTCTCGCGGGTCAAGTGAGGGAGCAGGCTGATGCAGCAAGACGACGTGAGGCCTACACGGCTTCGTTGTACGCGCTCAGCAGGTCCCTGGCAGTGGTGAACCGTTTAGACCAGATCCTCGAAGTCGTTGCTTACCGAATCAGCGAAATCTTCGAGCGGCCTGTCCTGATTCTATTGCCCGGGGACGGGGGTCTGGAGGTAGGCTTCAGCAGTCCCGGACTCGTTTTCCGTGAAGAGGAAAGGACAGTGGCAAACTGGGTTCTTGAACACGGGCAGCAGGCAGGGTCTGGAACGGAGATCATGCCTGGAGCAGAGATGCATTACCTGCCGCTGACAGCCTCATTGCGTGTCGTTGGGGTGTTAGCCGTCAAGGCGCGGCATGGCGACGAATCGTTGTCTCCGGAACAAGGCCAACTTCTGGAAGCCTTCGTTAGTCAGGCCGCTCTGGCCACCGAACGGGCGCTTCTCGAGCAGAAAGCCCGTCAGGCCCAACTCCTCCAGGAAGCTGACAAACTGCAAAAGGCTTTGTTGAATTCCGTTTCGCACGGTTTGCGCACGCCGTTGGCCTCGATCATGGGGACGTTAAGCAGCCTTTCCGAGGACCAGGCCATGCTTGACGAAGTGACTCGCCGAGAACTGCTGGATAACGCCCGGGAGGAAGCAGGGCGGCTGAATCGCCTCGTGGGAAACTTGCTGGACATGACTCGATTGGAGGCGGGCACGCTGCGCCTCAAAGTTGAGGCCTGTGATGTGCAGGACGTGATCGGCGCGGCTCTTTCTCAACTCCGGGAGGCGGCCCGAAGCCGTCCGATCACCGTGGACATTCCTGCCCACCTGCCTTTGGTGCCTATGGATTTTGTGCTGATCGCCCAGGTGCTGGTCAATCTCCTGGAAAATGCGATCAAGTACGCTCCGGCCCACGAGCCGATCGCAGTTCAGGCCCGCTTGGCCGAGAATGACCTCGAGATCCTGGTTTCGGACCGCGGGGTCGGAATCCCCCAGGGCGACCTCCACGGCATCTTCGATAAACCGTGTCATGGGGCGCGAGTTACCGGCACTGAGGGAACGGGCTTAGGGCTTTCCATCTGCAAGGGATTTGTGGAGGCTCACGGTGGGCGTATCTGGGCCGAACCTCGTGTAGACAGAGGGGCGGTTTTCGCCTTTACGCTGCCGAGGCATGCAAACGCAGCGAGCCCGGGGAGATGAGGAATGGGCAACAACGGTCCCCGAGTTCTGGTGGTCGACGACGAGCAGGGGATTCGGCGGTTTCTTCGGGCGTCTCTGACGGCCCACGGCTATTCCGTCTATGAAGCCTGTACCGGCGAGGAGGCCTTGCAGGCGACTCACTCTGTTCGGCCGGATTTGATCATCCTTGACCTTGGCCTACCGCGGATTGGCGGCGTTGAGGTGACCCGCTGCCTACGCGAGTGGACGCAAACACCCATCATTGTTCTTTCAGTCCGTGAGCAGGAAGCCGAAAAGATCGCAGTGCTTGACGCCGGCGCTGACGACTACCTCACCAAGCCGTTTGGGTTGGGTGAACTGCTGGCGCGGATGCGCGCGGCCTTGCGCAGGGCTACAAAGCAAGGAAGCGGTCCTGTGTTCGCAGCAGGTGACCTTAAGGTGGATCTGGCCCAGCGAGAGGTTCTGATCCGAAACCGCAGAGTGCAGCTCACTCCCACTGAGTACGACCTCCTAAAGGCCTTGGTCGGTCATGCCGGAAGGGTATTGACCCATCGCCAGCTAGTACGCGAGGTTTGGGGTGGCATGTCCTACGAGGACGACGTTCACATGTTACGAGTCAACGTCAGCAATCTGCGCCGCAAACTGGAGCCGGACCCGACCCGACCGCGCTATATTGTCACCGAACCAGGTGTTGGATATCGGCTTCAAACCGAACCTTGAGCCCATTGACTCTCTTGCAGGACTGGGCAGTTGTCAGCCGGAACACCCCCAGCCCCTAGACGCGTTCCCCCTTTTAAGGAGGATTTTCAGGAGAGCCTTACCAAAGGAACAAGCCGCTTTCCTTTGATCTTTGCTGTATTGCCGTAAAGGAGCCAAGCATGATCCTCAAACAGTACTATCTGGGGTGCCTCGCGCATGCCTCGTATCTCATCGGAGATGAAGCAAGCCAGACCGCTGTAGTCATTGATCCGCAGCGTGATGTCGGGCAGTACCTCCAGGACGCCCAGCAGCATGGGCTCAGGATCCGTCACGTTTTCCTTACTCATTTCCATGCTGATTTTATAGCCGGCCACCTGGAGCTACGGGACTGCGAGGGAGCCTCGATTTGCCTGGGCGCTCGCGCCAAAGCCGAGTACGGGTTCGCGCCGTTTAAAGAAGGTGCGGCACTGGAGTTTGGCCGGGTTCGCCTCAAGATCATGGAAACACCAGGACACTCACCCGAGTCGATTTCGATCCTGGTCTACGATCTTAATAAAGACCCCAGCCATCCCCACGCAGTCCTTACTGGAGACGCCCTTTTCATTGGCGATGTGGGTCGTCCGGACTTGCGAGCTTCACTGGGCTGGTCGGCGACGGAACTGGCCGGCCTGCTCTTTGACTCCCTGCATGAAAAGCTACTCAGGCTCCCCGATAAAACCCTTGTCTACCCGGCGCACGGAGCGGGTTCTCTGTGCGGCAGAAACTTGAGCACGGACACCGTCTCCACGATTGGCGTACAGCGTCGCTACAACTATGCGCTCCAGCCCATGACCAGGGAGGAATTCATCCGCCTGGTCACTTCCCATCAACCCGAGGCTCCGCCCTATTTCACTTATGACGCGATCTTAAACACTAAGGAACGGCCGACGCTTGAAAAGACCCTGGAGCAGGGGTTGAATCCCCTTACGCTGGAGGAGGCCCTGCGGTTTAAGAACACGGGAGCGCAGCTTTTAGATGCACGCGACCCGGCCGACCATGCAGGAGCCCATCTGGTCGACAGCATCAACATCGGATTAGGAGGAAAATTTGCGACTTGGGCCGGTACCATCCTGGATCGCGAAAAGCCAATCGTGATTATTGCTGAACCAGGGAGAGAGGAGGAGGCGGCAATGCGGCTCGGTCGTATCGGTTTCGATCATGTGGTAGGTTACCTCAAAGGCTGCATGCAGGTTCTGGAGACACGCCCCGACCTGGTGTGGCGCACAGAGCGCATTACTGCACCAGCACTTGCCGAACAACTCACTTCACGAGAGCCGCCCCTGGTCCTCGATGTTCGTGCCGTCGGGGAATGGGAGGAGAAGCGCATAGAGGGAAGCCTCAACATTCCTTTGAGTTGTCTGAGGGAGCGACTCCACGAGCTGCCTCGCCGCAAGAAGCTGGCAGTCCATTGCGCTGGAGGCTACCGCTCATCGATCGCCGCCAGTCTGCTTGAACAACACGGAGTGACTGATGTAGTCGACCTGATCGGTGGGATCTCAGCCTGGGAAGCAGCCAAGTTAAAGATCGTCGCTACGTGAAATAGAAACCCGACGCAAGGAGAGCGTAGGATCCCCGGAGTCCTTACAATCTTTGGGGTCGCGTCCTGCCGAGGATTGAGGATCGAAGATCGCAAACCTTGAGTCCGATCCTCGATTCTCTATCCTCTATCTTCGGCCTCTGCGACCCTCACTCCTTCGGCCACCAGCCATGAAAATGGTGGACCGGACTCTTCCCCTGGCCGACAGGAAAGGCGTATTTCAAGGCATCTGTCAGGTATTCGCGGGCCTTCAGCACCGCCAGATAGGGTTCCAAACCCTTGGCTAAACTTGCCGCGATCGCCGATGCAAAGGTGCAGCCTGTTCCATGGGTATGAGGAGTGTCTATGAATGGGCCTTCGACCCACCGGGTCTTTTTCCCGTCATAAAAGAGATCCACCACCTGAGCCGGGACGGTTCTTGCTCGGTCCGGCTGATGTCCCCCTTTGAGCACAACAATTTTGACTCCCATGTCGAA
>QHZQ01000409.1 GCA_003224725.1 Acidobacteriota bacterium | reverse complement strand
GCGAGAAAAAAAATTGAATTGGTGATTTTCTTACTTCCCGGAGGAGTGCCCCCGGCTCTCTGTAATAGGCTCTACATACTGGTATGCAAAGTTTTCACTGATTCCGGTACGAAGGAGCCTCCTCAAAACTTGGAAATCGAAAGGCTCAAGAAGGAATTCGTTTGCTCCCAGTATAATTGATGCAGCGGCCAATTCCCGGCAGGCAGATTCCGCTATCGTGATCACAAATACCTGGGGGCACTTGGCTCGGATGACTTTGAGAAGTCTTAGCGCATCCGCTGTTGGGAGATGCAAATCGAGCAATAAGACCTTTGCTCCCGTGCATGCAAGTTTCTCAAACACTTCCAGTGGCTCCTGAGCAGTAACCAGCTCAAGGTCATCGGCGGAGAATAAATAGCGAAGCATGGAGATAAGCTCGGTTTGTAAGCTTACAACCAAGATTCGATTCCTGTCGACTGGATTATTCTGCATATTTGTTTAACCTCATCGTTCACTGGCCTTCTCGGCCTTCCCCGTTTTCAAGACGCTAGCGTGCAGGGCAGGGAGGCTACAGGCTTTCCCCTCCTGATTCGGGAGAGGACCCGTTATTTGGAGACCGCACGTAAACCTGCGTAGCGACAGGGAAGTGGAGCCACATGAACCAGTCAGACGATGTCAACCTGCTTCGGGGCCGATTGCCGAAGCTCTAACGAACTTCAGAGCGATTGAGCACGATACAATTGGACAGACAAAAACCCTGATGGGCCAGCTATCCAGAAGCAACCCAGCTCCCCTTCTCTTCCGCGAGTAGCACTGTAAGCCTTAGATAATGTAGAGTATCATTCGTTAAGGGTCAGGAGAAACTGGGGAAAACCCCAGTTAGTTGGAAAAAAGTTACTGGGTTTCTACTTCGGAAAAGCTCAAATTACGAATGTCTCTCCAGCCGCCTGACTATGACCCCAGGCTAGCTAGTTTCTGTCGCGAAATGCTCCAGGTGGAGCGGGCGCTCCTACGCACGCTTGTTGAACGCGCGACGAAGCGCGCGTTCCACCCGAGCTATCATCCGACACCGACTGGCGGAGCGGGGAATAAGGCCAGTTTCGCGACAGAAACTAGCTAGTGAGCATTCCTGAGCTTGCGGGTCACCAGGAGCTACGAAAATTAGTGCCCCCTCCACTGGAAGAATGCACGGGCGGACTGTCTCGACCCAAGGCTGACACTTTCTGCACTGCCAAAGAGCAATTTTTTTAAGGAAAGAGATGAGAAGCAGACGGCCGAGTAAGACGCCGGGAGTGCAGAAGCATGCACAGGCAACCGACCTATAGGGCGGTTAGAAGGAGAACACCCAAATCGTTACGGATCTGTCGGGCGTTTCCGGTCGGAATCTGAGTTCCTCCCTGATTGCTATTGATGAGTGATTTGGGCTTCGACTCTAGCTGAACTAACTGGATTGGAAAACCGCCAAGATATAATGGGCTCGCTCGCTAGGTTTGGAGTAGACTCGATCCTCCGCTGGCACGCCCTTTTCCAGATCTGGAATCTCTAAGATGAACTTAATGATGCCTTCAATGGCAAAGCCCATCTGCTTTGCTTTCCGAGCAGCAATTCCGTCAGCCTCTTTTTCGAAGTGCCTGCGGGTATCTGTCCAACTTCTCAATTCCTCGTTAACTCCCTTTGGATTCGTCATTTGCCCGTAGAGGAGAACATCATGCTGCAAATAGGCATGTGCGTACTCATGGGCTATGGCAAAGAAGATACTTTCTGGGTCGGCACTTTGGAGAAACGATCTGTCAATCATGATAATTCCTGAGCTGTTGGCGGTGGCATATTTCCTCGTTTGCCCAATATGAACCGAAAACTCGCAATGAAAAGAGAGGTTCAATTTCTGCTGGATCTCTCTTATGAGTTGCAGCCGCTCTTCAGAAACTCTGGGCACGATGGTCGCCTTGGATAAGGTCGACCCGCCTATGAGGCTATAGGTTATCAGGGCAATTATGCAAAACTTCTTCATGACCTCCCCGGGATTCAGATAATCTAATGGAGTTTGTCAATCCCCACGGATCTTTCTGCCAATTTACTTCCCAGTTTGCCAACTTTGGAGGCGTGGTAGCTGGGGCCACGGCTTGGTCCTGGCCATCAGATAATTCCGATTGGGAATTTTACTTTTTTCGCAGAGACAATTTTGTAACTAGCAAGGATCCTGCCAAAGAAGAATCCTACACCCACCTAGAAATCGCTATTTCATTCAGACGATTAGATTTAGATGATACAACGCACTAAACGACCCGTGGGATTGGAATTGATTAAGTTTTTTGGATTAAATGGAAAGCTGTGTCCATTTAAAGGAAAGCTTTTACACAGCTATGCGTGTTGGGATAGGAGGAATAATGATGAACTGGGAACCTCCAACCCAAGCGGGGAACAGGAAGAAGGTGGCCTGGAAAACTTTCAATCCTTCAAAATTACTTCTGTCAGCAATCGAGGGTGCACCACAATTCCATGGTCATAATGGACCAGTCCAGATTTCTTAAATTTGTTCATGAAATAATTGACCCTGGAGCGAGTAGTGCCTACCATTTCCGCCAGGATCTCGTGGCTGGGTTTAGGGGCTATCTTGACTGGCTGCGATCCCTTCTCACCAAAGTGAGCGAGCTTGAGAAGAAGGCGCGCCAAGCGTTTTTCGCTATGATTAAATAGCTGGGCACACAAATCTTCTTGAAACTGGATGTTGTGAGCCAGCAACTGGCCGATAAAGGCTTCGGCAAGGGTCGAATTGTTATGCAGAGCCTGCGACAGGGCATTTTTTTCGATACGAACCAACAGAGAAGGCTCCCATGTCGTAGCTGTATGTGTTCGAAAAGGCTGCTCATTGAGGCAGCCTTCACCCAGAAAGTCGCCCGGGTGCAAAACGCCCAAGGTGGCTTCTTTGCCGCTACTGGAAACCACCGTCAAGATAGCTTTACCTTCTTCAATAAAGAACACCGAATCAGCCGGATCACCCTGGGAGTAGATTCTTTGCTTACGCTTGAATCTAAGAGGTCGCTTACCCTCGACAATGTCATCGAGAAACGGTTTGAAGCAGAGGAGTTTTTTTTCGCGAATTGTCTTCATTTCAACTTTTTGGGATCAACCTCTCGATTCTGTCCGAGTTGAATTCAAGGTTTCTATTTCGAGAGAACCTCCTCGGCCAGCAAACCTGCATGAACCACCAGGTCACGGTCATAATGAACCAGTCCCATCTTTTTGAACTTGTTCATGAAATAAGTAATGCGGGATCGAGTGGTGCCTACCATTTCTGACAAAGTTTCATGACTGAATCTAGGGAGAATCACTTCAGCCTCATCTCCGTTTTCAGCCAGACGTGAGAGTTTTAACAGAACGCGCGCCAGCCTTTTTTCACTGGGGTGGAGCAGTTGGTCACAAAGATCTTCCTGAATGTTAGTATTGCAAGTCAGCAAGTAATCAATGAAAGACCGACGCAAGGCCTGATGCTGGTGCAGGGCGCTAACCATAGCCGATTTTTCAATTCGCAGCAGCAGGGAAGGTTCGACTGTTGTGGCCGTATTGACTCGCAGATTCTGGCCGTTTAAGCCACTCAGGCATCCCAAGCCAAAGAAATCTCCTTTGCCGTGGATTGAAAGCGTCGCTTCCTTTCCGGCAGGGGATACGGCGGTAACCTTCACCTTACCTTGCTGAATAAAAAAAACCGCATCGGCTGTGTTCCCTTGAGTATAAATTATTTCGCCTTTTTGAAATTGCAGAGTTTGTTTTCCCTCTGTCATTTCCTCTAAATGACTCCCGGGATTTTGACTTCTTTCCTCCACTGTCGTGTTCGACATTATGGTCCTCCTGAGTCACGTCAGAATTTGAAAGTTGACAAGTTGAATCCGTTGTTTTCCCCGGACCCTGGTAACCATCAAATATCGACTTAGTGCGCACACAAAATACCAAAGGCGTGGGCAATTTTACTTTGGCCTCTGGCCGCAAAAATTTTTTTCTTTTTGATAAGACTTAATAAGATTTTTTCCTAAATGTTCATCACCTACGCATTCAGGAAAGCTAAAGAGAAAATTTTGCCCACCTTTCTGGCAGATAAGAAAAATTACACGATATGGATATTCTTCCATTCCAAAACTGTC
>QHZQ01000408.1 GCA_003224725.1 Acidobacteriota bacterium | reverse complement strand
TTCTCTTGGCCGACGGAGTGAAATTTGAAAGGTTCACTCCCGCCGCTATCGTTTGCAAAAACCGTCTTCGCCCGATCTTCATGGACGCCCCCGTTGCCTAGCCCAGGGTTTCTTGGTAGTCAAAGTTCACATAGCGGTCAAGTTGTCGTTCTCGCGGTAGAGCCGACGTGGGAGGCGAGCCTCCTGGCGAGCCCCGCTGCACGATCGAAAACTGCAAAAGATCCTCGACTCTCTAACCTCAATTTTTTCCTTCTCTGCGCCTCCGCGTCTTTGCGCGAAATTGTTTTTTTTAACAGGAGCCCACCATTTCCCAATTGAGGCAGTCTACTCTCTCTTGCATAACGGACCTTTGGAATTGTCTGAATTCTAAAAAGCATTTGAAAGGATTCAGCTTTTCGAAATATACCATACTCAAATCTTTCAATTGCCATGAAAATTGAAAAAATTCTTGACAGGTTTCCGAATATTTCTTAGGTTACTCATAATTTCCGAGATTGTCAGTCAGAACGAGAGAATTGAGTTTGATTTTGAGTCAAAAGTCACCGGAACTCGTGATGAAGAGACGAAAATTCCTTATGACCACGGGTATCTTATCGACCGCCTTACCTGTAAATGCGGTTCCGCTGTTACAGGTACCCGAGAAAGTAGGTCTTCGTCCAGCGATTAAGATTACCGACATCAAAAGTTACCTCGTTGGCGTCGGCGGCCGGAACCTGCTTTTCGTCAAAGTAGAAACCGACCAAGGTATTCACGGCATCGGAGAGGCCTACTCCTGTGGACCGGATGAAGCAACCGTGGCTGCCATTAATGACTTCAAAGGCTGGCTGGTCGGGCAGGACCCGCGCAACATCGAGCACTTATGGTCTACGATGTACAATTCCAGTCGTTTTCCGGGAGGCTCTGTTGTCAATGCGGCTATCAGCGGAATCGAACATGCTTTGTGGGATATTGCTGGCAAGGCAGCCGGTTTACCTGTTTACATGCTGCTGGGTGGCAAGTGTCGAGAGAAAATCCGCGTCTACCAGAGTGCAAGCGGCGACAATCCCAAACAGCTTGCGACTCATGCCAAAGCTCTGGTGGAGAAGTACCACTACACGGCTGTCAAGATATCTCCCCACCAAAGCGATTCCAGCGCGCTGCCTTACAACACCGTGACTCGCCTGGCCGGCCAGCGCATCGCTGCAGTTCGCGAGACCTTGGGTTCTAATGTGGACATCGCCGTGGATATCCACGCCAAGTTTTTTGAGGTCAGTCGAGCCATCCGGTTGGCCAAGGAAATTGAGCCCCATCATCCTTTCTGGCTCGAAGAACCCATCCGCCCGGAAAATGTGGATGCTATGGTTAAGCTAGCATCTCATGTCAACATTCCGCTAGCGAGCGGAGAATGTAATTACACAAAGTTTGACTTCCAGAAAATTCTCCACGCTCAAGCCTTGGACATTATCCAGCCGGATATTTGTCTTTGTGGAGGGGTCATGGAAATGAAGAAAATTGCAGCCATGGCTGAGGCCCACTATGTGATGGTGGCGCCGCATAATCCCATGGGCCCGGTGGCTACTGCGGTCAACGTGCATTTTGCCGCCTCCACCCCAAACTTCTTGATCCTCGAGTATCAGCCAGACGACACCGCGCCACGCAAAGATCTCGTCCGAGACCCGTTGATGGTCGAAGATGGATATATCCCCATCCCTAACAAGCCTGGCCTGGGCATCGAGTTAAATATTGAAGCGTTCCGGCACTATCCGCCGAAACCTTGGCATCGTGAGTTTGCTTATCGCGGCGATGGTTCGGTGGACTTCATTTGAGCTGCCAGGTAACCGAGGGAGTTTGTTGCTCTAATTCTCAAGCCGCTTCTAAACATGATGCGGAATCTCAACAAGGGATCATACAGGGCTTCACCCTTTGGTAGCCACGATCACCGCGTTTTTGGGTGCTCGTGGGGAGTTCGTTTTTGGTAGCCACGATCACCGTGCTTTTCGGTGCTCGTGGGCAGTTCGTTCTTGGTAGCCACGATCACCGTGCTTTTCGGTGCTCGTGGGCAGTTCGTTTTTGGTAGCCACGATCACCAACAGTTTCCGGTGATCGTGGGCAGTTCGTCGGGAAAAGCCCACGGGCAGCAAAACCGCTGACCGTGGAACTAACCCAGCCGCAATGGCGCGGCTGAACAGCACAGGAGGAAACCACATGAGAGTTATGCTTTCGCTAACCTTCGTTTTAGCTGCGTTGTGTACGTCGGTGCTGGCTCAGACGTCACCCGACCGACCGCTGGACGGACCGACGCACATTCCTTCTAACGATACCAACCGCATTCTATGGGGTGACGAGACTTCGGGAAGAGTACACGACTCCCGATTTGCCGGCAGTCAAAAGATCATGTGGCAAATCTGGGGCATGGGACCGGGAGAGGTGTTTCGCCACTCGGATCGGTTTACCACTCAGTTCAAGGTGGACGGCATTTATTACGTTCTGAGTGGAACGTTAGTCTTGAACAATCCAGCAACGGGAGAAGTCTACTATATCAAGCCGGGGGAACTGGCGTTCCTCACTCGTAACAGTTGGAATCACGGCTTCAGTTACGGTCTTGAACCACTGCGGGTCTTGGAATATCTTCCTCGGCTGCCTCCAGTGACAGGGCAGAGTCAATATCTGGGTGAAGGAAAACTATCTCAACCCAAATATGTACAAGATCAATGGCTAGGCCGGTGGCCTGGCGCTCTGGACGAGGCGAGACGCAGCGCCGCCCTCAAAGTGGTTCGCGAGTCCGACATCTTGTGGCGACTGGAAGGAGAGAAGCAGCAGGTTTTGGTAGGCATTATGGCCAGCACCGACCTGATCACCTTTGGCAAGATTGTCTTACAGCCCAAGCAGGAGACCGAGGTACGAATTCATGGAGGCGACGAGGGTCTCTACCTTCAGGAAGGCGAACTGCACGTCAGGCTTCCCGGGCAGAAACTCGACAACCGGGGGCAGACTCGCTGGTTCGACGTGAAGGCGGGCGATGGAGTCTATTTGCCGGAGGGCACGCCTCACCAGTACTACAATCCATCGGACCGGATGACGACTGTAATTTTCGGTGTCGCCCCAGCCTACCTTCCCAGGAACAACAAAGCGAGTCATTGAATAACAAGCCCCAGAGCGAGTTGACCTCATGCCCAGTCAAACAAAAGATGGCGGCCAAACTTCGTGAGGGGGCTTCGCCGTACTATCAGCCTTTGCTGGCTTCGGAGGAGCTGGCGCATTCGATCGAGGAGTTGAGGTTCGTGTTCATCGGAATTGGGCAGAATGAGGTATTTTTGGATGACCCCACAGGATTTCTGCCGAATATACAAGAAATCCTCCCAAGCAAGCGATTGACTTGACAGCTTAAAAGCAACTACACGATACTTCCGGCAGGTTTGTTAGCCGTTTCACAATAATTCTGCTCACTCAATAGTTAGGTGTGGTTAACGAAGAGAGTAAACCTTGATGCCAAGAGGTAAAGGTCCACAATTTACCCGTTT
>QHZQ01000407.1 GCA_003224725.1 Acidobacteriota bacterium | reverse complement strand
ATACGATCGCCTTGGTGCAATCAGGAAGGAAGAAATGCTGCCTGCTGGTGGCAGGGTTCGGAGTGCTGAGCACAACCGGGGGCAGCACTGTCAGTCTGTCCCCTACACCTAACAAGTCACCGTCTTGGGAGGGTGAGCAAAGGAGGGAGATCATGCGACACATTCTCTTAAGGGCTTACAGAATCGGCGTTCTGCTCCTCGCGGTCGGAGGCGTGCTATTCGCCTCAACTGCTTCGGCGCAAGTGCCGGGGACGAGCACGCGCCTGTCCACGGCAACCGCAGTACATACGCAGAATGATCCGACCATCTCGGGCACCAATGTCGTTTGGACCGATACGGAGAGACTCCCCAGCGGTTCCACCAACGCAGACATCTACTCCTACGATCTCAACACCAACGGTCCAGCCATCAATCTCACCAACACGCCGGACGACCAAGAGTTTCTCGAAAACATCAAGGGTAATAAGGTCGTGTGGACACATTCGAGAGCCGGCAGCCCTGGCGATATTGTCTTATATGACCTTCCGACCGCGAATTTGACCAACATTGCGACTTCTTCGTCGGCTGTTTCTTTCCAACAGCCGGCAATTAGCTCGCAGTATGTTGCCTTCGTTCGCACCAACATCCAAAGCGATATTGACGCCTTTGACTATATAAACGGCGTTTCACTTCGTCGCTCGGTCACCCTGGATGCCGCAGTCCAGGCACGCCCGCGTGTGGATGGCGATTTCATCGTCTACGAAGACTACGGCAGCGGCAATCCGAATGTCTTTGGGTACCAGATTTCCACGCTAGGTCCGAATTTCGCGCTTGCCAGCAGTGGTTCGGTAGGACAGTTCTTTCCCGATATCAACGGCCATACCGTGGTATGGGTGGAGGGTGTTTGGGATCCAACACCTCAACCGCCCTTCAGGCCCTTGGGGGGAGTAGTACCTGGTACAGAACAAATAGTCGCCTACGATCTTTTCACTCGGACCAGGACCCAGTTGACCACAGTGGCCAGCAACAAGGTTCAACCCCGCATTTCCGGGTCACGCGTGATCTGGACCGACGATCGCAACGGAAACCTGGACATCTATCTTTACGATTTGGCAACCCAGCAAGAATTGCGCCTCATTACGGGCCCTGGCGATCACTTCTTCGCGGACATCGACGGGGACCGGGTGGTCTATACCTCCACCGAAAGAGGCGCTGAGGAGGTGTTCCTGTTCACGATTGCGACGCCGGCCACGGTGAGCCAGCAGGTGGGGGATCTTCGGACGGCGATCACTGGGCTGGCCGCGAGCGTCTTTACGAATGCCAACCTGCAGAAGGCCTTTATCAACAAGATCAATGCCGTGGTGCAGGATATCAACCAAGGCCTGTACCAGGATGCACTGGATAAACTGCAGAACGATATCCTGGCCAAGATGGATGGCTGCGCCACCACGGGCGCTCCGGACAGCAACGATTGGATCACCGACTGTGGCGCGCAAGCGCAGGTCTCTTCCTCGCTCCTTCAGGCCATCGACCTGCTGCGGGCGTTGATCTAAACGGGCTCGGTCGCCGGCCGAATTCTACACGGCCTGGATGGTCAAAAACGAGAAACGACCTGTCCGAAATAAGTGGGACAGCACACGCACATGACAGGATCGATCGTCAACTAACTCAGAAGGAGGTACGCCAATGATCAAGATGGGTAAGGTCATAGTGATGGCTTTGTTTTCGGTGACCCTAGTCCTGGCCATAATGGGCGTGCAAGCTGCGGATACAGGGCTATTACAGCAACGTATTGTGGCCCTTGAAGCAGATGTCGCAAGCTTGCAGACCCAGCTCGCCACGGCGAACACCAACAACACAACTCTCCAAAATCGGTTGGCGACGGATGAAAATACGATCCAGAGCCTCCTCTCTCAGCTCGCTACCGCGCAGAGCAACATTAACAGTTTGCAAACCCAACTGGCCGCTGCGAACACGTCTATCAACAATCTGTTCATTGCGTTGGCGCAAGATTCAGCTGCGATCGCTGCCATTAATGCAAAGGCTATTAAATTTAGTTACGCGCGGGTGTTTGGAAACGGAAATGTGGCTGAGAGCCAAGGATTAGTGAGCGTAGACAAAACTGGATCTGGAGATTACAACCTAAACTTCACTTCTGATGTAACGACCGGCTGTCTAAGAGTTGCCACGGTCTTTTTCGATTCCGGTAAAATTAATGTCGCGCTAGGGAACAATGGCGTGACCTCAATGTTTGTCAACACACACAGTTTTGACCTCATCCCGCTTGACCACAATTTCATCGCCGGGAGCATCTGTCCCGCGGGGAATTAACTCTGGGGATGCCGTTCTTGAAGAGGCGAGGAGCTGCACACAGGGCAGCGGATAGCATGAAGTAGTGGGGTCGGAGTCTACTTAGCGCGTTTGGTCGGAGTCCCGATCTGCTGGAAACTGGACTCTGACCCCATTTGCAAAGGCAAACCCAACCGAAAGGAGATACACACATGGATACACTCAGGGCGTTGGTTCTCAGACCCGCTGTAGTTGCCGGGCTTGCATTGCTGTTTGAGTTCAACAACTGGAGGTACGTCATGAAAAAGAGAAGTAGCCGTCTGATTGCGGTGCTCTGTGCGGGTGTTCTCGTCATGGTCCTGTCGCCAAGCGCCTTTGCGCAAGGCGTTGGCGCTCCCGTGGGCGCCACCTATATCACACAGACCCCCAATGACCATTTATCGAGCAACCAATCGCTCTCACCGCTCGCCACTGGGCTGCTGAAGAACACTACCGGCACAGGGGTCTTGACGATTGCAACGCCCGGCGTGGATTACGTGTCCGCCGCCCAGTTGCAGGCACTGATAAACACGGTGAATGCTCTGCAAGGTATGGTGACCACCCTGCAAGGGCAGGTCGCCACATTGCAGAGCCAGCAAGCGACGACAAACAATACGATCAATTCATTGCTGAGCCAGCTCGCAACGGCTCAGACCAACATTACGACGATTCAAAACAGTCCTGCTCAGGCGCTCAATGAGTGCGTGAGTGTCAGCCATGACACCCTGAACGGCCTGATCGGCCCCCATGTGCTCTTCACCGGCTGCAATGTGCACGTGAGAAGCGGCTCGGGACGAACTGAAGACGAAATTTTTACTGTCGGGCAGCCTAGAGGCCTGGGCAATCTCATCGTGGGGTACAACGAAGTTGTTGATGAACTTATCACTATTGACCTGCAGCCTGGAGACAGAGGCGGCTCGCATAACATTGTACTAGGCCCGCTACACAGATTTAGAGGAATTGCGGGCCTTGTGGCAGGGTTAGCAAATAACAATTTTGGTGTACATAGCAGTATCACCGGGGGGAAGTTCAACACTGTTAGATCTGGTTTTGACAGCATCAGTGGAGGGTCGTTCAATGAAACTAGCGGATTATTCACGAGTATAAGCGGCGGTGCCAATAACCGCGCAACCTCTACAGGAGCGCATGTTAGTGGAGGCTCTGAAAATACCGCCAGCGCCAACATGGCCAGCGTCAGCGGGGGCTCCCAGAACACAGCGAGCGGGGCTACTTCCAGCGTCAGCGGGGGCTCCCAGAACACAGCGAGCAGGTTTGCTTCCAGCGTCAGCGGGGGCAACGGCAACACGGCCAGCGGGGAAAACGCCAGCGTCAGCGGGGGTGTTCAAAATAGTGCTCTAGTCCTCAACTCTAGCATCAGCGGGGGCAACGGCAACAGGGCC
>QHZQ01000406.1 GCA_003224725.1 Acidobacteriota bacterium | reverse complement strand
GTCTTGATCCGCGGTCTCCGCATCGGAGTTCCAGAAAACTTCTATTTCCACCGGGTTGACCCCGCGACGGCTCAGGCCGTGCGACAGACAGCACAAACAGCCGAAGCCCTTGGCGGACACATCATTCCCGTTCGCGTGCCCGACATCCCGGCAATTAACACGATCGGCCGGATCATCCTGTTGTCTGAAGCTTCGGCGTTAATGGAGCGCCACCTGGCCCATCGGGAGAATTTCGGGGCCGACGTGCTGGCCTTGCTCGACCAGGGCCGCTTGCTCTCCGCCACCGATTATGTGAACGCGCAACGCCTTCGGCGGTTGGCGCAACAGGAATTCCAGGCGCTTTGGAGACACGTGGATTGCCTGCTGACGCCAACCACACCTACCGCAGCTCCAAAGATTGGGCAGACGACTGTTGACACGGGTGAAGGAGCCGAAGATGTGCTGCGGGCCATCAATGTTCTTGGTCTGCCTGCCCTCTCGATACCGTGTGGATTCAATGAGGGGGGGCTGCCGCTGGGGCTGCAGATCATTGGTCCGGCCTTCCAGGAAACGGTCATCTTGCGCGTCGGCGCGGCAATCGAAGACGCCACAGACTCCGGTCGGCGTCGGCCCGGTAATCTATAACCAGCAAAACACCGATTAGCCCGATTTCCGAAGGCGCCGGCGCGGCAAAACGTCACACATTGCCAATGAGCCACCCTACCTGCCCCCTGTGAAGCCTCATATGTCAAGCCTTGGCCGGGCGTGTCCTTGTTCGGAACGGAATGTAGGCACACCTGGACGACTGCCCCTACCGCATAACGAAACCGAACCTCAGTCCCGAGAGGCGTAGGTGTTGCTGCAGTTTGCGCCCGTAGCTTCGCCAATTGTATTGATGCGTTGTTCTTTGGTTTGGAGAAACTCGCTCCTCGACCAGTGTGTAGACATTTTCCCTAAAGTGGAACTAGGCTACTGAGGTTCCTACATAATCAGTCTGGCTTATCTTCATTGCTTACCCTCGTGGCACCGAAGATTTGGTTCAATGTGTTGAAAACAAATGGATTCCTGACCGCGCAAAAGCAAATTGATCAACTGGCAGAAAGATTGCAACCCTCTTCGCAGCTGTTTCTAAGCGAAATACCTATTTATAAAACCACTCACCGAGGAAACTCCAAGGAGGGCCCTGTGCAAAGTCAGCCCATTAAGCAAACAGCCCTACGACCCAAATCGAAAATTGCCTGCTATGAGATCTGCTGCGAAGCCTGCAACTTATCCCAGATCCACCATGGCCCAACTCATGTTCACTGTATTCATTGCAAAACTCGACTCGACTTGAGAAAGCTGAAACCAAAATACCAGTGACCAGCCAAGGTTGGGATGACTCGAATCTCGGATTTTTTCAAGCTATTTGCAAGGGGAGGGCCTTGCTCGCCAGAGGTCTAGCACCATGAAGGACATGAAGACCATGAAGCCCTAGAGCACGAACCTCCTCAGACCCTCCATTAACCGCTCCACGTTGAAATTGATCTCAAGTAAGCCGGTAGTTGGGCTACTGGACCCAAGTCCCTCTTCATGCCCTTCATGTTCTTCATGGTGGGCAGATTTAAACCAGTCATCGTTACTTGTCACTCGCCCCTGTCTTTTCCAAACCACGTCAACCGCCCTCGCTTGACTCAAGCGGAATGAAAACTCACGTTGACCTTGCTTTGCGGCAACGCTATGATGAGAGTGTTCAGGTAATCACCAAGGCAATAGTCAGCTCAAAGGAGGCAAGGTCTGTACTCCAGCCCTTGCTGAGGACGATGAAACTGTTCGATACCATCAGCACTATTCTAAAAGACAAGAGCCCAGAGATCTGGTCAGTGACTCCTGCCGCATCAGTCTATGACGCGATTGAAATGATGTCCGAGAAGCGAGTCGGGGCTTTGTTGGTGATCTCCGACGGCAAGCTGGTCGGTGTCATTTCTGAGCGTGATTACGCCCGTAAAGTTATTCTTAGGGGAAAATCCTCAAAAGAAACCCAGGTCCAGGAAATCATGACGAGCCCGGTCATCTTTGTGACTCCGAAGCATAGCGTTGACGAATGCATGTCCATCATGACGAACAGTCGCATCCGTCATCTTCCGGTGGTGGAGGAAGAAAAAGTGGTGGGTATTGTTTCCATTGGTGATCTGGTAAAGTGGATTATCTCAGCCCAGGACGAGACTATCCACCAACTGCACAACTATATCACCGGGAAATACCCGGCATGATGGCCCGGTTCGCTTGAGGATGAAACTTACGACTTCAGGGCGGCGAAGAGTTTGTTGAGGCTTTCTTTGGCGTCACCGAAAAGCATCATGCATTTCGGGTTGTAATAAAGCTCATTGTCCACCCCGGCAAAGCCCGGGCGCAGACTGCGCTTGAGGACGATGATGGCTTTGGCGCGGTCCACTTCCAGAATCGGCATTCCATAAAGCGGGCTGTTCTTATTGTTCTTGGCCGCCGGATTGGTCACGTCATTAGCCCCGACCACCAAAGCGAGATCTGCCTCGGCGAAGTAGGGATTGATCTGCTCCATCTCGAACAACTGATCGTAGGGAACATTGGCCTCGGCGAGCAAAACGTTCATGTGCCCGGGCATGCGGCCCGCCACCGGGTGGATGGCGTATTTCACATCAATACCACGCTTCATCAGGACTTTCGCCAGCTCACTGACCCCGTATTGGGCCTGGGCAACCGCCATGCCGTATCCCGGCACGATGATGACGGAGCGGGCACTGTCGAAAAGAACCGCCATCTCGTCGGGTACGATACTGCGCACGGTGCCCTTCGCCTCCAGCGCCGGTCCAGCCTCCTCCTTTTCGATCTTGCCGAAAGCCCCAAAGAGAACATTCATCGCTGAGCGATTCATGGCCCTGCACATGAGCAGGGAAAGAAGGAAACCCGAGGTCCCGTCGAGCGAACCCGTGATGATCTGGATTTTGTTCATGAGCACAAAACCCATGGAAGCATCAGCAAGCCCGGCGTAGGAATTCAGCAGAGAAATGACCACCGGCATGTCGGCGGCGCCGATGGGAATAACCAGGAGAAATCCGAACAGCAAAGCCAGGGCTACCATGAGGTAGAACAGTGTGCCGGCCGAAGGCATACAGATCAAGGTGATGAGGCAAAAAACCATCACCGCCAGCAACGAAATATTGGACGTGTTTTGCCCTTTGTACGTGATGGGCGCTCCCGGAAGAATCCCCTGCAGCTTGCCGGCCGCCATCAGGCTTCCCGTAAACGTCAGGCCGCCGATGAGCACCTCGAAGCCAATAGCTGTCATCAGTACTCTGCCGAGTACGCCGCCGTGTCGATAGTATTCGGAAATCCCGACAAGGGTGGCCGCCAATGCTCCAAGAGAATGGGAAAGGGCCGTCCGTTGGGGCACGGCCGTCATCGGGATCCACAACCCCATACTACCGCCAATGAGGGAGCCAAGCACGAGTCCTCCCATAATCCATTGGTAAGTGACGATCTCGTGGTGAAAAAGAGTGCCCACCACGGCCATGAGCATACCTAATTCAGCCAGAAACATGCCCCTGCGGGCGTACTTAGGGGAACTCAGACCTTTGAGTCCCAGAATGAAGAGAGCGGCTGACAGGATGTAGAAATAACTCAAGACCGGAGTGAGATCCGTGTTACTGAAATAAACTCTTAACCGATCAGACTCATAAATCAGTGCCAGCGCGCCGGCCAGGAGGACGACCAGGAGCACTGTGGCTCTGCGCCACATACGCTTGTCCCCACTGGCTGAGGCGGAGTCAGCGGTCGTGACCAGTTGGGGAGAGGGAGCTTTCTTGAACATTTTCAGCATGCGGTCAGTAATGAGAAAGCCGCCAACAACGTTCGTCGAGGAACAGGTCACGGCGATGAACCCAAACATCGTGCTTAAGGGGCCGTGATTCGCTCCAGCGACTACCAGGGAACCGACCAGCGAAATTCCTGACATGGCGTTGGTCGCGGACATAAGCGGAGTGTGAAGCAGGGGCGGCACACGCGAAATCACGTGATAACCGAGGAAGCCGGCCAGCATGAAGATATAGAGTCCAATTTCGAGTTCAGTCGTCATGGAACGAATCTACCACCAAAACTTAACGCGGTCTGGGGCCGCCACCGAAAATCAAACCGCGAAGACTCAAAGGACGCAAAGAAGACCACCAAGGGAGCGGGAACATGGATAAGTGTGCAAAAAGACTTCTCATCTTTGGAGGCCGTAAACTTGACCTACGAAATTTACGAGAATTTGCCAAGAAAACGAGAATGGATAAACTTGCTTCGGAAGCTAACGTTCCGCTTTCAGTCGCCCCTGGGAAGCCCGGCTCCAGTTGCCTGGGAATGGCGCCAAAAGCCTCCACAGAGCATGCGAAATGGACATAGTCGTTCACCCAGCCGGCGATAGAGCATCGACACAATCGCACGATCGAAGACTGCCATCGATCCTCGATTATCAAACCCTCGATCCTCGGTTTTCTTTCCTTCTCTGCGTTACTGCGTCAGTGCACGAGAATTGTCTTTCTCTCGGGGGGTATGACGTCGCTGGCCGCGGCCTTTACCGCCTCATGAAAATTTCTCC
>QHZQ01000405.1 GCA_003224725.1 Acidobacteriota bacterium | reverse complement strand
GAACTTACGCGGGACCAGGTCGTTCTCGAACTTCACTTTGTAATGGCTGCGATCGAGCTTGACCGTTCCACCGTGATTGGTGGAGAAGCAAATCCAGCGCCATCCCTCGTCTCCGCCTTTGGCGATTTTGGAATTAACAATTGGCCGGATTTGAGCTATCATTACTCCATATATTTTATGCGCCTGATCGCTCCAACGAAGTCATTGACCTATGCTGCAAAAATACCGCTACCTAAGGAGAGTCCCATAATGAGACACAAGGTTTTTTTAGTTTCCATAACAGCAATACTTTGGTTCACTTTTTCTGCTCACTTTTCTGCTCACTTAATGGCGGGCACAGTTTTTGAAGAGATTATAGTCCGGGTCAATAACGACATCATCACAAAGTCTGACTACGAGAAAAGCAAGGACCTAATTAAAAAGGAGTTGGTAAAGGGCTTGAGCGGTCCTGAACTGGCAAAAGCTTTGGCCACGCAGGAAAAGGATTTGCTGAAAACCTTGATCGAAGAGCAACTCCTGGTGCAAAAGGCTGCCGATCTGAGTTTGACGGCAGATACCGATGTCATCAAATTTCTCGATCGGATACGCAAGGAAAATAACTTGCCGGATATGGAAGCCCTGGAAAAGCTGATGCTTCAGCAGGGCATTGATCCCGTGGAATTCAAACAGAACATCAAAAATCGTAGTTTGACTCAGCAGGTTTTGGGTCGAGAGGTTTATTCGCGCATACAAAATGCCATCTCCAACGATGAAGTGACTAAGTATTATGAAGCGCACAAACAGGAGTTCGACAGACCGGAAGAGGTGCGAATTCGGGAAATCCTGATTTCCACCGAAGGCAAGGACCCGCCTGCAGTTCCAGCCTTGGAAAAGAAAGCGCAGGAGGCTCTTCAAAAAGCCAAAGGTGGAGAGAAGTTTGAAGAATTAGCCACTAAATATTCAGATGGACCGACGGCCAAAGAGGGTGGAGAGCTGGGTTTTTTTCATCGAGGCAAAATGATCAAGGAAATTGAAGATGTGGCGTTTAAACTGAGGCGCGGGCAGGTCAGCGACATCATTAAAACCAAGTATGGCCTTGTCATCATCAAAGTAGAAGAAAAACACGAGGCGGGAATTCAAAAGCTTGAGACCGTGAGCAATGAGATACGGGACCGGTTGTTTGAATCCAAAGCCCAGAAAGCCACCCAAGAATACATGGTCAAATTGCGTAAGCAAAGTTTCATAGAGGTTAAGCCGGGGTATATTGACACGGGCGCTGTTCCCAAAGCCCCCGGCAGCGAGCCAAAACAGACGGCGCAGAACGAACCTGGGAAAGAAAAGAAGGGAAAGAAGAAGAAATGAGTCGCCACGGGGTAACTCCGCCAGCAGATTCTGGCCCCAGTGGCGAATCCATGCGACTGGACCTATTCCTCAAACAATCTCGCCTCATCCCGAGAAGAAGTTTGGCTCGGGAAGTGTGCGACCATGGCGGAATATGGGTGAACGGTCACGCCTCCAAAGGAAGTAAGTCGGTGAAAGTAGGAGATCTGATTCAGTGGCACCAGCGCAGAAGGAAAACTAGCGTAAAGGTATCCAAGATTCCGGTTATGAGGCCGGGGAAAAAGGACGCGGCGGCTCTGTACGAATTAGTCCAAATGGAAATCTTGCCGGAAGAAAATTGAGGGCTTCGTCTCTGCTTGTTTGAGACGTCTTCATCCGAGTGAGGCCCATTTATGGCCAGTGATTCTCAAAATAAACGCAACTCGCCCGACAATGTTGTTTCACTAAGCCGGCATGAGTTTGTGGCTGACATTGAGCACAAACTCACAGAAGCGAGACGTCTCTTCAGCCTCCATGACTTCGTTCCTTGCGAGGAGTTGCTCCTCAAAATTCTTGAGCTTGACCCGCGCAATTCCAAGGCCAAAGCGCTTTACGACCTCACAGCCATCAAGCTTTCCAGGCGCAAGTTATATAAGAAGATTGTAGACCCGCGGTCTGCCAACAAGGATGAAATGCCAGCAGATTCCACGGGGTCTAAGGACAACGATTCTCTGCCTGAGCTGAATAACCCCTCTTCTGAAATTCACCTTCAGCCATCCTTATCCGAGGACCTGTCACAGCAGGAAAATCCACAGCAGAAGGAACCCTCACTCACCCAAGAGTCCTTAATGCCCAAGTCCCAGGCCGATTCTAATTCCCCTTCGGCAGAATCAGCCCGTCAGATGGGCTCGATGAGGGAGAGAACCATTGCGGCGCTGGTTGAACTTTTCAAAGAAAAGGAACGATCATTACAGAATTGGCAGGACCCGCGCTTTCGCTCCAAACAAGAAGGAATGGAAGAATCTGGGAAGGGATCTACTGGAACTTCGTTCGATCGCTCATCGCAAGACTTGAATAGATCGCTCGTCTGGCTGCCCTCCCAGAAAAGGGATGATGAACTCTCGCAGTCCAATAATGAATTGGATGTTCAGCCCGGCCGAATTCAGGGCATGGAACCTCCCGCGCCAAGAAATGATCGTGAGACAGCGCAACGAGTTCCCGAGAGCCAGTTCAGAATACCAGAGCCCGAAGAGCCGGTCCATTCTCAGCTTCCCCGCCTCCCGGAGGTCCAACCAAAAACCTCGGAGACCCAGCCGGAAGTCATCCGTCTGCCCGATGTTAGGCCCTTTGATCAAATAACAGCACCCACGAAGATTGATTACCAGCAACTCGTTGAAAGGAAACTGGAGGAAGATTTAGCTAATTCCGAAGTAAAGACCCTTTCCATTGCTCAGATCAAAAAATATCTCTACCAGGAAGAGTATGAACTCTGTGCCCTCCAGCTCGAAAAAATCCGGAAGCGCTTTCCGCACAATTCAGAGATCCAGACCTTTGTGCATAACGCTTCCCAGCGATTGAGTGAGTTGCAACGGGTCAAAAGTTTTGAAGTTCGGGCGCGGGAGTTGATGTTGTCTGCCAATTACTATTACCAAGAAGGGAAGCTGCCGGAGGCTCTAATGGCAGCAAATGAAGTATTGGGAGTTATGCCCGAGCACCAGCAGGCCAAGGAATTTGTTAGTTTTGTCCAAAAGCGAATGGGAAACGAAAGGAAAAAAGGGAAAGGCGGAAAAGCCCGCCATTGCGGGTCCTGCGGGACCGCAGTCGATTCTGCCAGTCTTTTTTGTTTCCACTGCGGTCATCGCCTCTCCTAAACCTTCCTTGCCTGATTCTTCGCTATATTTCCCGTGAAAATCCCCTCTCGGGAGGGGAAAGGCCTACAGGGGTGGGTCCTTCCCGTCCGGAACAACCCACCCCTGCACCCCTCCAGTGGAGGGGAATGATTTTGATCCTTCGTGGTCCATTTTCATGCTCTGTGGCGCCGCGGCCAAGCCCAACAATTGCCCTGGGCTCGAACACAATCGCAGCCTTACGAACTCAAAAGAGTTTGGTGCAAAAGTCTATCTTCGGGATTGGCATTTGGGACACAGATGGCTGCCGCGCTGGCTGACAACGATACGAATGATCATGCTTTTGCAACGACGACACTTCTCTCCCTCACGGCCGTAGACCTTTAGACGTTCTTGATTGGTTCCTGCTTCACCGTTGGCATTGAGATAATTTTGAAAGCTCGTACCCCCGTATTTCAGACCTCGCCGAAGGACTTTAGGAATGGCACGAAAGAGTTTCCTTTTCTCCTCCTGCTTTAAAGATTTAACCAGCCGCTCAGGATGTATCCCTGCCTCAAAAAGGGCTTCATCGGCGTAAATATTGCCAACCCCGGCGACAAAGGACTGATTCAGCAGCAGGGATTTGATTCTGAGCTTCCTTCCATCGAAACCCTGCAAGAATTTCTTCCAGTTATAACTTGGGGTAAAGGGCTCGAGCCCGAGCTGCCAAAATTCTTTGGCCCGTTCAAACTCATCAGGTCGGTAAAGCCGCCATTTTCCAAATTGCCGGATATCCCGGTAGTGCAGGGCATTACCGTCGGTGAAATAGAAACTGACATGGGTATGTTTATCCACGGCGTGTTGACGCGCTTTCTGCAGTCCAGTCAGGGGATGTACAAAGAAATTCTGATCATTTCTTTGAGTCTGGTCCCAGAAAGTCAACTGTCCTGTCATGCCAAGATGTACCAGGAGTTTATAGTTGTTTGTCTCAAAGAGCAGAAACTTACCG
>QHZQ01000404.1:6110-7264 GCA_003224725.1 Acidobacteriota bacterium | reverse complement strand
GAGTGGGAAAAAATGTCATGTTGTCATTCTTGGAAATCGTTTCGCTGGAGCGCGTGGTCTCTCATCCGCCAGTTGAAAGTGGGAGGCGCTGTCCTCAGCGGCGACTTGGGGGGACATGATCAGTCGCCGCGCCGGAGTGCGCCTCCCACATTTTTGTGCGTGGCCTCTGGGACAAATTTCATTAGGTATTCCTTCGTTACATTGCCTGCGAGGATACAATAAGCATGACGCGCAACACCAGCCTCTCAATCATTGTACCGGTCTTCAACGAACAGTTTCTGATCCAGGCCAGCCTCAGCCGTCTTCGGAGTCTTGGGCGGATTCTCCTTGCTGAGCCGAATCAAAATTGTGGTGGTGGATGACTGTTCCAGCGACCAGACTCCGTCGGTCCTCGAGCACTTTCAAGAGAATTTGAGAAATGGAGGATGGGGAGACAACTTTCAATGGAAGTTCATTCGTCACGAGCGCAATCGGAGCAAAGGGGCCTCTCTGCGAGCAGGCTTGGAATACGCAGATACCGAACTCACTGTGTTCCACGATGCCGACCTTGAGTATCATCCACGCAACCTCTTGAAAATGGTTCCGCTCTTCCTGGAACAAGACACCGATGCGGTCTTTGGCTCGCGCGTTCTGCCGAGTGAATTCAAACGAGCCTTGTTTTACCGTCACGGTCTTGGCAACCGGCTCATTACTTTCCTTGTGACCAGGGATCCCAACGCCTTTATGCTATACTGGCCGTCTTTCGTTTGATTGGATCACAGTCTTTCCTCTTTAACTGACCCCCCATGTCCGTAGACGGCCCCAGCGAGAAATGGCGTGTGCCCGTTTTTTTAGCGGGGCTGACTCTCTTCTTTTATTGGAAGGTTCTTTTCACCAACCGCGCGATGTTTCCCTGGGACGCGGTGTCCTTCTTCTATCCGTATCTCAGCTTCGTGCATGAAGAATTGAGGCATGGCCGGTTGCCGCTATGGGACCCTTATGTTCTGTCCGGGTATCCCATCATCGGTGATCCCGAGGGCCAAATCTTTTACCCTTTGACCTGGCTTCTGGTCTTGGTGCACCCGTTTTCAGAACTGCCTTACAGGTTAGTCGAGATCCAGGAAATTGTGCATTTCTTTCTGGCTGGGCTATTCATGTATTACCTAGCCCGAAGC
>QHZQ01000404.1:0-5946 GCA_003224725.1 Acidobacteriota bacterium | reverse complement strand
CCAAATTCTTGCCGGACACTGGCAGCATTCGGCTTACCTGGGACTGCTGCTTTTCCTTTATTTTGCTTACGAGGCCTGCTTCGGTCCATTTCGCGCCAAACTCTGGCCTCGGTGGATCACTGCTCTTCTTACCATCGGGGGTGTTGGAGCGGCTCTGGCAATGGTCCAGATCATTCCCACCTATGAGCTTGGCAACCTTTCCGTCCGCCGCTATCTCACCTATTGGGATGTGACCGGTGGCAACGAGCCGCGGTTTTTGTGGACTCTCTTTCTGCCCAATTTTTTTGGAGGGCTGAAAGGCACCCCGAAATGGTACCCCTACGATCTGACCTTCCAGTATGTCTTCCTCACGGTCCCTGGCTGTCTGCTGGCGTTGTTGGGATTGATCGAGACCGTTCGCCGCCGCAATTTCTTCTGGCTCGGCCTGGTGCTGCTGACCATTGAGCTGGCATTCGGCAACAACGGACATCTGGCTTGGTTGCTTTATTACATACCTGTCCTCAACCTGTTCCGGAATGCCGCTACCTTCTTCGATGTGGCAAACTTCGCGCTCTGCCTGATGGTGAGCGTCGGCTCCGAAGGTCTTTTCGGCGGCACTCTGCCCGAGCACTTTCGAAAATATTTGCCTGTCGGCCTCACTGTTCTACTCTTCTCGGCTATCGCGCTCGGCCTGGTTCTGAATCTCGGAAAGATTTACGGCTGGTATCATATGTTGGCGGTTCTTGCGGTGGTCAGCCTTGTGGTCACGGCAATGCTCCGAAAGAGATTGCCTCCTCGTATTGCCCAATGGAGCCTTCTGGGCATTGTGGTATTTGAGCTGTGCTTTTACAACATGAACCAACTGTTGAACTGCTCGAACCATGATCCGCGAAAATACCTCAGCCATGACCTTGCCAGCGGTCGCGCTCGAACGCTCCAGTTCCTGCGCTCGGACCGTAGCAGGGACTTTCGCGTGGGCGCATTTGCGGACGACCAATGGAGTGGTAACGGATCGAATGTGTGGCGCATACCCGGTATCTTAGGCTGGAACCCGATGACTCTGCTTCGCTACGAGGACTACATTCGAGGTTTCATCAGCACCTCCCGCTACACGCTGCCTTACGGCGGACGGGACCAAAATCTGGACTCGTCGATGTTGGACATGCTCGGCACGAAATTTGTGGTTTCGGTTGATTCCGTACTAAAAAAGAAAATACCTCTGGGGCCATCCAGCAAATTTGAGCTGATGCTCGATGACCTAGGGTGGTGGCGAACTTATCGCAACAAGAACTATCTTTCGAGAACCTGGTTCTATCCGAAGGTCTATGTTCTACCCGGCTATAAACAGACGATTGCACTGATGAGTTCAAGCTGGTTTGACGGGCGCCAAGTGCTCCTGTTCGAGAAGGGAGACCTTCCCCCAGAAACTGCCAAGATGGTAGAGGAACTTCCAACCGTCACGCTCGGCCCGGGTGAAGTCGCCGCCGCTTCGGGCGGCTCTCTGAAGCTCGATCTGAACTGTGCTGAACCTCTTCCAATGTTTGCCGGTTGGGGAGCGAAGCCAGGCGACTGGCTCCGTTATGACGTCCCCGCCGTCGCCCAGTCCGGACGTTATCTGCTGGTAATCGAGTATACCGCCGCTGCCCGGCTTCCCCCGTCGCTGGAAATCACATTCCAGAATGGTGAAAGGATGCAGCGCTCCGGGCCCATTAACCTGCCCGGCACTTCTCTGTGGGAGTGCCGCAAATGGCGCTGTACAGACCTGGGTTCGTTCGAAATCGCCGAAGGGCCGAGCCAGTTTACCATCACTTCAAGACGATCATCTGCTATTCAGATCTATTCCCTGTGGCTGATTTACTTGCCGTCACCGGTGCCAGCAGATGCAGGAGGCTTTTCTTTCGATGATTTTTCCACCACGACGAATTCCGTCTCTTTTCGAAGTCACCAGAATCGCGACGGACACGTTCTGCTGAACGAAATCTACTATCCTGGGTGGGAGGCTAGTGTGGATGGAAAGCCGACGGAAATTCTTCGTGCTGACGGTATCTTCCGAGCCGTGTTTGTTCCCAGTGGGACGCATCGCTTAGAGTTCCACTTCCGCCCCAGATACTTCACCTGGGGCGCCGCCATGTCTCTTCTGACGCTTGTTGGATGTCTTGCTTATACTGCCGTTCACTGGCGGCATACCTAAAGATACATTTCCACAACACTTTGCTCATTGTGTCTCTTTGCTGTCAGGCGGCAAAGCTTGAACGATGATTCGGCCACAAAACCCTAAGTTAGCTCAGATCTTTGGGGGGCTCAAGAAAGATGTTGTTGGCCTGACAACTTGGGCACCTGAAGAAACGAATTCCCAGTTTGGAGCTCACCCGGCCCGAGGATTTCAAGTAGTCCGCGCCATGCCCCGAGCCGCACTTCCAGCAGACGTTGAAGTATGAGGGCAAGCTTTCCAGACTTACCTTGTTTCGGGCAAATACAAAGGCCCAGCCATACTGGCTGGTGCGTAATCCAAAAGCTTTGTCAATGATGCGAGTAGCAGCATTGATCCCCAAGACACAACCTCTGTTTAAAGAATCCGGCAGCAGACGCATGAACCTGCCAAACAGTGAAGGCAGCCCTGGCAAGGGTTTCTTTAGGTAAACAAATCCGCTAAAGAGAGCAAAGAACTGGACCAACTTGAGGTCGGTTCTAATCCGGACTTCCTGGATCAACGGGTCCAAACGGAATCGATTCACGTGGCCGTGGCCTGCATCGGTGAACCGATACAAGGCATCATCGAAACTGTATCCGTTGGGGACGGCAATCCAGAGCATTCCGTCCGGCTTCAGGACACGGCTAATCTCGTCCAAGGTTCGCGTGTAGCTGGAAAAATGTTCCATGGAGTGGTGGCAAATCACCGCATCGATCGAGTTGCCGGCCAACGGGATCTGATGAGCGGTAGACCGAATATACTGGAGGCGATCGCCATCCCGACTCAGCTCCGCAGCATTGAGAATGATATCGATTCCAATAATCTTGCACCGGTACGCAGCGTAGTTAAAACTTCCATTGCCACAGCCAAGGTCCAGAGCAGTTTGTGATTCACTCAGTGTCTTTAGAATGTTGTGCATTGGGGGCGAGCTCAACACAAATCCCCTCCAGTGGAGGGGTGCAGGGGTGGGTTGTCCCGACTGGAAGGTCCCACCCCGAAGGCTGACGCCTTCTGCCCCTCCCGAGAGGGGAATTAGCAGGAAGTTTCCTGAAAACAGGAGCAGACCAACGAAATGTCATGGGCTTAGAATGTAGGGTGCGTTGCTTTGTAACGCACCACGACATGGTGCGTTTGACGAGCAACGCACCCTACGCAACGCAAAGACACCGGAGTTTCCCAGGGGAACAGATGCGGCTCAGTCCGGATTCTTGTCTTTTCGTGTGATTCGTGGGCGCTCCCTTTCCATTCTTGCCTAGCACGTAGGGTGCGTTGCTTTATAACGCACCGCGACATGGTGCGTTTGACAAGCAACGCACCCTACGCTTGTTTCTCTTCTGGCCATCTCACGCAAAACGCGGGGGTCAGGTGCTTGTAGATAATCGTTTGACTTGTTGCCTGCTTGGTCATTGCGGCCGTCATATGGGTGGGCTTGATGGTTCCGTTCTCGATGTTCACTTCATCGATGAAGTGCACCTTGTCAATGAACTCCCTGTCCCATTCATTATTCGGATCAAAGTTATGCCCGAAACTTCGGTCTACAAAGATATCCACGATGTTGGCAAACGCGACAAATAAGTCAAAATGAAATTTCTTAATCAGAAGGGGGAGGATATCTTGTGAGCGGATCCCCTCGAACGCTTCTTTGGAGCAGTCCCAGTTGTCGAACTGGATCTCCAGTCGCCTTAGCTGGTGGTTATATTTGTACCTTTCCGGCAATTCCTTCCAGAGCTCATTAAGAACAGCCAACGCCTCCGGCCATCTCATATGGCCGTTCCTGCCGATCATGTCGTCTGCCACAAAATAGCCGTCTGAGTGAAGAGCCTGGTAAATCTTGTCGAAAAGTAGCTCCAACTCGACAAGGTGATGCAAAGACTGATTGGCCATCACGAAGTGGTATTTTTGCTTGGGTCGCCAGGAGTTAATATCGGCGTTGGCAGAGCCTTCCCCCGGTCCAGCATGGCCTGGTTGACATCAAGACACTCCAGAACGAAGTTATCCACGCCGGATTGAAGCAGCGTCTCAGCCAGTTCTACCTCGACGTCACAATTTCCTGAGCCCACGCTCACGAAGGGGCAAGTCTGATTCTGAAAATTCCTGCAGGCGCGTCGCATGTACAAGCAAAAAAATTGCCTGGGGTTTTCGAAGCCAAATTGGCGGTACTTGGCCACAAGGTACTTGTTAGACCAATAATGAAAAATGGCAGGCAAATCATGAACGTTTTCATAAGACTTGAAGAACTCCACTTCTTTCGCGATTCGCTCCTGGTAATCCTTCGGGTGATCTCTTTTCTTGTCGCCGGAATAGCCTCTCAGCCTCTTGCCCAGTCTGGCCCACACACGGCGGATCGTCTGCCTGAATTCCATTGGATGTGATCTGTTCTAGGGTTACTTGGCCGCCAAGAAGTTCAAAAATCGGTCGAGTTCTCTTCCTCGCTTAGAACCGCCAGAGGCGCAGGGCGGCGGGACCGCAACCAAGAATCAAACCGCCAAGACGCCAAGGACGCAAAGACGACCAATAACGCCGAGACGCGCGTAGAGAAAGTCTTTGGAACACAGATTTAGCCAGATTGCACACAGTGCTTTGTAACGCACCACGACAAGGTGCGTTTGAAAAAGCAACGCACCCTACGCTCGTTTCTCATGAGGCCATCTCATGCAAAATTCCGGGGTCATTGCAGCCGTCATATCCACACCCATACTGGGCTCCAACCAAGTCGAGGTAGAGGATCGAAGGGTGCCCGATCGAAGACTGTCATCGATCCTCTATCGTCTATTCTCGGTTTTTTCCTTCGCTGCGCCTCTGCCTCTCTGCGCGAGAATTGTCCAGTGTCAAGCATCATCCTTTTATGAATTGCGGCTCGAAAAGGCTTTTGGGAGCTTCGGAAACGATGGCGCCCCCTTTCTTGGCAACAACGAATATTTTCTCATGAAGACCGCTTCTAAAAGTAGCCGAAGTCAAAAGATGGCGCACAAGAGCAACAGCCAGGGAAAGCAGGGTTACGATGACCCTTTCGATTGAATCGGTCTGACGCATGTCCACTGTATCGAGGGCCGCCACTTCAAATCCCAGGCTGCTGAACAGGTCTTGAACTTCCTGCAGGGTATATTCCTTGGGATGGATGATCCCGTAGTCCAGAGAACGGTGAAAATAAGGGCACTCTTGAGGGGGCCGGCCGCAGAGCATTTTGATGATCGATCTGGCGGAGTTGATATTGGGAGTCGTTAAGATGAGATGCCCTTCGGGCTTGAGGACGCGTTTGATCTCCTTCATCATCGGAACCGGGCTATACTTCAGATGCTCCAATACCTCAAAGCAGGTCACTAAATCGAATGTGTTGTCCTCGTAGGGAAACCGTTGTCGTTCGACATCCACTGGTTCGATGTACACACAGCCCAGCTCCTGCGGATCATTCGTCTCGTAGAACCCTTCGGGACCAATTCCAATTCGGTTCCCTTCATAGGTCAAGGCTTTCACTCGACAGGAAGGAAATTCGTTCTTAATGAGAGCAGGTTCTATGCCTAAACTACCCACATCCAGATAACAGTCGCCCGGCCTGACCAGCCTTCGTACGAGGATGAGGTTCATCGCAATCCGGGTCAGACTGCTAACAAAATACTCCCGCAAAAAGGCCGCCAGGCGACTGCTGCCAGCGGAAAGAGACTGAAGGTGCCGGGTTGCCTCCTGAACTTCTGGCGAATTCCAGTTTGGTAGTGTAAAAGACTGCATCAGAAAAATCACTCACCACAAAGGCACAAAGGTCGAGAGAAGACCGAAGA
>QHZQ01000391.1 GCA_003224725.1 Acidobacteriota bacterium | reverse complement strand
GGGTGTGAAAGTGACGTCCACTGGATTATCCATCCCACCCGTCATCACCGGCTCCACCAGGGAGTCGCCGGGACGGCGCCGGAAGATGTGGGCTGCGCG
Source organism: Acidobacteriota bacterium (assembly GCA_003224725.1). Lineage (GTDB taxonomy): Bacteria > Acidobacteriota > Terriglobia > Versatilivoradales > Versatilivoraceae > QHZQ01. Next base: position 3,333 of record QHZQ01000391.1, on the reverse strand, counting down.
CGTAACCCAGGGCGGCTTGCCGGGACGTTCATAAGTCTGTTTTCCAAACGCGCCTTTGCACCAGTAAATCCATCCGTCCAGGCCGAGATAAGGACCGTGCAAATCGTTGGCGCAAGTAGTGAGGGTTTTCCCCTGAAACCATTCCTCGCGCTGGTCCGCGATGCCGTCTCCATTGGTATCAGTAAGTTTCCAGATGCTCGGCGGTGCGGCTACATAGAGCGATCCATCGAACCACATCGTGCCTTCGGGAAACATCATTTTGTCGGCGAACACGACACTCTTGTCAAACCGGCCGTCCCCGTCCGTGTCTTCCAGCCGCACGATTCGGTGAGGCTTCTGCTGTAGCTGGATCTCCACCTTGTCGTTTGAGCCGGAAGAGTCAGCCACGTAGAGCCGTCCCAGTTCGTCGAAATCCGCGACGATAGGACGGTCCACCAGCGGCGGGCCGGCAACGCGCTCGACGTCGAAACCATCGGGCACCTTCAGAATCAGTTCAGGGGGCCTGGATCTGACAATGACATACCAGTACACCAGGCAGGCCATGACCACCGCAGCCAGCCCGGTCAGGAGTCCGTAAATGAGCTTGGATTTCATAGTTGATTTCCACCGGCCATAAATTTTTTCTACTGAGGAAAAAAGATGAAACCAATCGACACAGACTGGGAGAGCATCATTTCAGCGGTGTGATCTCGATGTTTCGGTAAAGGACCTCCGCGCCTTCAGCCTGCAAAACGATGTGGCCGGCCTTCAGAGGGATGGACCTGCCAGGGTCGTGAGCGTCCGGCTGAAGAATATTCCAACAACGGTTGTTGATCTTGCCGTTAACGATGTGAATGGCACTGTCGCCCCGCACGGTCGCTTCGACTGTATTCCAGCCGTCCACTTCGTAGGTCCCACTTTTAACGATACGAGAAATCCAATCACCTCCCTGGGACCGCTCCACGCCGCCATCAGCGGGTTCAAGGAAATAAGACCCGGCCCATTGCTTGGGCTCATCGGGAGCAAGACGCTTGGGGTCCAAGGTCGAAGTGACCCGGGTGTTCACTGTGAAAATGTCGCCCGTGTCTCCTTCCTGGATTTGCAGTTCCACGCTGCAGGGCCACACCTTGTCCGGGCCAACGGCATGATAGAGAAGGCCGGAGTCACGTTTGTCCTGAGCGCGTGGTGCGAAGCGCTTTGTCCCCCACCGATATTCGAGCCGCAGGTGGTAATCGGCGAATTCTTTTTCCGTAGCCATGTAACCGAACGGCATTTTTGCGCCCTCTTCGGCGTCTTTGTAAATGTGAACGACCCCGTCGTGGACCTGAAACACTTTCTCCGGGTCGTGGTTCTTGCCCCTCCCTTCGAGGTAGGTAGACCAGCCTTCGAGGTTTTTCCCATTGAAAAGGCGTGCCGCGTCGGATCGAGTCTCGCTGGTCCTGGCGGTTTCAGTCGCGCGCATGGCGAAGTCAACCGCGGCCGTGAAGAGCAGCAGCAAAAGCAAAATTCTCATGTGGTCGTTGTGTCTGTAAAAAAGGCGAGGGCACCAATTCGTTAATTAGTTTAATGACTCAATAAGGCCAATGATACCAATCAAGCTGGCAAGACGCTTAAGCCCTGCCGCGTAGGCTAGCATCAGAGACAAAACAGTTTCAACACTTTTCTCCTCCTTATCTATCTGTGGAGATACAACAGCAGATCGTAGTCCCCTGCTTTGGCCATGGACTCTGGAGATCCTTCTGTCCTGCTGACGAGGCAAATCTCAAAGTCTGCAAGGCACGAATTACCTTCTCCTTGGGCGCGTCAGCCGGGAACTTGGACATGATTCACACCGTAGCTTCGGCGACGAACGCTTCGATGACTGGCTCTTCCGTGTCGAGAGAGTCGGGTCCAAATGTCTCCAGATGGAACTTTAATGCAGACTGGACATCTCGCAGTGCTTCTTCATAGGAATCGCCTTGTCCAACGATGACTCCTTTGATGCCCACTGGATAGGCCACGTAGCCATCGGGATGTTTCTCGATAATGATTTTAACACTTCTCACGATCTCCTCCAGCGATTAGGCAACCCCAGCCTCAATACTCAGTTCGCGCAGTAAACCACTGTCAGCGAAACTGAACGTCGGGAGAGAGGCTGGGGGTGAGGGGACGGCAGCTTAACAAGTTTGACCGAAGTCTGAACTTCTTCGTCACCAAGTAACCCTAGTGGCCTGTCTCTCAAATATTTCATCCGCTCCTCCCCCCAGACTCTCCCGAAGGGGGCGAGGGGGCGTAGGAATTGTTTTCACTCCCTCGCCCCCAATCGGGGGGAGAGGGTGGCCGCAGGCCGGCTGAGGGAGCAATGACTGAGCAGAAATTGCCAATACAAATCCCGAGACACAACACAAGAAAGAAACTTACACCCGTCGAGTAGGCTAGCACCGAGACAAAGCGCTTTCAACACTTTTTCTTCACCGGACATGACAGAAGGTCGCCGTCCCCTGCTTTAGCACGGGATTCGGAGGAGTGTTATCGTCATTGATTTTCGGTATCGATATATGGAGTTCTTCCCCATCGATTCCTGAACTCCGCTATCCCTCCCTACGCCGATTTTTTCACTCCAAGTCATCTTTCCGAAATTTTTTTTGCTTTCCTGGTATAAAATCGATTCGTCAAACGTCTTTAATAGGTAATAGAGTCGAAATCGAAGTCTTCCCGGAGTAGAAACTCGGCTGGATGGTGAGTGAAGGGCTGAAGAGCGTCGTTCTTTAGCCTTTATAAGTCCTCTCCTGAACTGGCGTTTCACGGGGCTGAATGTTCAACGGTCACTGATGGATCAGAACTACAGTGTGTCCAAAGAACTCCCGCTGGATGGTGAACTGATGTTCACTCTGCGGAATAGTTCCACCTTGAAGCAAAAGGTTACCAAGGTCTTTGAAGTCCTGCGGGATCCGGTGTACCGCTACTTGTTCAGGGTTCTTGACAATGCAGAGGAGGCAGAAGATCTGACCCAGGAGGTTTTCCTGCGGCTTTACAGTCACCTTCACAAGGGGCAGGCGGTGGGGAATATTCGCGGCTGGGTTTTTCGGGTAGCACACAATTTGGCAGTCGACCAGCAGAGAAAGAAGGCACCGATCGATTCTTTCGGTCCGGCTAACTGGGATCAGACCCAGGACCCAGCCCCGGGCGCCGAGCAAAGGATATTGGAGAAGGAACAACATCGAAGGTTGAAGCGAGCTCTGGCGCAACTATCCAGCCAGGAGAAGCAATGTTTGGAGCTTCGGGCAGAGGGGTTGTCCTATCAGGAAATCGCCGAAATCTTAGAGATGCGTCTGCCCACGTTAGTAAAATACCTGGGCCGGATCATTAAGAAGT
>QHZQ01000001.1:593-17231 GCA_003224725.1 Acidobacteriota bacterium | reverse complement strand
TCAAACCCAAGCAGGCTGCCGGCCTGTTGGTAGCTGAAAAGAGCGACAGTGGGATCGATATCGAGATCAAAGGTAAAGCCAAAGGAGATCAGCTTGAGGACGACCAGGCTGTCGGTGGGGGTCCAGAGCTCAAACTTGGACAACTCCAGCACGGCGTATTCTGCTGGCAGCGGGTTCGCCGCCACGAAAGCGTTCACCCCGTCCGCATAAGCATGAAGGGCGGACCGTGCCCGGGGCGAAATTTTCTGGAGCGACCGGGTCGCCGCCCTCCGCAGGCCAATGGTGCGAAGCTGCACGTCTTGCGAAGAGCGCAGCCGGGCCCACAAGTTCAGCTAGCCTGCCGCTAGCCTCGCGGCGGCTCACATCCATCTGAAAGAGCCGGTCCTGGGCGTGAACGTAACCTTGCAACAGGTACAGGTCATGTTCATTCTGGGCCATGATGTGGGTGATGCCATTGTTTTCGCGGACGACCCAAGCGGATGCTGCTAGACCGGAAAGCTTAACTGACGGACCTGAGAGAACAGTGGGTGCTGCGACGACAGGCAAAGACAAAGCAACAATGACACAGAGGGTCACACGCATGGTTCTCCTCCTTTCGCGTAAGTACTTTCTGCTAAGACAGGGCCATTAGATTGCGTTCGCGAACAAAACCTCCGTCCTAAGGCGGTAGTTCAAATAACGGTAGAGTAAAGGGAACGCTATTGAGCACCGAAACGCTTAATTCACCCGCCACGCCAAGGCATTTCGCATCTGGTCAGTTTCGCATGACGTCGAAATGCCCAGCGCAATGGATGGCTGCGGTGACACTCTTCTCTGCTCCAACTCCCCGTTTTCCCTCTCGCCCACGCTGGAAGCGGATTCCAGATCGGTCTGGTGTTAGCCGCGGGGGGAAACGGGACAACTGTGTTGAACGAATACCCAGCGTGGAGGTCGCGCCTCGCTCCCTTACCCTAGGATTTCAATTTGGCTCGTACAGGGCCACGCCTTGGAGGGGAGTAGCAGTCACGGGCTGTCGAGGATGTCTCGGTCGGAAAAGGACCCTTGGATTCAGCCGCTTAATGCCTAAAGTGCCGAATCCCAGTAATCACCATTGCCATCTCATGTTCATTGGCAGCCTGAATCACTTCCTCATCCCTGACTGAGCCGCCGGGCTGAACGACCGCTCCGATTCCTGCCGCCGCAGCTACATCAATTCCATCTCGGAACGGGAAGAAAGCGTCTGAAGCCATCACGCACCCCTGGGTGGGCAATACTGCTTTGGAGATACCAATCCTGGCCGAGTCTACCCGACTCATTTGACCTGCTCCGATCCCCACGGTTTGCGTTTCATTTGAATAAACAATCGCATTGGATTTGACATGTTTGACGACTCGCCAGGCGAATTTCAGGGCCTGCCATTCTTTCTGGTTAGGACTTCGTTTTGTAGCGACTCTCCAATCCGTCTCCCTGAGCTCAATTCGATCCGCGTCTTGGATCAATACTCCCCCCTCAACTCTTTTGTAGTCCCAGGGATGTAAATGCTTCAAAGCCTCTGCATATTGGATCAGACGCAAACTCTTCTTAGCAGAAAGAAGATTCAATGCATCAGGACTGTAACCCGGTGCAGTAATAGCCTCCACAAAGGTCAATGCAATTTCCTGAGCCGTTTCCTTTTCCAAAATTCGATTGAAACCCAACACGGATCCAAAAGCAGAAACCGGATCGCACGCTCTGGCTTTGACATAGGCATCCACTTGAGATTCCTTTGAAATAGCAACCCCGCATGGATTCGTGTGTTTAATAATAATCGCACAGGGAGCCTGAAACTCTTGTAAGAGGTGATACGCGGCGTTCAAGTCGATGATGTTATTGAAGGAAAGTTCCTTTCCTTGCAGTTGGACCGAGTCGGGCAAGACGGCGTCAAAGGCGGAAACTTCCCGATAAAAGGCAGCGCCCTGATGAGGATTTTCTCCGTATCTTAAGTCGGTAACCTTTTCCAGTGAAATATAAAGCTTCTTTGGAAATGCTTCCTCAGTCACCCGAAACGTTCCTTCCGAATCCAGAATTCGAGAGAGGTATGAAGAGATCGCAGCTTCGTAACCAGCGGTTAGACTAAACGCTTTTTGCGCAAGCAAGAACTGAGAACTGAGGGAAAGGCAGCCTTGCCCTTTCTCCATCTCCTTCAGGATCCATCCGTAGTCATCAGAGGAGACCACCACGGCCACATCGCGGAAGTTCTTGGCGGCAGATCTAATCATGGATGGACCACCAATATCGATGTTCTCGATGACCTCTTGGAAAGAAGCGCCCACCGTGGCGGACGTTTCAGCAAAAGGATAGAGATTGACCACCACCATATCAATTGGAGTAATGTTGTTCTCACGCAATTGACGCTGGTGTTGCTGATTTTCGCGAATGGCCAGCAACCCGGCATGGACCTTGGGATGAAGTGTTTTTACACGCCCATCAAGGATCTCGGGAAATCCAGTTATTTCAGAGACCTCTTCAACAAGGATGCCTGCATCTCTTAGAAACCTGGCAGTGCCTCCTGTCGAGATAATTTCCACGTTTAAATCGCAAAGCCCCTTGACAAAGCTTACCAACCCATCCCTTTTTGAAACACTAACCAGCGCTGTTCGAACCAAACTCAATTTTTTTTACTCCTCCATGGAATTGGCAACACAACCTGAGGTTCAGGAAATCTCTCACCGATAGGAATAGCAAGTTAAGGGACACGACTAGCAAAACACAGCCGGTTTCCCAGCCATATCTCCATTGGCCGATTGCCAAGCCCAGAGCCATATTCTGGCGACATCATTGATCGTATGAGAATACATCAAAGACGACAACCCAAATAGCGCCGATCTGGGGCCGGTTTCCTGTGATGAATTTTCTGACATGACCTGCGGATAGATCTGACCAAACTTCGCAGACAAATTTTCTCTGCGAAGGCGAACGGCCATTATGAAGCCCGACAAGAAATCCGGCCCCCCGGCAGTATCGAAGACATCATATACCACCAAAGGAAAGGTCGAACTGTTTTGCGTCATGTAGTTGAGAAGGAAAAGAAAATCCTCTTTCTTCAAGCTTTCGCCTTGGGGAAGATTCAGACACAAAACCATGGGAGCTACGACGCCGAGATCACTTGCCATTTCAGAGAACCTCGGACGAGAACGAAGCGATTGAACCGTCGCTTTCATCTTTTGCATCAGCTTCTCCTCTAACCTGCTTCTTCCCGCAGGAGACAAAAAAGACTCACTCATGAAGGAGTCCATTCCTTCTTCGATGCATTGCTGATTTCTGGTGAGAATCTTTCGGAGCGAAATTGGCAAGAAGAAGGAAGCTCTTTCTACGACTTGGAGCTGTAGTGATGACTTTGAGCGATTTTCGACTGCAGAATCAAGGGATGTGAATACGAGCTGAAAAGCTAAAGAGATTCCTGAACATCGTTTTAGAAACCTGCATGCAGCGGAAGGATTTCTCATGAATTGAAAGGAGGGAAATTCAACCGGATCGGATGGAAACCGGGAGAGCCTAGCTTGCCTTCATGCCTTCTGTCGTTTCAGGCCCCTCCCTTGGCTGTAAACCTAACTTTGCCAGACTCGATAGAAACTATATAACAAACCGAGTCGCATTTGAACTGATCCTTAAGCTTTGACGTTTTTTCCACCAAATACTTCTGGAAGGATTGAAACTGGACGGTCTCGGGCTTTTCACCACATTCCCGCTTGGCCTCGATCAAACTCTTAAATAGGTTCTTAAACTTCTCTGTTTCCGCTTCAGGGTCGCTGCAAATGAGCTGGCAAATAACACGATCGCCGGAATTCGGAGTCTGACCAAGTCTATCTACTTCCGGGGCAGGCAAGGTGGCAAACGCCGGTCTGCCCTCCTCTTTGCTCTTAATCATCCTGCGCCATAAATCGCTATAGGAGTGAAATTTTGACACCAAAGTGTTATAGCGGAATCTCTGGGCAAAAGTCATCTTGCCAAAGTCATTATACTTTTTGATTAGGGTTTCCACCCGCCAACGCAGGTCGAAGGGCATTCTGGGCGAACCACCATTAAAGAAAATTTCGTATTCAATTTTCAACCGCCGAAGCCCGTCTTCAAGACTTGTGAGCTCCTGATCTACATCCATTTTCGAACCTTGTCCAACTCTTTATGATTTCCTTCGAATACTATCGTTGCCTTCCGGAGAGGTCAACCAAAATGTTGACTGTAAGTCTCCGGTGTGTTGAAATTTTAGAAATTGTGCAACCTATATGAACAAGTCCCTGTCACATCTTCGCCGCAATATTCCATCAGTCGATAAAATTCTAGAAAGCAATGAAGTGCTGCCTCTTATCACCTTGTCCAGCCGCACCTTTGTTTTAAACCTGGTGCGGCAGGTCCTTAATAATATTCGGCAAGAGTTTACCGATGGAATAGCGAAAGAATCCACCGATTCAGACATTCAAGCATTAATCTTGGAGAAATTGGGTGAGGAGTTCCGTCACCGGATTCAGCCTTTGCTGCGACGAGTCATCAATGCCACAGGAGTATTGTTGCATACAAACTTTGGCAGAGCACCTTTAAGCCATGAGGCGCAAAAACATCTGACCGAAATTGCAGCGCATTATTCGAATCTGGAATTCGACTTAGCTCGGGGGATCAGGGGGAAGCGAGACATTTACGCAGACCGGCTACTCCAGCAAATTCTGGGATGCGAAGAAGCGATCGTGGTTAATAACAACGCCGCAGCCGTTTTCCTGATCCTCAACAGCTTGGCAGAAAATGGAGAGGTCTTAATCTCCCGCGGAGAACTGATCGAAATTGGGGACTCGTTTCGCATTCCTGACATCTTGCGAAAAAGCGCCGCGGTATTGCGAGAGGTCGGCACCACTAACAAGACCAAGTTGCTCGATTACCAGGAAGCAATCAATGATAGAACCAAAATGATCTTGAGGGTTCATCCCAGTAATTTTCGTATCGTGGGATTTTCTTCCAGGCCAAACCTCGCTGAGCTTCTGCGTTTGTGTGAAGCTTCTTCCATCCCTTTAGTGGAGGATCTCGGTAGCGGATGCCTGGTTGATCTCAGCCCTTTCGGGATTGAGGATGAACCTAACCCCAAAACAAGTATTGAAGCAGGCGTTGCGGTGATCTGCTTCAGTGGGGATAAACTTCTAGGTGGACCTCAGTCAGGAGTCATTGCCGGCAAGGCTGAATTCGTTCAAAAAATCCGTCGCAACCCGTTATTCCGCGCGCTACGTGTAGACAAGTTGACTTTGGCAGCCTTAGAGGCAACATTACTCTCTTATCTCAAAAACCGGCAAGCCCTGGAAATTCCTTTGATTCAAATGATTCATCTTTCTGCCGAGTCCATTGAGAAACGGGCCAAGGCGATTATGGAGAAGTTTTCAGCCCTTGATTCAAAGCTGGCATGCCATATGACTGACGGCTTCTCCATGATCGGTGGGGGCTCCACCCCCAATTACGGACTTCACACCAAGCTCATCTCGCTCCGCTCTCTCCGACTGTCTGCCTCCAAAATAGAGTATCAGCTAAGAATGTCAGAACTTCCTATTCTCACCCGCGTGGAAAAGGATTCTGTTCTTATCGACCTCCGCACAGTCTTTCCCGAAGATGATGCCCGAGTAGTGGAGGCAGTGATGAAGCTGTCGGATTCCATCCAGTAAGCGCGATCCCTGTGGTTGGTCCGGCTTGGAAAATGTGCGTGCGAGGCCACCCACCCCTGCTGAAGAGGGGGTTGCAAAACGCATCCGGCGAAGTGGGACTCAGTCAGTAAGCCTAAGGAGTTCGATCCGTAATCCTCTCAACGAACCCTCTCAAGGTATTTCCCTTCCTGAGTATCGATGCGAATCCTTTCGCCGGTATCGATAAAGGGAGGAACCTGAACGATGAGTCCCGTTTCCATCTTGGCTGGCTTGCTGACGTTTGAGGCCGTGGCGCTCCTTAAACCTGGCTCGGTCTCCATGACCTCCATGTCCACGGTGGCTGGAAGATCAATACCAATAGGGCTACCGTCGTAAAACTCAACCTTGATTCGGATATTCGGGGTAAGAAACAATACGCTCTCCCCCAATATCGCTTCGTTCAGATGAATCTGCTCATACGTCTCAGTGTTCATGAAATGATAGTCAGTCCCATCTTTGTAGAGGTACTCCATTTCGTGTTCTTCCAAAGACACTTTTTCAACCATATCTACGGAACGATAGCGATGATCTATCATAGAACCATTCTTTAAGTTTCTCAGCTTAGCCTGAACGAAACCACGAAGATTACCGGGGGTTTTGTGCTGAGCAGAAAAGACCGAAAACAACTCCCCGTCTTTCTTGATGACCATACCTCTTCTCAATTGGGTTGCTGGAATCATGAATGCCTCCCAGAAAATCCTACTACAGATTTAAGTTTAATGATGTCAAAACCTGATAAAAAACCCACGAAGACGAAATCATCTTCCGGGACTCATTATTGCGATCGAAATCGAACAATCAATCGGTAACTTTGGATCCCAAGAATCGGTGAAAATAACTCTGGAAGAGTGACATCAGGCCCGTGTAGAGGAACCCCACCACGAAGAGCAAAAGGAATGGGAGTGTAGGATAGTTTTCATTGGAAAATGCATACAAAACCGTTAATGCGAAATAGACACCCAGGATCAATTCGAAATAGGGAGTGTAGCCGCTTTTACCGCGATACTGGGTTTTTTCCACCAGCTTGTCGTTAGAAGACTGGATACAGTACTTGGGTGTTCGCTTAAAGGAAGTCTTAATCCCAAACAATGCCTCAAGTACGGCTCTCGAGTTGCTCACAGAGAGCCCAATCCCCACGCACATCATAAAAGGAAGATATTTGTACATCTTTCTCCAGGAATCTGGGTACAGCTCACGTTGAGAGATCATGTAAAAGGTCGAAACAGACATAGTGGCTGACAGGAAGAGGGGTAGATCGATGTAGAGCATTTGGAACCAGCCCTGATAGAAGCGCACAATCATTGCCGGGAGAAAAATAAACGAAAATAAAACCATCAATGGATAAGAGCAGTTGGCCGTTAGATGAAAAACCGCCTCCATCTTAATTCTCCACGGGAGGTCACTCCTGAAGATCTGAGGCAACAATTTCATGCCGGTTTGAACCAAGCCCTTGGCCCACCGAAACTGCTGACTTTTGAATGCATTCATTTCAACTGGAAGCTCCGCCGGACACACCACCTCAGGCAAATAGACAAACTGCCATCCTTTAAGTTGAGAGCGGTAGCTGAGATCTGTGTCTTCGGTGAGAGTGTCGTGTTGCCAGCCTCCTGAATCTTCAATGGTCTCTCTTCTCCAGATACCTGCAGTGCCGTTAAAATTGAAAAATCGGCCGGACCGATAGCGGGCGCCGTGCTCCATGACAAAGTGGCCGTCCAGAATCATTGCCTCGACCTGGGTGAGATGGCTATAGTCTTTATTGATATGCCCCCAACGGGTCTGGATCATTCCTATCCTAGGATTCGTGAAATGGTGAATTGTCTTGTTTATGAATTCCGGGTCCGGGATAAAGTCAGCATCAAATATGGCGATGTACTGCCCTCTGGCTATTCTCAGCCCTTCCTCAAGTGCTCCCGCCTTGAATCCGGCCCGATTGCCTCGGTGGATATAATTAATGTCAAATCCCTGGCTGCGAAAGGTCTCGACACATTTTTGTGCCACGTACTGAGTCTCGTCGGTGGAATCGTCCAGAACTTGAATCTCCACTAATTCGCGGGGATAGTTTATTCTTGCCACAGACTCGATCAATCTCTCGACGACAAACATTTCATTAAAAATTGGCAGCTGAATGGTGACAACTGGCAACTGCTCAAACGTAGCAGGCGTCCCTGGCCTCTTCTTATTTTTCAGATAAAGATAAACGAGTTGATATCGATGCAGTCCAAAGATGGCAAGAATAATTAGAATTGCAAAATAAGGAACTAAGATGAGAATATCAAAGGAGTCAAGAACGTGATAGGCACGAGTGTGATCAAGGAAGTATTTGTAAGGGCCGGAAGGAATGAGAAGCCCTTTCAGGTCCTGCAGTAGGCTGGTTCCCACTAATTGTATGGTCAACAAGGCACGCCCTCGTGAGCTGTTGGAAAGTTAATTTGAGAAGGTTCCGGCTAGAGGATTAATGACGTCATTAGAAAGTGAAGACGCTTGACACTAAGTACACCCTGTTTCCCAACTTTAAAAACTATACCCTTGCCTTCGCAAAATTTCAACTGATTTTTAGATCGCACTTACCAATTATCAGCCTGGTCTGCTGTGGCTTAGCCTCTAGTCTGACTTATTTGAAGATCCTTGGCACAGGAGACTTAAGAAGCCAGATCCCACAATTCCTGTTCTATTTTCTAATGCTCTCACCTTTTTATCTGGTGGCGAGCTATATCGCAAGTCATACCAGCAGCCGTCGCTTGCTCTTTGCGATTCTTCTTTTTGCCTTTGTCTTCCGCATGATTTTACTGTTCACTGTCCCCGCGCTCTCGGATGACATTTACCGTTATGCTTGGGAAGGTTACCTCCAGACAAGAGGGATTAATCCTTATCTTTATGCACCAAGCGCACCACAACTCCTGCCTTATCGCAATGAGATTTGGCATTTCGTGAACAACAAAGAAGTAGCAGCGATCTATCCTCCTTTGAGCCAGTTTGTAAACGCCTTGATCTATTTAATCTCCAACTCCATCCCGGGATTCAAGATCGCCTTCATAATTTTGGATGGAATGGTGATATGGGGAATCCTGAAGCTCCTGCAACGTCGTTCCAATAATCTATGTAACATCATTTTTTATGCCTGGAATCCTTTGGTTATAGTAGAAATCGCGGGTAGTGGACACAGTGATGTGTTGGCCGTTGGATTGATCCTTTGGTCGGCCGTCCTATGCCTCAGCCACCGACCTATTAAATCGGTCCTGCTCCTGGCTGGTGCCATCCTCTCCAAGATATATCCCCTTTTGATGGTTCCGTTATTCTTCAGAAGAATTCAGTATCGCCACTGGTTATGGCTTCCACTCACTCTCCTGCTTGGCTATCTTCCTTATCTTAAAGCAAGCCAGGGTTTGTTTTCTGCTTTGTCTTATTACAAAGAAAAGTGGCGCTTCAACGGTTTTCTCTTTGAGGTATTGACACGAAAACTTTCTTCAGAAGTTGCTGTGGAGCGACTCGTCACGGTTGTCATTCTAGTTTTGATTACTGTTTGTCTGATTAAGCTGGACGATCTTCTGCGACAGCTCTACTGGGTTGTCGGTGCCATCCTTCTCTTAGTTCCAACACTCTTCCCGTGGTATTTGGTTTGGATTATTCCTTTCCTCTGCTTCTTTCCTAACCCGGCGTGGATGCTGTTTTCATTCACTTCAGCCATTTCCTACTACGTTTTGATTGATTGGTGGACCTTGGGAATTTGGCGACAGAATCATTTCTTTTTGGCGCTGGAATACTATCCCTTTTTTGGGCTCCTCTTTTTCACCTTGATAAAGAGTCTCATTTTGAAAGGGATGCAAAGAACTGAGCCGAAACTCAATTGGAGCCGTTATCCTGCTGCAAACAAGGTTGCAAGGCCAGATTAAGCGGGAACCTGGCAAGGACGCGAACTTAAGGAAAATCAATTTCTACAGGGGTGGATTCATGCGGTTCTTTTGTGGTAAGAATGGCTATGGCTTCGTAGGCGCCGTGCTTGATGTCATTTCTCTCGTTGTCCTTAAAGTCCCAGACTTCTTCGAATTTCCACTCCGCTTCGGGAAGTAAGGCGAGATTACGCAAGACCGGCGAGAAATAATTCCCCTTGGACCACCGCCAGATTTCGAAGCCGCTCGCTTTTTCCCGCACGACAAAATCATAAGTCTGACTGGAAGTAAAGTTGAAGCTAAGAAAGCTCTCTGTGGGGTTCTTCACTTTGAAAGAGAGCCTAGCGCCATTCTCCTTTTTCTCGACTTCCAAACTTAGATTGGGATCAGCCCGGCTGACGACGGGTCCGGATTTAGGTTCTTTCTTGATCACTCTTTCGCTTTCCATCCGTTCACCAAAATTCCTGTGGTTCACTTCAGCCGATTTCAATTCATAATTCTCAGTTCCCCAGCTAAAAGTAAACTCCATCGCCACTGGCCCGATGCCCCTGTCAAGAACAATTTCAATTCCGGAATCCTGGCAATCCGAGCACGTCATGTAACTCATCCGATTGGCCACCGGCTTTGCATTTTCGTCAACCGAAACATCAAACTTCGCATCAACATCTTCACCCACAGGAAAGAGTGGCGTCTCACCTTCTGGACTTAGACGCAGGAAGCGCTTTGTCTCTTCGTCGTACCTAACCAGTACGTTGTGGGCATTCTCCAGAGCAGGGATAAAAGGAAGATGGTTGAAAACGTAATAAGTCTTCCACTTGAGAATCGGTGTACTAATAATTTCAACTTTTATAATTTCTGTCTTTTTGAAACGGCTGTCGGTCTTTGAATAAATCCAGCGGTTGCCCAGATTCAAGGGAAGAAAATCTGGTGTGACGATCAGACCTGACCCTGCACCAGAACTTACAAGCGGGGGTTGAACTTTGGAACTCGGCCGTTGTGGATTGGTCCCTGAGTAACATACTTTCAACCTGAGAAGGAAGAGAGCCAAAAAGAGACAAAGTGCTATTCTTTCTTTCATGTCGCTGGAAGGGCGATCAGCCTTATTGCAACCCATATGAATTCCTCTATCCTCTAATCACACGGGCCAAAGTCAGCACATTGATCCGCAGAGCTCCATGCTCTTTTAAGATTTTAGCACATTCGTTTAAGGTAGCTCCGGTTGTGAAGACGTCATCAATCAGCAAGACTGTTTTGTCTTCCAGCACTCGGCTTCGCGAGACTTCAAAGGCTCCTCTCAGATTGATCCTCCGCTCCCGCCGAGACAAACCCGCTTGAACTTTGGTGGGTCTGGTCCGCACTAGCAGTCTGGTTGGCAAAGGAATGCGAGTGAGCCGGCTGAATTGTCTGGAGAGTTCAAAGGCTTGATTAAATCCACGCTCCCTCTCCCGTGACCTGTGCAGTGGCACAGGAATAATCAAATCGGCAGATAATTCCTGGGGGTTCGATTGATAGACAGAGAGTAACAAGTGCGCCAGTGGCTTAGCCAAGCTCGGGTGGGAGCTGTATTTAAACTGGTGGATGATCTCCTTAAGTGGATCTTCAAATGGAGAATAAGCGCGCGCAAAATCAAAAAGGAATAGGCTGCGTCTGCATCCTCCGCACAGAGGTCTCGCCGATTGAATATTAGTGGAAGGGAATCCGTATCCACACCGCGTGCATAGGATGCCCCGGAATGGACCCACTCTTCGCCAGCAGGATTGACAAATCACACCGAGAGACAAGTCTTCCACGACACTTTGGCACAAAGAACACGTGACCGGAAAGAAAACACTGAGAAGGGAGTTAACCAGGGGATTCAGAATTTGAGAAGTGAACTTCAAGTCAACTGCGGAATCATGAGGGGTTGACGCTCCAAATGCCTCACTGCTGGTTATTCCTCGAGAAGACCCTGCTCCTGCATTTCTTGGCAACTGATGCAATGTCGCGTCCAGGGAACCGCTTCCAACCTCTTTTGCTGAATTTCGTTCTCGCAGGCAATACAGTATCCGAAAGTACCTTTTTCAACTCGAGCCAAGGCTTCGTTTACAAGTTGGAGAATAAATCGCTCGTTGCTGCTCTGACTAAAAAGAAATTCCTTGGTGTAAGAATTGGCAGCCTTATCAGCAATATCTTGAGTGCTGTCTTCGTCCGCTTCTCTGCCATACTGCTCTGTCTTGGAGACCGTTTGAAACAATTCCTCCTTCTTTTCCAGCAATTTCTTTTTAAAATGGTCAAATTTTTTGGAATCCATTATCGTGAACACTTACCCCCTTTTGTCCAATAACATCGAAGGCTCCTCACGCGTAACTTGTAAAATAGAACCGAGGTGTTGCCTCGAGCGGAACTGGCTATTATAGTGAAAAAGTCGGAAAAAACAAATATCTATTTATGATAGGGGACGTGATGAATCCAAGCGAAGGCCCTATAGATCTGTTCAACCAAGATGAGTCGCGTCATTTCATGACTGAGCGTCATTCTTGACAACGAGAGAAGTTTATTGGCACGAGCCTTTACGCTGGCGGAAAGGCCCCAGTGCCCACCAACCACAAAAACGAGGTTTTTTATGGAATGATCTTTCTTGTCGGCTATGAAAGCTCCGAGCTCTTCTGAAGTGAGGCTTTCTCCTTGTGAATCTAATACCACGACATAGTCGTCCGGCTGGATTTTGGCCAGCAATTTTTCCCCTTCTTTAGCCATGACTCGAGCCGTTTCAACCTCTTCTGCAGCCTTGACCTCCTTCGGCAAAAGCTCACAAAAGTGACCCACGCGCTCCTCATAATCTCGTAATAGAGAGAGCAGGTTTTGATTCTTGGTTTTGCCCACCCAAAGCAATACAATCTTCAATCCATTAACTCGTAACGCTTGCGTTTCTCGAGCAAGGTCTTTCGACTGATCCCCAAGATGGTTGCTGCTTTGCCTTTCTTACCGCGAGTGTATTCCAAGATTTCACCAATATAGCTTCTTTCCAGCTCTTGCAAGGTTGGTTTCTTCTGATGGAGTGACATGCCTGGATGTTGCCACATCCTCTTGCCAAGAAATCCAGGTAAATGATCTGGGGTGAGTTTGTCTGAATCCGCGAGCATCACGGCCTTCTCTAAAATATTACGTAATTCTCTAACGTTACCCGGAAACGTGTAATGCCGTAAAAGCTCGAAGGCCTGGCGCTCCATCTCAAGAGTCGGTTTTGCGTATTTGATTTTTGCCAAGTGCAGGAAATGGTCGGCTAACGGCTTAATGTCCAGGACTCGCTGGCGAAGAGGAAGAAGCCGAATTGGAATCACACTAAGCCGAAAGTAAAGATCCTCCCGAAAGCTTCGCTGTCTGACCGCCTCTTCCAAATGGTCATTGGACAAGGCGATAATTCTAGCTTTGACTGGGAGCGCTTCGTTTCCACCCAATCGCTCAAAAACTCTTTCTTCAATGACTCGTAGCAGCTTCGCCTGAGTGCCCAGATGCAAAGACAGGATGTCATCAAGGACTATGGTCCCTTCCCCGGCAAACTCCAATTTGCCCAGTTTTCGCGTAAACGCCCCGGAAAAAGCGCCTTTTTCGTAACCCATCAGTTCGCTTTCCATCAACTCAATTGGAATGCTGGAACAATCGATTTTAAGGAAAGGCCCTTCCTGACGGGTTCCTGTGAAATGGATGAGACTCGCGAGCAGGTCTTTGCCGGTTCCACTCTCTCCCTGAATCAGCAGAGTGGAAGCAGTGTCTTTCACCTTATCCGCGATTTTAAGAATCTCTTGGGAGGCAGGATCTTTTGCGATCCAGCTCTGATGGCCAAACTTCGATGTGGATAGCGGACTTTCTCTGATGGGAATTGCCTTTACGTTATGTATCTTCGCTGATTTCAATCCTGGGAGCATCCCTCCAAAGACGCTCCAAATTATAAAAGGCACGCGTCTTAGGAGAAAAAACATGCACGATAAAATCAGAATAATCCATCAAGATCCATTCGGCTTGTGGGTATCCTTCAATATGAGTGGGGGGTCTTCCCTCCTTCTTGAGTTGTAATTCAATTTCATTACAGATGGCCTGGTTTTGAGGGGTTGAGGTTCCCGAACAGATGAGAAAGCTATCAGTGAAAGAGGCGATTCCACGAAGATCCAATAAGGTGATGTCAATAGCCTTTTTGTTTTGGGCAGCTTGAATGGCACACTCTAAGAATTTATCAGCAACTTTCAAATCTTACCCTCAGTCCAGGTACAGTTTAGTTTTGTAAATATACTCCGCAACACTTGCCGGAACCCACTCCGAAATCGAGCCTCCAAGCCGCACCTGATTGCGAATCTGAGTTGAAGAAATTTGGTTTGAGAATTCTTCCAGAAGATAACATCCATTCTCCTGGGTTTCCGGAAAATCGCTTTCGCGAACTACTGGAAACATTTTGTCGAGGAAAACTTTCGGCAATTTGTCCACCCGGTCCTGGGTAGCAAAACCAGGTCGAGCAAAGATGAGGAAACTGCACAGCTCAGGAATCACCGTGTACTCTTTCCAGCTTGTAATGTCCTGGAAGGCATCCATCCCGATCAAGAAGAAGATCTTCGTGGAATTTCCGAGGCATTGCTTTAATTGGCGCACTGTATCTACCGAATAGGACTTGCCCGGACGCTCAAATTCAATGCTTGATGGGATCAGCTGTGGTTGGCAGGTCAATGCCAGGGCAACCATGGCATGACGATCCAAGAAATTGGCCAGCGTTTTCTTGTTCTTGTGTGGAGGATCACTGGAAGTCACAAAATAGACAGCATCCAGATGCGCCATCCGTAGGGCTGTCTGAGCAACTTCCAGGTGCCCATTGTGTACGGGATCAAACGTGCCGCCTAATAAGCCTGCCCGCAATAATGACTCCAACCTCGAGGATTCAAGTAGTCCCTGCCATCGGCGGTCATTTATTCTGCGATTCCACGGGGACTACGTCCACCGCTAGCATACCGGCAATCTTGTGTTTTAGCTCTTGAATTCCTAAGCCGGTTACTGAGGAGATAGGATGAAAAATCAATCCCTTATCCTGGGAGAATTTTCTCAATTTCTGCAGCTTCCCCTGATTGTCCATCGCGTCTATTTTAGAGCCAAGGATCAAGGTAGGCTTAGACAGAATCAAAGGATTGAATTCCTTTAGCTCTGCATTGACTGTTTCAAAATCCTCTACCGGATCACGCCCATGAGTCTCGGAAAGGTCGATGAGATGGAGCAAAACCTTGGTTCTTTCAATGTGGCGAAGAAACTGAGTGCCAAGTCCATGCCCTAGGTGGGCCCCTTGAATTAGACCGGGGATGTCCGCCACCACAAAGCTTCGGTAGTTTTCCAGTTCCACAACGCCGAGATTAGGTTGGAGCGTCGTGAAAGGATAGTCTCCTATTTTTGGCCTGGCTGACGAGATCCGGGAAATCAAGGTAGACTTCCCCACATTGGGAAAGCCTATTAGCCCTACATCCGCCAGGAGCTTCAATTCCAGCTTGAGATTTAGTTGCTCTCCCGGAAAACCGTATTCAAAATGTCGCGGAGCTCGATTGACGGAAGTCGCAAAGTGGGCATTGCCGCGTCCTCCACGCCCACCATGACAAACCAGGACTCTTTCATCTGGGAGAATGAAATCATGAATCAGCTCATAGGTCTCATCATCATAAACGAGCGTACCAACAGGAACCTGAATGACTAAATCTTCCCCATCCTTCCCGTGGCGGTTGCTCCCTTCACCGTGACGGCCACGTTGAGCCTTAAAGATCCGATCATAGCGAAACTGAATGAGCGTGTTGTGCCGCAAGGTCGATTCAATATAGACATGCCCGCCGCGCCCACCATCACCGCCGCTAGGCCCGCCTCTAGGAACACACTTCTCCGCCGAAAGGCCAGGCAACCATTGCCGCCATTCCCTGCCTTAACATAAATTCTAGCTTCATCAAGAAACATTTTTCCGACCAAAAAACAAAATCCCCTGTCTAAGGGACAGAGGATTTAAGGTTTCTTCACTTATTTTGGTTTAATATCAAATTAACTCGTGGCAGGATTGATACTTACAAATCTTCCTTTGCTTCCTTTATTCTCAAATTTGACCAAGCCAGCAATTTTGGCAAAGAGAGTGTCATCTTTTCCCAGGCCCACATTTTTGCCCGGTTTAATCCTGGTTCCGCGTTGTCGAACCAAAATCGATCCTCCAGAGACTAATTCTCCATCAAAACGTTTGACTCCCAGCCGTTGGGCATTCGAATCACGTCCATTTCTAGAACTGCCCACCCCTTTTTTATGAGCCATGGCTGTCTCTCCCAAAGTTCTCTGATACTAAATTATGACGCATTAATTTCGTCTATTTTGACAGCCGTATAAGGCTGCCTGTGTCCCCGGGTTACACGATACTGTTTCTTCCTTTTGTACTTGAACACGATAACTTTCTTGGCCTTTCCGTTATCCAAGACCGTTCCGATCACTTTGGCATTCTGGACCCACGGAGTTCCCACCATGATCTCCTGATCATTGTAGACTGCAAGGACCTTGTTGAACTCCACTGTCGCACCACTCTCCTGGCTGAGCTTCTCCACTCGAACGACCTCGCCCGGTGCCACTTTATACTGTTTTCCCCCAGATTCAATGACTGCGTACATTAGATGGTCCTCCACCACCTGGATAAAGAGTAACATTATAGGTAGCTCAAATCGCCCAAGTCAACTTTTAAAATCCCACCCCACCTGCTTCCATTGCTAGGGTCTCTTAGGTGCTTGAGCATTGCCCGATTCCAGGAAGTGACTGTTTGTGTGGATCACAGTCCGCGTCCAGAGGACTTTCAAATGTCCAAACCAGACCGAAGTCTGGTCCCGCTCCTGCACCACGCAACGGATTCGATTTGGCAGGACTGAGAGGAGACAAGCCGACCCCCTCGCGCTATCGTCTACTTGACGACCAGTTTTCCTTTCATTCTTCCATGGTGAATACCACAAACTTTGCAGCACTTGAATTCATATGTACCAGATTTGTCGGCATAGAACTCTAGCGTGGCCGGTTCGCCAGGTTTGAACTTAACGCAGCTGTCCTTGATGGAGCTT
>QHZQ01000001.1:0-543 GCA_003224725.1 Acidobacteriota bacterium | reverse complement strand
GTGAATTCTTGCAAGCGTTTTGACTGGGACTTCAATGACCCCGGGGGTATATTCATATTTCTTGGCAGAGACCTGGACGTCCTTTACTGGCGCATCCCCAGGAGCAGCATTACCTACTTTAACCACATTGGGAGCAGCCCGGCTCTCCTTTTTTTCATCGGCCAATGCAGCGAGGACCAGTGCGAGGACCAAACATAGGGTTAAGGTATACCTCATGAAAACCTCCGAAAGGAATAGTTTCTCAGATTTTGTTCCACATTACGTTAGAGGAGCTAAAGAAAGTGATAGTTGCTCTGAGATCAAGCGATAGACCCGGTTATTTTGCGGCCCCTTAATTTACCACGAAAGACATTAGCCATTGGAGTGAAGAATCAGGTCCGGCCCTCAAAAATACCGCCAAAGTGGGAGGCGCTGTCCCCAGCGGGCGACTTTGCCGGGCGGCGGACCTAGTCGCCGCGCGGAGCGCGCCCCCCACCTTCTCACTTCTCACGTTATGGTTAATAACGAACAAGTTTAAACGTCAGTGGAGGAGAAACACCATGG
>QHZQ01000390.1 GCA_003224725.1 Acidobacteriota bacterium | reverse complement strand
GCGATGGCAGTTATGCTGGGATGCAGGGAGAGTATGCGGTCTGGGAGTATCTGCACAAGAGTTATCCCGACTTGGTTCTGGAAGAGTGCGGAGCCTATAGCAGGCAGGACTTCGGCAAGGCACCGTATTGTCGGGCGCACTGGTTGAGCGACGCGACGGCTCCATCACGTCTTGTGCGGGGACATGTCCTGGGCGCGAGCTATCTGTTCCCGAGTTCTTATAATGGCTCTTTCGTTTTGCGCGAGACGGAAGCTATGGGGCAAAAGGACCCTGCATTGCTCGACACTGTCTATCGGAGCCGGATGATGGGGTGGTTCGGATTTATCACTCTCGAAAAACTCGAGAACAGGGTCAGCCAGTTTCCGCAGGAGGTTCTCGCGGCTGCGCGCCGCAACATTCCCGTTTACAAGAGTTATCGACACCTCCTGGCTGAGGACTGCTATCACCTCACTCCTCCCTCCGGCTCGCCGGAAGGCTGGCAGGCGGTAGAGTTTTGCAAGCGAGACGGCTCCGAAGCAGTCGTTCTCGCTTTTCGGAATTCCAGCACGCAGAGCCTTTACCGCTTCTGGCTGAGGGGCTTGCAGCGCGGTGCCCGCTTCAGTGTGAAGAGTGTGAATCACCAAGACGAAACAATGCGATCCGGGGAGGAATTAGACAATGACGGGATCTTTATTGCTCTACCAAAAGGTGACATGTCAGAAGTCTTACTTATAAAGCGAACCTGAAGCATTGCGTTCAAGCTCGGGCAAAGCGCTGCATCGCCGCACTCTGGGTTCGCATATAGAATGAGCGTGTTTTCCCGAGAAACTCCAATCCCTTGGCCTTCACGCCGCTGGCTAAGCGGTGAGTCTCAGAGTCGAGGTCATCGACACTCATGATTCAGTGCCCAGTGGTTCATCCAACACGAGCCCGTCACTGGGTAATCGCGTTCGCTGTTACCCTTTCCGTCGTTACCTATGTTGATCGAGTGTGCATCTCGCAGGCTGCGCCTGCCATGCAACGAGATCTGGGCCTTAGCAAAGTGCAAATGGGTCATGCTTTGGCTGCGTTTGGATGGGCGTACGCCCTGTTCGAGATTCCAGGAGGTTGGCTGGGAGACTGGATCGGACCGCGCAGAGTTTTGACCTACATCGTCGTATGGTGGTCCTTCTTCACTGCAGTGACAGCGTATGCATGGAATCTGGTTTCGCTGGTCATCGTTAGAGCGTTGTTTGGTGCCGGCCAGGCAGGCTGTTATCCAAACATTACGAAATCGTTTACGACATGGCTGCCCGCCGACGAGCGGATGCGCGCCCAAGGGATCATGTGGTTCAGCTCCCGTTGGGGCGGAGCTTTTACGCCGGTCTTGGTGGTCTTTCTGTCTGACTCCTTAACATGGCGTCAGACATTTATTGTCTTTGGAATCCTTGGCGTGATTTGGGCGTTGATCTTCCACTGGTGGTATCGCGATAATCCGCGCAATCACAAAAGTGTCGATGCAGCCGAGCTGGAGCTGCTGCCCGGCTCGGAGACCATGGCCTCTGGGCACGGAGACGTACCCTGGAAGAAAATGTTCGCCTCTAGGAATGTGCAGTTGCTGTGGCTCCAGTATGCGGCACTCGCCTACCCTTGGTACTTTTACATTACTTGGTTGCCCACCTATCTGAAGGAAGTCCATCATCTGGAGTCTCAAAGGGCGGCCGTTCTGGCGGGTCTGCCACTTTTCTTTGGTGGAATCGGGTCATTGTTCTGCGGTGTTATTTCCTTTCACCTCACGAGATGGACCGGAAGTGTTGCTAAGACCCGGCGTGCCATGGCCATCGTGGGCTTCGTCGGCGCTTCGATATTGCTCTTCATGTCCAGCTTACCCAAGGATCCCATCTGGGCCGCGCTGTTGATGGGGTTAGCCAGCTTCGCCGGCGACCTGACGCTGCCAGGCTCCTGGGGAACCTGCATGGATGTCGGACAAGAATACGCCGGAACACTCTCGGGGTCGATGAATATGATGGGCAATCTGGGCGGCAGTCTTGCACCCTTGTCGATTCCTTATATTCTGGCTGCGACGAATAATAATTGGGCGATGTCCTTCTATGTTGGCGCGGCAGTCTACTTGATCGGCGCCGTCTGCTGGCTCTTTCTCGATTCCGTCACCCCAATCGACAACTCCCAAACTCATGCGTGAATCTCTGTGGGCTTGTGCGTTCTGGCAATGGTTTCTTGAGCTGTTCCATCGAAACCGAAGTTTCTCTTGACAATACCCGGTTCTTGGCAGAGGGTTTGACCACAACTGACGTTATGCAGTTGACTGAAAGGGATATGCAGAGAAACCCAACATCAAAACAGGCCGTAGGCGCGGAGAGAGTTCCGACGCGAAGCGACGAGAAATTGGTCTCATAGGACAAGAAAGGACAACTGCTTGGAGTTTCGGTGTGTGCGTCGAAAGGTCAGGCCGTAGCACTTTTCCGTGATCCTTCGTGAGCAGGTGTGGGGCCAACCCTCTCTGGAAGGAGCGAGGGTCTGAGGAAGGGAAACGATGACAAGCGGAGCGAGATTAGATACGAATTGGCGCTTTCGTGGATTCCAGGTCTTAACCCTTGAGAATGTTCTTCTGCGCGTGGATGTTATCCCAGAACTCGGCGGCAAGATCTATAACTTTATCTACAAGCCCTTTGACCGAAATTTCCTGTGGCACAATCCTCGCATTGAGCTTCGGAAGGTGCCGTTGGGCGCCAACTACAATGACAATTATGCCGGTGGTTGGGACGAACTCTTTCCCAATGACGCGGCCGTTGAGTTTCAAGGCGAATCACTACCTGATCACGGAGAGTTGTGGTGCCAAACCTGGGACTATGAGGTTCTCAAGCAAGACTCGGAGCAGGTTTCCATCCGGCTCTGGCGCTACGGGAGCGTTACACAGACTCTGATGGAGAAGAGTATAACGTTACGGCGTGACGAGCCTATGCTACGTTTTCATCACAGATTGACTAACCTTAGTGACCGCGAGTTGTTTTTTCTATGGAAGCTCCATCCGTCCTTGGCAGTTGGTCGCGACCATCGGATTGACGTAGCGGCCAAGAAGGTTATCCTTGCGGACCTGGGACCAATGTTCCCTGACCGCTTCGCGGGGAAAGTTCGTGAATATATCTGGCCAACTGCCTTAGAGTCTGACGGAAGGCAACATGATGTGCGGGCCGTCCTTCCGCCAGAATCCAAGGTAGCCGAAGTTCACTTTTGTGTCGAACTCGTGGATGGATGGTGTGCTTTAACCGATACAAGGAACAAAGTAGGATTCGGGCTTAGTTTTTCAAAAGAACTATTCACTACGGTCTGGGTGCTAATGCTGTATGGCGGGTGGCGGGGCCTCTACCACGTGATACTGGAGCCTTGCACAGCCTATCCGCGTGACTTACAGAAGGCTGTGCAGACCGGGAGAGTGGGTCATTTGCGGGGAGGCGAAACACTGGAAACGGATGTAGTTGCCGTGGCTTATTCAAATAGGGCTTCAGTAAGTAAGATTGGCGCTGATGGAGAGGTGGAGGCGTGAGCTACCATGAAAGAGCAGAGGGGGTTGAGGATTGAGGTGACAGGGACTGATGATGTCTTGGTATGACTGTCTTTTCGAAGGATTGTCACGTCGTGTGCGAAAGCCTCTCGTTACGAGCTGTTTCGCGCGTTCGAAGAGGATCCGGTAATGCCTGGCTTGGGCGAAATCGAATAGAACGGCCCCTCCTGGGGACGAGTGCGGCGACGAATGTCGCATGATTCCTTGAGCATGCAACCTCGGGATGGTGACGGCGCTGAGACGTCGGAGAAAGTGAGC
>QHZQ01000398.1 GCA_003224725.1 Acidobacteriota bacterium | reverse complement strand
GGACTGCAAAAGTGGGAATTCTATCAGGACTTCTGCCAGACAATCCGGGTGCAGATTGAGGACTTGGATTCCCTCCCGATGGGCCCGAGCCAGTGGTTCCGCTTGCGGCCGTTGCATGGCTTCCAGTATCGGATCCAGCAGACTGAGCGAAATCACCACCAGTACCTTGGCCAAGGGATCAACACTTTGCAATTTCCAGGCAATTCCGGCAGCGTGACGGTTGAGATCGAAGGAAGACGGCTGCGGATAAAGGCGGTAGGTTTCAACGTATTTCGTGTAACCAAGGCGCCGAACGGAATAAGTGTCCGGATAGAAGTCTTTCAGGCGGGGGCGCTCGCCTAGGTCCGGGTCTACAAAGAAGATTTCTGCGCCGATCTCCTGGGCGCTACGGATGGCTTCGACAAAAGGATCGGTGATCTCTACGGGAATATAAATGGAGCGTTCCTGCTTGGCCTCGTCGTAAAGAATAACAGAAAGTTCAGGCAGACGACCGACCGCGCGTAAATAGGGCGCTTCCAAGGTAGACGGCAGTTCCACAGCTACCACCTGAGGCCTTTCCAGCAGAATGGCCCTGCGCACTTCTTCGGCGAATTCCAGCTTACCTGGCACCACGGGAAAGTAATGAAACTGGCCACGGCACAGGCTACCCGGATCTTCAGCGCCGTGCATACCGCAGCGCCTCCTCTCCCAAGGTCTGTAAGATGGCAGTTTTTAAGGCCCGGTTCCAGTCCACGTCCGGTTTCGAGCTCATCAGTTTGATTCCAAACCGTGCAATATTGATCCCATCTCGCACGGTGTAGCGTTCATCGGCCTCATGAGCGGCCTGCAGGAAATCGGTCACATAGTCAAGAATTTGCTCTTCGGCAAAGGGAAGGTTCTCTTTGAGAATTTGACGCTCTTCCTCTCGTTCGGGGAAGTCAATCAGAATTTGGGGCTGCAAGCGCGAGTGAATGTATTCGGGCAACTCAAAGGTGGAGGCATCGTCATTCATGGTGGCCACCAACCGAAAATCAGGATGAGCTTTAATCTTAATCCCAGCTACGATCGATTCCACATAGCGACGATTATCCAGCAGCGGCGCGAGGCTAGCCCAACTTTTTTCGCTCATGCGGTTGCCTTCATCCAAAATCACAATCCCGCCACGAACCATGGCTGTCACCAGTGGAGAAGCCGCGTAGCGAAGCTTTCCGCCGGATGCAATCACCGGGGTGACAAGCAAGTCTTCGGGCCGCGTATCCAGGGTAGCCTGTAATATGTATACTTCCCGCCCCATCTGTTTAGCCACTGCATAGGCCAACGTAGTCTTCCCCACACCGGGTTTTCCCAAAAGTCGCGGGCTCATGGGCACATCTTTGCTATCCACAATCATCCAGGCGGCCATCAGTTGCCTCATCAACTCTTCCTGCCCCACCCATCGAATAGACAACTCATCCGGATGGGCCAGGTAGAGCGTGACATCATCAATGGTGATGGTTCGCATCGAGTTAGAGCTGTCAGTTTTCATAGCTTATAAAATGCTTCAGAAGGCGTACCTTTGTCAAACGAAGAAACTTGACCTCCTCCAGCCACCCTTGAGGGATTGCAGCTATTTCCAAAGATGCCGATAACGTATAGGTTAACTCAAGATTCCCGGTCTCTCTCAGGATCATGACCTAAGGACAAGGGATGAAATTAAGATGAGCTTCAAAGCAGCACGGTAAGGTGGGTTAGGCGCTTTTAGCCCTAACTCAGCTAATCTTTTACATGTAAGCCGTTTGATTCATCTGTGAAGCCAAATCGATCCGTTATCCCCGCTTTACACCAAGAAGCAGCTTTCGGCCTCCTAAGCCTCGGGAGGAGAGCCAAAGGAAATTTTTCTTGCTATAATGACCTTCTAGGAAGGAGTCTACGATGAAGATTCGGTTAATGATTCTGACTCTCGTTAATGCCTTGTGGTTATCCTCTCTCCCCTGCCCGGCCCAAAGCGTGGCAGATCTCGCCCGTAAAGAACGCGAGAAAAGGGAGCAGCAGAAATCCCGGGGCAAGGTGTTTACCAATGAAGATTTGAACAAATATGGGTCCCAGCCAGAGGCCTCAGCAACACCTGCGAGAGAAGTCAACGAGCCGGAAGATACAAAACCAAGCCCTTCAAAAGCTGAGGTCCCCGGTTCCAATGAAGGCGATGAGCGTGCCTGGAGCAAGCGATTCATCGAGTGTAAAGCCAAATTGCAGGAGGCCAAAAACCAAGGTCAAATTTTGCAGGTGAAGCTCAACGAATTGAATCTGAATCTCTTGCAGGCCAATCCGCAGGGCAGGTCTGAAGTTTACGACCGGGAACATCTCTACCTGCCACTCATTGCCCAAACCAAGCAACAGATTGAGAAAAACAAGAGTGACATTGCTGCTGCAGAACAGGCTCTGGAAGACCTTAGAGAAGAGTTACGAAAAAGTGGCAAGCCTGTTTCCTGGGAAAATTCCCAGTTGGCGCTGCAAGCCGATGATAAAGCCAGAAAGTCAGAACCCGCCAAGGTAAAGGACCAGAAATACTGGCAGGAACAGCTTTCGATTATTGACAAACGCTACGACGCACAGATCGATCCCCTGCAAGAGGAACGGTTCCAATTAGTCAATCGCCGCCCCGCCAAAGAAGGTGAGCCTACAACATCCACTGGAACGCTAGGCTTGGGGGTTCCGCCTCGAGTCATCGATATCGACGTCCAGATCAAAGAGCTCAATCAGAAACGCGATCAGGAAAAGGCCGCCCTGGTAGAACAGGCCATCCGTGAAGGTGCCTTACCCGGGTGGTTCCGATAGCAGCAACCAGTTACCTATTCCCATTCCTCCCAAGAGTGGCGATGTCAGTGAACCTCCCTTAAAGAGATCGTCGGCCCGCCGGAATAAAGTCACGGAGCATGGGACAACACCTGAGCACTCACTTTCCACATCCCGGCGACCGCAATTTCCTATAAAATGTCCCTACTTCAACTTAGAGCAGGCAACAGGTGCTCTTCATCCAAGGAGCCGCATCTTATGTGGACCATTCCTCTCGCTTCCAGCGTCGTGGAAGTTCCGAAATCCCGAATTCGCGAACTGGCGGATATTGCTTTTTCCATGGATGGGGTCCTGAAACTCTACTTCGGCGAGTCTAACCTACCGACCCCGCAATACATCAAGGATGCAGCCGCCAAAGCTTTGGAACAGGGATATACCTTTTATACGGAAAATGCCGGACTTCCCAGCCTGCGAAGCGCTATTGCGCGCAAATACCAGGAACTTCACCAGGTCGGACCGGATCCTACAAAAGAGATTGTCGTCACCGCTTCTGGTGTGCAGGCGCTGAACCTGGGTATCCGCTGTACCCTGAACCCCGGTGACGAAGCCTTGGTGTTGACTCCGGCCTGGCCTAACGGTGCTTGTATCGTTCGGCTGTTTTCGGCGCTGCCCAGAGAGATCCCACTGCTTCTGAAAGACAAAAACTACGAGATCGACTTCGACCAACTGGAAGGCGTCACCACTTCCCGCACCAAACTGCTGGTGTACACCTCGCCATCGAACCCCCTGGGATGGGTAGCCTCTTTGCAGGACCAGGGGAAGCTCCTCGAGTTCTGTCGTCGGCACCGGCTCTGGCTGCTGGCCGATGAGGTTTACGAAAGGATTTACTACGAGGGCAATGTGGCGCCATCCCTCTTGAGGCTGTGCACTCGAGACGATGCCGTCATCGTGGTCCAGTCGTTCTCCAAAACCTACTGCATGACGGGATGGCGGCTGGGTTGGCTGGTGGCTCGAAGTGATCTTGCCCAAAAAGCCACCGAGCTCAATGAATTTATTGTCTCCCATGCACCGGCCATGGCACAGAAAGCCGGAGAGACGGCGCTCCGCGACGGAGAGCCCGAAATCCGGGAGATGATCGGTAAACTTCGAGATCAGCGTGGCTTTTGTATTAGAGCGCTTTCCTCTATGAAGAGGCTCACTCTTCCGAAACCTGAGGGCGCTTTCTACCTCTTCCCCAGGATAGAGGGATTGACTGATTCCTTTGGTTTCTGCCACTCATTGCTCCTGGAGAAACGCGTCGGCCTGGCTCCAGGAGTGGCTTTCGGAGCAGGCGGCGAAGGCTCTGTGCGCATCTGCTATGCGGCCGATCGCAGTGTGCTTGAGCCGGCCATGGAACGATTGGCCGAGTTCCTGGAGAATTGGAGCTGCACCCAAACGAGAATTAAGGCAAGGCCGTGGTAGCCACGGTCAGCCTTCCGCTGGCCGTGGGCTTTTGTTGGATTGGCGAGAAGATCTCATGACCACGTCAGACCGCGCAATGATTGTGGCTACCCCCAATATATCGGAGATCGTGGCTACCAAAGGTCACCGAGTGGTTAGGAACTTTAACAAGTCGGCCATTTGCTGGGTGTCAACCTGTTTCTCCACGTCGGCGGGCATGGCGGAGAGGTTGGCTACGTACATCCGCTTGATCTCTTTTCTGGGAATGATCATTTCTTTGCCTTCTTCCTTGCGCAGGGTGATGGTCGTTGGCGTTTGGGACCCCAGCACGCCTTCGTTGATACCGCCGCGGAAAGTTTCTACCACATAGGCTTCGTACTTCTGGGCAATGGATTTACTGGGCATGAGGATATCCTCCAACAATAACGCCGCCGGGCGATTCTGCACCGTTCCCAGGTCTGGCCCAACTTCTGCACCCACTCCGTTTTTCTTGTGACACTTGGAACAGACCCGCTTAAAAATCTGCTCGCCTCGGGCTGCGTCGCCATTACTGTCCAGAGCGGCCTGGTAGCGCTTGACGACCTTCTCCCGCTCGCCAGGCTGATCTTCCAGGAGTGCGTGAGCTCGGTTACGGATTTCGGGATCCTCGTTCATGAGCAGAGCTCTCTTCTGAGAAAAATCGAGGGTCCAGGCTTGAACTTCTTCATTTTTGATGGCATTCAGCACCAAGAGGGCGCGCGAAGGATCCGACTCCAGCGCATAGCCAGCCTCGCTTCGGACTGCCGGTGTCATCGTTCTCCACTTGGAGAGCAGGAACCTGGCTACCTCGTCCCCTTTGACCTGGCCCAGCCCCCTTACGGCTGCAGCTTGAACCCTCTCTGGCTGTTGCGGATCTATGAGCTCTTTGAATAATGCCGCGCGCTCCCCTGGTCCAGCCAGCGACAACAGATCAATGGCATCGGCCCGAGCCAGTGGATCAGCGTCACTGTCACTCGCAGTGGCCGAGGCCCGCCTTAGAGCCCGCTCTGCCGCTGCGCCTGTTGCGAGTCCTGCCTCCTTCAAAAGCTGCAAAGAGGCATGTCTCACGCCAGCCGCCGGATGCTCAAATAGCTTGAGCAGCAAGTCCTGGCTGGCCTTTAATGCAGCCGGATTCCCGCCTTTGCCGCCCGCGCGGCTGGCCAGGCCTTCCAGACTGGCCGCACACCACCACTCGGACCCGGATTGCCGATTCCTCTCCACTGCTTTTAAGACTCGCTGGATTTCACCAGACTTTTGTCGGCTGCCTATGACCGAACACACCTGACGAAAGAAAGAGCGCCGGCCCGGTGACTCTCCGGCTGAGAGTTTCAGCTTTGGCGAGACAGCCATTTCAAACCACTGAGGAGCACGATCAGAAGAAGCACTCAGCGCCGCCACTTGCATCCAGACGTCCTCGATGTTTTCCAGAAGCAGCTTTCCCTGAACGGCCCGTGACGATGCCGAGTCAACGAAGCCCAAGGTACAAAGTAGCTGGAACCGCACTTTAGGATTGGAATCCGTGACCATGTTGAGAAGTTTTTCGATCACCGCAGGAGAACTCGACAGCCGTGGTTCAGCCAAACGGATGGCGTTTTCGCGGACGCCGGGCTCGGGGTCATCCAGAGCTTTCAGCACCAGAGCCGTATCGAGTCTGCCGAGTCCTTCCAGCGTCCACAAGGCATGGAGGCGGCCGAGGGGAGACCGGCCTTCGTTAACGAGGCGGGTCAGAAGTCCTAAGGCCGGGTGACTCTGGCGGTCAACCAGCAAGCGCTGAGCAGTCCGTCGCCACCAGATATTGGTATTGGAGAGTTGATGTACCAGTTCGGCATCAGGAGACTGGCCGAGACGGATATCTTTTGGCATCTCGAGTGGCTATCGCTTCCCCGGTAGAGGTCCTTGGAATCGTGATGGTGATGACTCGAAGTCCATTCGGGGTGTTCAATGAGCTGGCGGTAATAGTCGATCAGGTAGAGCGCGCCGTCGGGACCAATATAAAAATACACAGGCCGAAACCAGCTATCGGTGGAAGCCAGAAACTCGACTCCCTCGCGAAGACGACTGGCGACGAAGGTTGAGCCGGCATCGGACAGTACGTCACAGTGAACCAGGTTCTGTGCCGGCTCGGCCACGAAGGCGACATGGTTATAGTCGGACGAAAAGGCTCCGCCCTGATAGATGGTGAGACTGCAGGCTGAGGTCAGCGTGCCGATCCCGCTCAGGAGTTGATATTCCGGCCGCTTGGTAATCGGGAAGACTCTAGCGGCGTTGCCATGGTCTGACATGTCCTGTTCGGCAGAGGACACCAGTAGATCAGGATTGCGTTGCAGAT
>QHZQ01000397.1 GCA_003224725.1 Acidobacteriota bacterium | reverse complement strand
CCGTTAGTCATTCCCCCATAGTTGCGCTGCCCTGCAAAAAATGTGTAGAAAACCAGGAGCACTGTGGTCAGCAGGATCACCAGCAATCCGTAAGCTCTAAGTGGATTTTCAGGCTGCCCGACCACGCGGGTAATCCCGATCAGGGTGAAAATGAAGATGGGTGAGAGCGAGAAGATACCGTGGTGTCCAACTAGCATGTTGAACAGATACAGGTACCATGGCTCGAATTGATTGTCGATCCCGTCGGAAACATGAATGACAGTCTGGCCCGTTGCCGGGTCGGTCCGGCTGCCTACGAGCCGGCCGCTGGCTGGGTCTATCTTCCAGTAAGAGCCGGGAAAATCGTAGGCTGCCTTGTTGGCGTAATTGGGCTTCAGGTTGCCCGTGACCCGATAGTTCGTCCAGAAATGGGCCGCGACGGGCAGTAGCGCAAATGGCAGAAGGAACCTAAGCGTTCGGCGAGGCTCTCTCCACACCAGGCCGGCCGCCAGCCCGGTTAAGAATGAAACAGCGGGAAACTCATTCACCGCCGTAAAGGCGGCAAAAAACCCCACCAGCGCGAAGAGCCACCACTTTCGCTGCTGCTCAGACCAAATCAAAAATGCCGGGTACACGGCAAAAAAAGAACTGAAGGCTGCAATCGTGTGATTGTTAAGCGTGACACTGAATCCAGTCAGATAGGTGCCGAGGGCCGCGGCCACCATGGCGTAGCCGCGAACCCACGGCTCAGGCGTCAGGCGATTCAGCAGACGTGAATACAACATCAGAAAAATCACCAGGGGTATCAGGTTGACCGTGGCGACGATGGTGCGGATGACAGCTTCAAGCGTATCACGAAAATTGAGCTTCCCGGAACTCAGCTTCTTTAGCGCCAGATATTCCCCTGCCAGCAGAGTGGGTAGTAAGGGCGGCTTAGAGGAGTAGTAGTGGCCATTTAACTGAACCCGATCAATGGAAGGAGGCCAGGGAGTTTCATCAATCTGGTAGCCGCCCCGTTCAGCCAAACTATAAACGGTGGCCCAGCGCGACAAATCGTTTGGACTATGCATCGGCAACGTGTTGCCCCGGGCCAGTAGAATCAAGCCCAACACCACTCCGGCGGTCACTGAGATGATCAGAGAGTCCAGCTTAGGCCAGGTAATATTCACTTCATCCGGCACATTCGGTTTCATTGGATCGATCCATCCCCTTTCTCTCTTTCTCTCTCCCGCCGGGCCTGGTAAGTTCTGCAATGCTATAACTGTGTTCGTTCCGGATGTTCAGCGCGATCATCAGCTCGGCCAGGAAACCAATGGCGATCATTTGAAAACCAAGCACCACTGCGCCCAGTGAGTAGGTCAAGAGGGGCCGCTGGCCGATGGGTCCATAGCCTTCAACACCAAAGCGCGCCATCAGCCAGCAAATCGACAGGTAGCTTAACCCAAGCGCTCCCAAGAAAAAGGCGGCCAGTCCAATTCCGCCCAGGAGGTGTAGCGGTCGTTGCCCAAAACCAGTCAGAAAGGTGACCGTCATCACGTCCAGGAAACCTTTCATGTAACGGTGAATCCCGTATTTGGAATGGCCATAACGTCTAGGGCGATGTCGCACTTCCATTTCTGTCACGCGGTAACCTCGGGCATGCGCAATCACAGGGATAAAACGATGCAGCTCACCGTACAAGTTTATTTGCTTGACCACCTCGGCGCGAAAACATTTAATGCCGCAGTTATGGTCGTGTAGCTTCAAACCCGTCAGATAGCTGACTACCCAATTGAACAGCCGGCTTGACCAGACCCTTTGCCATCGATCATACCGTTTGCGCTTCCAACCATTGACGACGTCGAAGCCTGCTGCCAGCTTTGTGAGCAAGGCGGGGACTTCTGCGGGGTCATCTTGCAAGTCTGCGTCCATCTGAATGACGATTTCTCCGCTTGCAGCGTCGAAGCCGGCTGCAAGAGCCGCGGCCTTACCAAAGTTGCGACGAAAACGAATGCCGTTCACCCGCACGTCTTCGGCCGTCAATCGGAGGATCTTTTCCCAGGAGTCATCCCGGCTGCCGTCGTCCACGAAAATCACTTCGATCGGCAAACGGTGCGTTTCGGCGACCGCCCGCAACTCCTCAGCCAGTTGCCCGAGACTTTCCGCCTCATCAAGGACGGGAACAATGATACTGATTAGCTTGGGTAAGCTTTGTCTCGACTCCATTGCCTGTCTACAATCCAGAACGTACCAGCCGCAACCACTTCGGCCACAATCCAGACGATTCTCAGCAGCACCACAGCGACAACACTGTGACCCGTTCCCGCCACGGGGCCAAGCGTCTCGACGAGAATCCACTCCCGCGTTCCCAACCCGCCGGGAGTCAAACTGACAAAACCACCCACCGACGCCAGTGCCACCAGGCCCGCCACCAGGCCATAGGCTTTCCACAGACCCAACTGGCTGATGAGCTTGACCAGCTTGTGCATCGCTCCCAATACCGCAGCCAGGCTCAGCCCCATCAGCAGCCAACCGCCTGTAACCATGACGGCCCCTACTCCCAAGCTGCGCCAGCGACAGGAGTGCTTGTCATCCAAGACCGCATTGGGAAACGGCTTGACTGCCAGCCGTCCCAGTCGTGAAACAATGGGAGGCAATGCCAGCAGCCCAAATCCGGCCGCCAACACGGCAGAAGCCATCAGCCAGTATTTGTGGTGAGGTATCGAAATCACCAGCAAAGAAGCAACAGCAACTAGAGAGCCGGTCGCCATCGTCAGTAGTGCCTCATGCACACAGGTGATCGCGCCTGTGGCGATTCCTACGCCTGAACGGCTGACCATCGTCGTGCGGATCACGACCGCCAGCATCTTACCAGGGACATATTTACCCAGGTGACCCGCGTAGTAAGCCGCCAGGGTGCGGGACCATCCCGGCCATTCCCCTCGATCTCGCATGGCCAACCACCAGAAGGCCGCAGAGGCGGTCAGGCCTACAAGATAGCAAGCCCCGCTGACCAACAACCAGCCCCAATCCAGACCTAAATCGTGAAAGCTTATTTTTTCCTTTTCCAGCCAAATGCGCCGACCAACTCCGAAAACCACGACCAACAGAATTACCCAACGCAATGCCGCCATGCCCAAACGACGACGGAAATCGGTTGATGCCGGGGAGGGCGAAAGGTCGCGGCCCTTCGGCATGTGGGGGTCCGAGTTTTGTGTGGGATCATTCTTCATTGGCGGTTTGAAGGTAGCCCAAAGCCGCCATTGTGCGAGAGGTGTGGTGGAACTTCAAGGCAAATGTTCAAACTCCAGCGCCAACGGTCGACAGGCAAGGATGCCTGTCGCTACCTGTGCAGGCTTTTGCCACTTGGCCGCATTCTGTGGAAGGAGAGGGAAAATTCGACCGGCTCTACACCCTTTCCGGCACCACGAACGGATATCGGTATTCCCGGGTCAAATAGCTATTGGCTTCGGCGTCACCTGAGAAATTTTCATTGGCCGGGTCGAAGATCACCTGGCGACCGGTTCGATAAGCGATATTAGACAAGTGGCACATGGCCGTGGAAAGATGTCCCTCCAGGATGCCGGCGGTTAAGTCTTCGCGTTTTCGTGAGCGCACGCAATTAACGAAATTCGCGAAGTGGAGCGTGTCCTCGTTGTCCCCTTTACCCGAGGCTTTGGCTTGGGCCTTTTCTTCTTTCTCCGATCGGTGTTCGCCGGGCTCATTCTTACGCCCAAAGTAGGTGGCCCAACTTTCAGAACCCAGGTGCATCCAACCCTCTGAACCAAAGATCAGCATCCCCATGGTCATTCCATCCTCGCCATTAGTGTAGAGCCCACGCACTTCAATCTGGACCCTGGTTCCATCGGCATATTCCATCATGGAGGCCTGGGTATTGGGAGTTTCTTGATCTGAGTTGAAGATATCGTATCCCCCCATGCTTTGGATTTTTCGGGGATGTTCGTATTTCTGCAAAGCCCAGCGCGCCATGTCCGTATAATGAGGACCATTATTCCCAGTTTCACCATTGCCCGTGTCCCAGAACCAGTGCCAGTTGTAGTGGAAGCGATTTTCATTGAAGGGACGCCACGGGGCAGGCCCTCGCCACAGGTCATAGTGGACTCCTGCCGGCACCGGGCTGTTGGTTTTGTTCCCCAGGCTTTCGCGGGGCCGAAAAACTATACACTTGACCATGTAAAGCTTTCCCAGCTTGCCGGCATGGAGAAAATCCATGGCCGACTGAATAATGGGCAGACTACGGCTTTGAGTGCCAACCTGGACAATGCGATCGTATTTTCTGGCGGCTTCTACCATCTTGCGACCTTCCGAGATGTTATGAGAAACAGGTTTCTCCACGTAAACATCTTTGCCTGCCTGGCAGGCCCATATCGTTGCGAGAGCGTGCCAGTGATTGGGAGCTGCAATCGAGATGGCGTCGATCTCCTTATTGTCCAGAACTCTACGAATGTCGGTTTCGGTCTTGGGACGCTTACCCGCAATCTCTTCAACATTGGCAATGGCCTTAGGGAACAACCGCTCATCCACATCGCATAGGGCGGCTACGTTAACATTTGGCAGTTTGGCGAAACTAGCCGCATGGTCGCTGCCACGCGAGCGAATCCCCATGACTGCCACGTTAACGGTGTCATTGGCACTGGCTTTGGCCGCACCCGCTTTGAGAAACGGGGCGGCAGCCACCGCTCCGGCTGTTCCTGCTCCTACCTGCTTGACGAACTTACGACGTGTTATTGAGGCCATGGTTCACACTCCTTTTAGTAAAGATCCCAGATTCCATGTGTGTTTAAATCATTTCTCAAGAGAACGAGACGTTTTCCGGAAGATGCTTCCTTCTGTTTACGTCAAGACGGCAAGGCTTTGCAAGGAAAAACGGACAGGAATTGTAATGGGTTAGTTACTGGGGGCGAAGAAATAGCTTTGGTGGCCACGACGAATTTGTTTTCCAATTCGTCGTGGGTTTGTCCACCAGCGCGGAAAAGCCCACGGCGAGCGACGGTGGTCGCGGAGAAAGACGCTCGCCGTGGCTACCAAAACCGCCTTCAGTTGCTCCCGATCCTACGGTGAATGCGCTATACCGCCAGTCCAGATCTCGCATCCTGGAAGAGGAGGAAATCCGTGGCCACAGGCGCGGCCCCCAACTGCCGGAGCATCGTTATCACTTGGCCACGGTGGTACGTGGAATGATTGACCACGTGCTGCATCATCTGTCCCAGAGGATAAGTCCAACGTTCGCCCCTGGTGTTGGTGTAGCTGATCATTGCTTCCAGAAGCTCTTGTGTAACCCTTAAAATGAATTCCGCTTGTTCTTGCTCCACCTCAGCCCATCGCTTTCTGAGCAGAAGGATCGATGGGAAATCCGACGACGCCAGCATCTCTTTCGGTGAAACTCCTTTCCAGCGCATAAGCCAGATCCACTCGGCCGACATTATATGCGCGAGGGTGTCTCGGATGGAGCGGTAGCTGCTCCCAAGATCTTTGATGAACTCGTCCGCGGTTAGTCTGGTGGCAGCATCGAGAATCCTGGCATTGGCCCATCCGTTGTACTCGTAAAGTTCCTGGATGTGTTTC
>QHZQ01000396.1 GCA_003224725.1 Acidobacteriota bacterium | reverse complement strand
CTGCGGAGCCAGCTTTTGACCGGCTCTCTCATAGTCCTCGGCATGATTGTAGGAGTGAGTATTTGGGCCAAAAGCCCTCAAGGTGGCATGTATCTGGATGGTTTAAAATTGAAACTACCATTCGTAGGAGAAGTCTGGAATAAGTTTTCCTTTTCCCAATTGTGCCGTACCCTCTCAACTTTGTTGTCGGGAGGCATTCCCATGGTGAATTCTCTGGAAATTGTCGCCGACTCTTCAGGCAATCGAGTGATCACACAGGCTGTCAAATCAGCGATTGTTTCGGTACGGGAGGGTCAATCGCTTTCTCGAAGTCTTGAATCCAGTCCAGTGGTTCCCGAGCTGGCTATTGAGATGGTGCAGGTCGGAGAGTCCACCGGGGCGCTGAGCGAAATGCTAAGGCATGTGGCCGACTTTTACGATGAAGAGGTGAATACGAGGCTTAGTCAGTTAATGACCTACATCGAGCCCATCCTTTTAGTAATTCTAGCTGTGATTGTGGCTTTTGTGCTCATTGCACTTTACCTGCCCATTTTTAATCTGAGTACGACGATGCGGGTTTGAATATTGATTGAGGATGTCATGAATCAAAAAATAACGCCGCCAGTGGAAACGAAATTACAACCCAAATTGGACAAAAAAACCAACCTCCAGGATGAAGAAAAGGAGGCCCGCCGTTTGGCAGAACGCTATCGCTGCGACTTTGTGGATCTCAAGAATTTTCCCATCGATCCAGAATTGTTTCGAACCATCCCGGCTGACCTGATGTTTCGCTACAACTTCGTTCCACTCAAGCACATGAACGGTTCATTGCTGATTGCTATCTCGGATCCCAGTGAGTTGCTGCTGACGGATGAACTGGGTGTCTTGTTGGGTCGGAAGTTAGTTGTGAAGGTTGCCACGCCATCCCAGATTGGCGACATTTTGAAGAAAAGTGAATCTTCCCAAAGAGTCTTAGAAGAGGCTACTGAAGGTTTTACTCTAGACCTCATTAAAGAAGACGAATCGGGGGAAGAGACTATTTCCATAGAGCGACTCACCAGTGAGACCGAGAGCCCTATCATTCGTTTGGTGGATTCGACCATTTTCAATGCCCTGGAGCGTAGAGCCAGCGATATCCATATTGAGACTGGAGATAACGACGTCATCATTAAATATAGAATCGATGGTGTCCTCCAGCAGGCCATGCAGCCTATTGCCAAAGAGCACCATTCCACAATTATCTCCCGCATCAAGGTGATGTCGGAATTGGACATCTCCGAGCGCAGAGTTCCGCAGGACGGCCGATTCCGGGTGCGTTACAAATCCCGGCTGATTGATTTTCGGGTGTCGATTATGCCCTCTATTCACGGTGAGGACGCAGTTCTCCGGGTGTTGGATAAGGAAGCCATGAGTGAAAAATTTAGTCAATTGAGTCTGGACGTGGTGGGCTTCTCTGACACCGATCTTAAGAAGTTTCGACGCTATATTCATGAACCTTATGGAATGGTCCTGGTTACCGGCCCGACCGGAAGCGGGAAGACTACCACACTCTACGCTGCTATCTCGGAAATCAAAAGTGACGAAGACAAAATTATTACGATTGAAGACCCGGTTGAATATCAAATTAAGGGAATTACTCAAATCCCTGTCAACGAGAAAAAGGGATTGACCTTCGCCAGAGGGCTCAGGTCGATTCTACGCCATGATCCGGACAAAGTGATGGTGGGGGAAATTCGGGATCCGGAGACAGCCCAGATTGCCATCCAGTCAGCTTTGACCGGACATTTGGTCTTCACCACGGTCCACGCCAATAACGTGGTCGATGTCCTGGGCCGATTTCTTAATATGGGTGTCGAGCCTTACAATTTCGTGTCCGCATTGAACTGTATTCTGGCCCAGCGTCTGGTTCGAATCATCTGCGAACAGTGCAAGCGACCGGTAAAGGCAGCTCGCCAGGTTTTAGAGGAGTCCGGTCTGGATCCTAAGGTCTACGCGGATTTCACGTTTTATGAAGGCACTGGTTGTCTGGACTGTGCTGGAACCGGTTATCGCGGTCGGACGGCTATTCACGAACTCTTGGACCTTTCTGATCGCATTCGCGAAATGATCTTGGAGCGAAAGCCAGCCTCAGAAATTAAGAGGCTGGCGCACGAAGAGGGGATGACGTTCTTAAGAGAATCGGCTCTACAGAAAGTTTTTTCGGGTGTGACAACGTTGAAGGAAATTAATAAAGTGACTTTTATTGAAGGATGAAACTATGAAACTCACGCGTGATTGGTAAGATGTCGAAGTATTTCTCACGCTTCTCATGTCACCTATCAGCCTCTTTCCTCCACCAAAGCCAATGGGAGTGGCTAAGCCCACTTTCCAAGTAACAAATAAAACAAGTTTCTATGACTGTGTCTCGGATAAAGCAAAAACTTCAAAATTTCTTTCAGCCCACACTGCCCGCGGTTGCCTGCGAAATCAACCGTCAATTCATCTCGGTCGTTCGACTCAATAGTAAGACCCCCCCTGAGATCGATCGGTTCGCTGTGGAGTCCATTCCCCATGGCTTGGTGAATCCTTCGCTGACCCGGCCGATAATTACCTCCGCATCGGATTTGATGAATGCCCTTAAATCAACATTCGCCAAAGCCGAAATCAAGACAAGCAAAATTTCACTGGCCATCCCAGACACTTGCGCCAAAGTGACCATTCACCACTTCGATTCCTTACCCGGTAACGAAAACGAAAGGATCCAGCTATTGAAATGGAGGTTAAAGAAAACCGTTCCATTTAATGTGGATGACTCACAACTCTCCTATCTGGAGCAGAAGACTGAGGGGAAGTATGTGATTGTTACAGCTAACATTTACAAAGAGGTTTTGGTCCAGTTGGAAGGATTCTTTGACTCGCTCGGAATTCAGGTTGGCTACATCACCTTAGCTTCCTTTGCGGCATTCGAATTGTTAGCCCGTTTGGACGTCGACGTTCTCCAAAAATCTGTGTTGTTTTTGCAAGTGAGACCGTCAGACGTGTCATCCCTAATCGTACAGCAGGGTGCCATGGTTTTCTTTCGACATGTAGATTACGAAAGTGATGAGGATTCCACGCCGGCGGAAGACTCAGCGGCAACCACAAAAAGTGGCTTTACAGAAATCTACAACGAAATTCATCCCTGCTTGATGTATTACCAGGATAAGCTGGGCGCAAGAGGAATTGAAAAAATCTATATCTCTCCCTTTCGCCCTCTCGACCCAGGTTTGCTCTCCTCAATTTCAGAAAAAGCCAAGACTCCAGTTTTAAGTTTGGATCCGTTACGTCTCTTCCAGTGGCGACAGTCTGGGTCTTTAGCCAATGTCAAGAACGTCTTGGCTCCTACACTGGGTCTGGCCTTGGGAAGATCTTGAGATGATCAAAATTAATATCAATCTGTCTTCAAGGCCCTTTGTTAATAACCGAAAGTTTTTTCTGATTACGGCTTCGTTGCTCACCCTTCTGAGTTGTGTTTCCTATTGGAATATTTATCGCTATAAGAGTGTTCATTCCAACCGTGGACAAGTCAAACGCTTGCTGACACAAAGCCAGGTACAGATTGAAAAGCTGGAGAAGGACCAACAAGAAATTATGGCTCGTCTGCAAAAGCCGGAGACGGGGGAATTTTTAGATCTGGTCGATTACATCAATCGGCTCATCCAGCAGAGGACTTTTTCCTGGACTCGGTTGCTCAATGATCTGGAAACATTGATTCCTTCCAACCTGCAAATCATCTCGATTCGACCGCAAATCACGGGTAATGAAATCGGCATCGAAATCATTGCTAATGGTCGGAGCAGTCACGATTACATTGAGTTCATCTCGAATCTGGAATCCTCGGGGAAATTCTACAACGTCAACCCGATATATGAAGATATCTCCAAGTCACCCGGACTTGTGGGAAGACTCATAAACGTTAGCG
>QHZQ01000395.1 GCA_003224725.1 Acidobacteriota bacterium | reverse complement strand
ATGCGCGTGACCCGGCCGAAGAACGTTTCGCCAGGGTAAGCCAGCAGAGTGGTATCCACCCGCTCGCCAACCTGAATAAATCGAATGTAACTTTCGGGTACGTCAGAAGCGACCCAGACCGTGCTCAGATCTGCGATAGTTATCAGGGGGGCATTCGTATCGTTCCGATATTCGCCCGGTGCAACGCTCATCTCCAGCACTTTCCCTGCAATGGGAGCGCGCACTACCACCTTCTGTCCAAAACTTCCAGGCTTCAAGCCCAGGATTTCGAGGCGACGCAGCGCCTGCTCGCGTGAAGCGTTGGCCTGTTCGAGGGCCGCCTTGGATTGCGCCAGGCTGTTGTCGGCACTGAGCACTTCTTTCTTGGCGATGGCGTTATGCTCATAGAGGTCGCTGGCACGGTCGAAATCGGCCTGGGCTTTTACCAGTGAAGCCTTGGCTTGGGTTACTGAAGCTTCAGACTGCAGGTAGGTAGACATCGCCCCATCCGCGTCTGGGCTTTCTATCTCGAGAAGCGGCTGACCAGAGGTCACGGCATCGCCCAACTTTACCTTGACGCTGACAATGCGACCAGAGACCGGGAGAACTACACGCGAAAGCCGATTTGGATTGGTTTCAATCTTGCCGGGGGAAATGACTTCGTCGGTAGGGATTTCGGCCACTCGTACCGGTTCAACTCGGACCTGTTCTAACTTGGGAGAATCGGGCGGGATGACGACCAATCCGGATGGCGTGGGCGCCTCTGCCGCAGAAATTGCGGGAGCTCCCCTGTCCTGATCCCTGGCTGCGCAACCTGTCAAAACCGACATCCCCAATAGAAGCCACCATACCTTTTTCATGGGTTCACCGCCTTTCCTGAGATTGAATCGATGAGATACAAGCTGCGTGCATACTCGGCACGCGCTTCGTTGTAACTTTGCATGGTGTCATTGAAGGCGCGCTGAGCGTCGAGAAGCTCCACGAAGCTGGCCTCGCCCCGCCGGTAGGAATATTCTGTCGTTTGGCGGACATCTCGTGCCTGCTGGAGCATGTCTTTTTCAATCCTTCGGAGCAGGTTGCTGGCGGTCATATATTGCAGGTGGGCATTCTCGACTTCGTTTCGGATATCAGTCTGCAAGGCCTTGATCCTGGTTTCTATCTGTCGCTGCTCTTGCCTGACACGTTCAATTTCGCCCTGGTTCCGATTGAAAACAGGTAGTGGGGCACTGAAGAAGAAACCGACGGAATTGCCCGGAAAAGATAAGGCACTTCCGTACTGCCGATGGAGCTGGGCGCCCACCGTGAAATCGATCTTTCCCTGGGCGATCTGCAATCGCAGGTCGGCCAAGGAACGGGCCTGGTCACGAATCAGTGCCTGAAGATCTGGACGCAGCTCAAAGGCTTGCCGCCGAAGATCTTCCAAGCTGACCGGTTGGCCGTCGCGCCGCAGTTCTCCCACTACGTCGAAATTCCCACTGAAGGTACTGCGACCTAACAGAGATTGGAGCCGATTGCGAGCGACTCGCAATCGCAATTCGCTCTGAAGTACTGCATTTTGATATTGAAGAGCTGCTACGCGGGAACGAACCAGCTCCACCTGTGCCAAATCGCCCGCGTTCACACGAGCCGTATTGACCTCGACAATTTCGTTGAATGCCTTCAAGTTCTCCTCAGCCAGGGCCAGGTTAGCTTTAGCCTGCAATCCCTCAACGCAAGCCTCTTGCACCTCCAACACCAGCGTGCGGGTAGAGTTCAAGAGCTGCAGTTGAGCCACGGATCGAGAGGCTTCCGCTACCGCCATTCGGCTTTGACGTTTGCCTCCGCGTTCTAGGACAAAGTCAGTGCGGAAATTCACCTCAGAGGGCCCCAAATTGATGTTCGGGAGGAACCCGGCTCCCAACCAGTCCTGATAATCTGCTCCCAAACTAAGTACTGGATTGGGCCTTAAACGCGCGGTGATGGTCCGCGCTTCGGCGATAGACACGTTGTAACGTTCGGCCAGCAATCCTAGATTTTTTTCGAGCGCTTCGTTGACAGCCTGGTCAATCGTTATTTGTTCTGGAGGATGACCCTGTGCTTTGAGGTTAACTCCCAAGCACCAGATCAAACCTAGGAGCCAGAAGATTCTCATTGGTTGACTGCCTTTCCTTGATGACTTTCTTGCAATGTTTGCTTTTTACATGAAACGCACTAGCAGGCCTGGAACCTCTGTCTCGCTGGTCAATGAGTCGCCTTGGCCACTGCCCTATCACCCGATCCGCCGTCCGGACACCCCAGGGACAGGGAAGCTGTGAAGAAATTGGACTGGCGTGCATTCGACCCAGGATCGCAAGCGTCGGGCGGGCCTTCCTCGTATTCGTATTTGCGCTCTAGAGTTACTTGGTGGCGACAAAGTTCACAGTTGGGTCAAATTTGTGTCAAGGCCAGGCTGCCCCTCACCTCCAGCCCCTCTCCCGTGGGGAGAGGGTGGCCGAAGGACGGGTGAGGGGTCAGTTGCCAACGGAGCCGCACTTCTTGGCGGTCTGAGGTTGCTCGCTACTCTCGCTAGGTGGCAAAGAAGCTCGAACTTCCGGGGAGTACTCCACTCTAGGCAGAGGCAAACGAATGGGTTCCGCACACTTTGGGGTAAATGTAAGGACTCACACGGCAGGGTTTAAGAGGGTGGACTGCGGGCCGTGAGATGAAGAGGAAAGACGGAGGAAACAAGCCAATGAGATTCGCGGAACAACAAAGCTTGCGGTTCCAGGATTCGTGCCTGAAAGCCAGCAGTGTTGTCAAACGGCAAACGGTTATCCGGGGTAATAAAAGCCAGCTCGGCTGGCGAGTTTCGGAAATCGACACCCAAAGGATCATCACTGGTGATGAGGTTTAACCACAGCCAGCGGTTGCCCTCTTCGAAATGACCCTTGCCGTCATTCAGCCAGATGGCAAGCGGGTAAAGGGAGAAAGAACTGACGAGAATCAGGTCCTGATCGTTATCTCGGTCAACGTCACACGCCACCAGTCGAATGCCAGCCTCGCGGCTCCCAAAATTGAGTGAAACCCTTTTCTGCAGAGTGCTGAGCTGAATTTC
Organism: Acidobacteriota bacterium; assembly: GCA_003224725.1. Lineage (GTDB taxonomy): Bacteria > Acidobacteriota > Terriglobia > Versatilivoradales > Versatilivoraceae > QHZQ01. Next base: position 965 of record QHZQ01000395.1, on the reverse strand, counting down.
TACCCTATAGACATCACCTTCGGATTTGCCAATAGCCAGGTCAGATTGGCTGTCGCCATCAAAATCCGACAGAAGCGATGTGTGATTGTTGGCCCAGGACTTATTCTGTTGAGGAAAGGAAGGAAAGCCGCCTGGAGTAGTCCCCGCGTGAACATCGAGGGAGACTGGCAGCACCAGAAAATAGAGTATCAGAAAAAACGAGAGCTGTTTCAAATGTTGAAGAATCCTCCTATCAACCCCGTTAAATTAGCAGAGCATTCTCCCGCTGTCAACTTTCACGGCCATTTCACGATCGTTATTACGCCAGAATGTGTTACTAAAAGGAGCGAGAGATCTCATATGCAACCGAGAGCCATGACCATTCTCGCGCAGAGACGCGGAGCCGCCGAGAATGAAGAAACTGAGGATTGAGGTTAGAGAATCGAGGATTAACAGCAGTCTTCGATCGTGCGATCCTCTATCCTCGAGTTTCATGGCGCCGCACTCTTGCCACCACCTGCTCCTGCCATTGGGCCAGTCGCGGGGAACGTGTAAGCCAGGGATGAAGGCGGCCGCGCAGGGCGTAAAAGAAGAATTGATCTCCCGTGGAGCCTCAAAGCATCGCGGACACGAACACCGCCAGTGGATCGAGCCGGCCCAGGCTGACGAGAACGCTGGCGGTCAACCAGCAACCTTGAGCGGCTTATTGACACTCTTGGAGAAGGGTAGGCCCTTCACTTCGCCGAGAGGTGTCCATACCTGCGTGTTGTCCTCTTTCTTAATCTCCACCCACTGCGCCTGCTTTAGGGTGACTTCCACGGTCACCTTGCCGTCCTTGGGTAGCGGGCGGCCCGGCTCGGTGCTATAGAAATTGGACAGGGCGATCTCTGCGGTGCTGCCCGGATCGACCGCCTCCATGAACACCATCTTGTCGTAAACTGTCGTCTCCTGGCCGTTAATCTTAACTCCGAACCCGAAGCTGGAGG
>QHZQ01000394.1 GCA_003224725.1 Acidobacteriota bacterium | reverse complement strand
TCCTCGCCAACCCGGAGCGGCCCGCGGACGAGCGGGCGCTCGACGCCGGGCGCAAGCCTGAAGAAGTCCTCAAGTTTTTCGGCGTCCAGTCCGGGGATAAGGTCGCTGATATTTTGGCCGGCGGGGGCTATTACACCGCGATTCTCTCACAGGTCGTCGGCGTGAATGGGGTCGTCTACGCTGCCAACAACGCTTTCATGAAAAGGTTTATCAAAGACGCGTTGGACGTGCGTCTCAAGAACCCGATGTTCATTAACGTGAAGCACATCGATGGTGAAGTTGATAAACTTGCACTGCCGACCGACGGCTCCCTCGACTTCGTGCTCATCCACCTCAACTACCATGACTTGGTGCTGACGAATGACAACCGTGCGGCGATGAACACAGCGATCTTCAACGCCCTCAAACCTGGCGGGGTGTACGGCATCGTGGACCACTACGCTAAGGAGGGCAGCGGCAGTGAGTTCACCGCAAGTTTGCACCGCATTGATAAAGCGGTAGCGGTCAAAGAGGTGACGGCAGCGGGTTTTGTCCTGGCCAAAGAAGGGGATGTGCTGCGTCACCCTGAAGACCCACGCACAGAAGGCGTGTTCAAACATCGCGGGAAAACCGATCGCTTCGTGCTGCGCTTTGAGAAGCCGAAAGAACCAGAATGAGCGCAATGCGCATTCTTGACTTTTGTTGGGGCGTTAGAGATGATCTCTGCCTGGGGAAAGGAGGACACACAGATGAGAGCACAGATCCTGGCAAAGTGGGGAAGTGCTGCTGGACTGATTGCAATGGCCTTGTTTTGGGCGACGCTTAGTACCGGTCTGACTGAGGAGGAACCTGCTATCACCGCTGGAAAACTTGAGTTTGGCAGGAACTGTGCGATCTGCCATGGAATCGACGGGAAAGGCGCAGGCCCGATAACCCCCCTGCTGAAGAAGACACCGGCAAATCTTACTCAATTGAGCAAGAAAAATGGCGGCAAATTCCCCTTCTGGCCCACTTATCGGATGATTGACGGCCGTGAGCCGATCGATGGGCATGGGGGTCGTGATATGCCGATCTGGGGGGATCGGTTTCGGGCAGAGGCAGGAAGTTTGCAGCAGGGGGCTGAGTCCACAGTAAGAGGACGGATCCTGGAGATCATCGTTTACCTGCAGTCCCTCCAGGAAGAATAGTGCTTCTGGTTTGTCAGGCGCCTGTCAGGCAAATAGCAGAAAACCCACTTCCCCTATCGTCTGTTGGCGATCTTTCAAAGTATCTCCCTATAATGGGCCGTGAGCCAGTCCGCTTGCTTCTTCAATCTTCGAGAAGGAACGACCCATTTCTAGCGAGGGGCTTGGCCAATCTCTTGCTATCTTTCTTTATGAAAATACAGACTCAGACAATGTGGTGGGCAAAGAGGGAAAGCCTGGTAGGGATGATTGCGGCGGCCCTGTTCTGGGTGACACCGAGCCCTGGGCTGGCGCAGGACGCCGCAAGCATTGTCGCCGGGAGGCGTGAGTTTCTGCAGTATTGTGCGGTCTGCCATGGGACTAACGGGAAGGGTAAGGGCCCAATGGCGGCACAGCTGGGAATTCAGCCTGCGGACCTGACCCAGCTCAGCAAAAAAAATGGCGGCGAATTCCCTTTCTCGTCCACGTATCAGTTCATCGACGGCCGTGAGGAGGTCAAGGAGAAAGGGCCTCGCGCGATGCCCATCTGGGGGGCTGAGTTTCACAAGGAGGCTGGAAGTGATAATCCTGAAGCCGAGACCCGGGTAAGAGAGCGGATTTTACGGCTTGTCTATTACCTGCAGTCTATCCAGAAAGACTAGCGCTGGTTCAACGAGGGAGAGGAACAATGGAACAAAGTTCCGCGCCCATAGGGCTCACCCTCGAAAAGCCGTTCGAGGGACGAGGTGGCGCGGTCGAGTGGGCCGGATCGCTCACCACCGCTCTCGGTGTCCTGATCCTGATCATCATCATTTTCACGGCTTTCTTTGAAAGGCGACACCTCAGGCCCTCCATAGTCAGTTCTCTGCGCTTCACCAGCCTCTGTGTTCTACCTCTCCTTATCCTATTCCTTGGAAGTTTTTCCACCCTTGAGGGGTCCAAAAGGACAGAGTTTTGTCACTCCTGCCATAGCGCCATGGACCTCTACGTTGACGACATGCAGGATAAAGAAAGTACAACGCTAGCCGCAATGCATTACAAAAAGCGCCTGATCCAGACAGACGAGTGCTACAGTTGCCATGCGGACTATGGAGTATGGGGTACGGCTGACGCGAAGGGGAGAGGACTTATCCATCTGTATTATTGGGTCACCAATTCTGCCACGGCGAGAGGAGAGCAACAGATAAAGCTGTATAGCAGTTATCAAAATAGCCTATGTCTGTATTGCCATTCAGGCTCCCAAAGTTTCCTGGAGTCGGGGAAACAAGTACATAGAAAGTTCGCGGACGCTTTACTCGGGAAGAAGGCAAACACCGGAGCACCAATAATGGCCTGTGGCACCTGTCACGGCCCGGCCCATCCCAAGCTGGCAGACAAAAAGAGCCAGCAGAGCAATGCGCAATGAGTACGCTGGACCCAATAGTCGAGAGACTGCAAAAACTACAAACATACAGAAGGATTCTGCTTGCCGCACAAATCCTCATCGTCTTAGCCGCGCTCCTCGCTTTACTGGCGGTACAGAACCTCACCCCTATCACTCTCTCACTCTTTCTGACGGTGGCGCTGCCATCTATCGTTCTTGGTGTTCTCTTGTACCTTGTTGCGATTCTCACCTCTTTCCTCCGGCGCCACGGGGTCTCCCACGTCCACTTCGCGCCAGGGGAGACCATCTTTCGTCAGGGGGACGAAGGAGATTTTGTCTACAGCATCATTGATGGTCAGGTAGAGGTAATCAGAGGAGAGCCGGACAGGGAGGCAAAGGTGATTAACAGGCTAGGGCCGGGCGAGTATTTTGGCGAAATGGCTTTGATCCGCCACGCTCCCCGCACAGCCACTGTACGAACACTGACTGCGGTCAATGCAGTAGTGCTCTCGCAAGCGGATTTTCTAGTGCTCTATACGTACTTACCAGATCTTCATCGGAGCATCGAAAAAATCATGCAGCAACGCCCGGTCCCCCCTTCTACAGAGGGGTAATGTGTGGACTTTATCGATATGGGCAAAGGTATGAGTAGGAGAAAACCTTTGAGTGGAGAGAAAAGGTATTCTATGAGAGCACATATAACAAGAAAAATGTTTTATACCGCAGTACTGGGATTTTTGGGTGTGTTTTTCCTGGCTGAGCATCAGGCAGCCGCCCAGGGAAACGTGGAGGCTGGAGCCAAACAGTACAAAGAAGTGCAAAATTGCAAAGAGTGTCATGGGGATGGAGGCAAAGGGGATGGCTTCATCCTCCCGCTGTTAAAAGTCAAGGTGGAGATGCATAGCTGGACCGATAAGGCTTTTATGTCCGAGTTGACCGACGAATACCTGGCGGAGATTATCACTAAGGGTGGCGAGGCCCTGGGCAAATCAGAGGTGATGCTGCAATATTCAGACAAGCTCAATGAACAACAAGTCAAAGATCTCGTCGCTTTTATTCGCTCGCTCGCGCGTTAAGGAAACGTCCTCGTTTCAGGCCAACTCCGCCAACAATGTCTTGGCCTCCTTCAGATCCGCCGTATCAAACCCCTCGGTGAACCAGCTGTAGATCTCGGTCAGCATCTGCCGAGCTTCGTCTTTCTTGCCTTGTTGTTGCCAGAGGCGAGCGAGGCTCACCGCCGCCTGTAGCTCAGATGATTTCGCACTTTGCTGGCGAGCAACATCAATGGCCTTATGAAAACACGCCTCTGCCTCTGACGCCGAACTCGGGGTGCCCAGCTGTAGCAGCAGCTGTCCTTTGACTCTATGCAGCCGTGCCTCAACGTAATGCTCCCCCGTTTGGCGCACTATATCCAACGCTTCAGCCAGGACAGTTAGTCCTTCTTCAACCTGTCGCACTTTCTCGCACGCTTCAGCGAGCAGCGAAAGATAGCCCGTTTCGTACGCTTTGGCTCCTGTAGCTCGGGCCACCGCTAGACCTTGGCGTATCTGGGCAATTCCCTCGGCTGCTTGCCCCTGCTCAGCCAAGGCCGACCCGCGCCAGATATTCCCCACTGCTAAATAGAATGGAAACCCCT
>QHZQ01000393.1 GCA_003224725.1 Acidobacteriota bacterium | reverse complement strand
AAAATAGAGTCAGCTTTCTTACGTACATTCGCTCCAAGGGAGACTGTGAATCTCTCGTCAATTCCATTGATACCGATTCGATCGGAGCTATCCCCGCAACTTTCGTGTTCGACCGCCAGGGGAAGCGTGTAGAAACTCTAGTGGGGGATCAAACCTACGAGATTTTTGAAAAAGTTGTCCAGCCGTTACTCTAGAGGCTACGCCCTTTGATCCACAAGATATAGCCACAGGCTCGTACAGTGAGCGCCATGATGGTCAGAGTGGGACTGGAGTGAAAAAACTCCATCCGTCATGAATTGATTTTTGATTTGTGTATAAAGGTGGGCGTTATATTCCGAGCCACCGTCTTTTGATTCCACCGCGTTCTGAGGATTTAACCTGGTTGTCCAAAGCCACGAAAGGAAAGCTCGTAAGACCAAGTATGTTCCAAGGAATCTTTGGTAGGCTCGAGCTCACGGCCCGCTTGAAGCACTAGCATCGTAAACTTTCTGCAGCATCCTAACGGCTAACTTTGCGGTGCCACGACAGGACGTAATACTCTGAGACTTACTTCATGCTTTTGTGGTTTCGAAAATTCCTTGGAAAGATACCAGAGGAATCGTTGGGAAGGCCGGAAATATTGCGCAAAAAGGTCTAAACGTTCAATGGTTGCTCCGGCTCCCGCTTGGGACTTAAAAGCTTCCAGCGCCCAATCCCAGTATTTTTGGTTACCGGTGTATTCGTAAATTGCCGCCAGTCCCGGCGATAAAGTGATTGCAAACTCCTGAAAATGAGGGTGCCGACTTGTGTCTGATGTTGATTCACTAATCCGGCGCCAGGCCAGATCCACAGAGCGCTGTAAATAGCTGGGAACGTCCTTCCAACCGGTTAATTCATAGTACTGCTTCAATGCTTCCCAGGCCGGTCCGTACATCCAAAAGTCTTCGCCGTAACCATCGCGAAATTTTTCACTCCAGGTTTCGCTAACCAGTGAGTTCAGCTGTCTCAAGGCATTCCTATCGCCGTCTTGCCAAGCGTGAACCGAGTCAACAACCCATTCCGCACGGTCCCGAAAACGCTTTTCCCCAAAAACTTCGTAGCCCTTTAATAATGCAAAGAGGGCGTTGCCGATACTTCGAGAATGATGGGCGATGTCCAGACCATTGTGACGGAGAGCGTGTTCCACTGAGAGCCTAGCTATTTCCAAAGCGCTCCGGTTTCCAGTCAGTAGGAAAGAATCAAACAAACTTTCGTTTTTGTAAGACTCCCAGGTGTGAGCTCCTTCGGGGGTTTTATTGGAATCACTCATCCAGTGATTAAGGGCAGGACTGGTTCGGTTTCCTCCGATGAGTCTGGGATCAAGCTCGTAATGAGAGATGTCGACATCTCTCAAGTGGGCTAAGCTTTCCTCGGCGATTTCGAGAGATTTCAAATCCCCCGTCCTAAAAAAATGCAAATACAAGGCGTGCGGAAAATCGTAATCGAGATTTTCCCAGAAGAGGCCCTGATTGGGGGCCTTTCCCTTTTCTTTCACTCTGTGAATGGCGTCTCCAAAATTGAACACACCATATTCATCCAGCTCCTGGTTTGAGAAACGATAGACCTGATCCCGCAAAGCCACCACGGCGTCACGACTTCGCACCAGCCATTCGTCATATTTTTGAACCAGCGGCCAGTATTCGGGCTTGTAGGCCGATTCCGAAGATTCCGGAAGCCGCCCCAAGGCTTGAGTATCGCGGCAGTACCACTTCGGGGACGCCAGACCATAGATTGGTTTTTGAAAGCCTACTAATACGTTTCTGACTTGCCCTGAGGCAAAGTCGCGCTTGCCGTGAAAGTAAAAAAGCAACTCATGGGTTTTTGCTGCACCCAGAGCAATATTCTGTGGCGGCGCTTGCTTAGGAAATAGCCTGAGGGTAATGGTTCCATCATTGGTGACTTCATAGGCCTTTGGATAAAGCTGCCAAAACCATCTCGTGGAAATCGCGAGCCCGTGCTGATCATCCGAAAGATCGGCCCAGCCTAGATTAATAGGTTTGACACTTTTGGCGGCTCCGCTCCCTTCCAAAGCGCCCGAGAGCAGGTAGTGGTCTGAGCTTTTCTGGTACAATGATGCAAAAGATTTCTCAGCAAAGTTTCCAGGGTGATCTTCTTGAGCCCCTCCAAACACAAATCTCTGCTGTTCTCTTGCCAGATCAAGCTTTACTTGCAGACTCAAGTCATCCAATCGCAGAGAATCTGTCATTGAATTGCCTTGGCGATTGATGATGATAAATGTCAGCTTGATATAAGTCTTGCCTCCGTAGACCGTAATCCTCGCAACATAATCAAGGCTCTTCTCTTTTTGTTCGGCGGTGGCAAAACTTCCACTGATCTTGATCACGGCGCGCAAAGCGTTGGCTTCTTCCACCTCAATCCTGTTCTGGGTCCAATAACTGGGACGAAAGGTCCGGTTTTGGTTGATCAATACAAGGTCAAAGTTTCCACTTTCCAGAATCTTGGTACGATCGGAGAAGTCGTAGCCCCAATTCTCATCCACCCAGACCTGATCCAGCAGTTGATTTGATTCGCCGCCAATCATAAAACGGAGCGGACCGGTGATGACTTCAAGGCTTTTGCCTCTCGGGATGAGTCCGATGGGTGAAGGGAATTCTGGGATGTGCTCTACCTCCCGCAAAAAGTAAGTTGCCTTGCCATTCGCTGGGACATCGGCTGCAAAATCGAATTGGACCCATTGAATACTTCCATCTTTCCACCAGCGATTGGCCACGAAGAACTGGGCCGGAATGAATCTGCCATGGATATCCATGATCTGCAGTTTCTCGCTGGACCTTAATGCTCCCAAAGGAAGCGGGATACCTGAAGTGACAGGGTGTTGAAAGCGGTCGATCCCGGCTGTCTCCCGAATGGTCAAAGGAACATCAATCCCTGCGGCCCATAGCACGGCTGTTGAGCCAATGAGAATGATGACAGCAAACGGAACCTTCATGTAGAACCTCGGTACTCATGGATTACTCACATCAGCATAGCACATTTTCGCATGGGGTTATGAATCCTCTAGCAAATGAGATTCGCCGCCGACCGACGCGACCCAACTTTCTAGATGCAGAGCCATTAATGACCGTCGTCCTCGGCACCCGACAGGGAACCCGCACACGTTACCTTGCCCGACACGAGACACGAGAAGGAAGAAGGGACCTAATTATTGGGCAGTCAAGAATAATTGCAGCCGGGAAGTGACAGCGAGGGGTCAAAACTTGCAGGTGCGCTGCCATCGCTTCCTCATGTCTTCTGAAGAATGTGACCACCTAAGTGCGGTGACAAGACAAATCGCAGAAATCCAAGGCAACGGTTACTTATAAAAAACCGTCAACCAATTACTTCTAATTTCCTTGTTCTGGAACCAACGTTTGGAAGTGGATCAGACAGGGATGAGCCTGGCCTTAAATCACGTGATTTGCCGGACCGCTTTGGAGCTTCCCTTCCAAGGGGATTAGTAGGCCCAAACCACCCGGCGAGCGTATCCGGAGCAGTGCTTCAAGCCTGAAGACTCGTTGAAACTCTGAAATTGACCCTCAATTGGCTTGAACGATCTCAGCCAGAGCATTACACTTGGCTTCATCTGGCCAACGGATATTTCCATCCGCGTCGATGATGGAGCAAAATCTGTCTATCAGAAACGAATCAAAATTTGTTCCGGCGTGTTTTCTCAACTGCTCAAGAGCGTGACTCACCGGCAAGGCCCTTTTATAAGGACGTTCACTGATAATGGCGTGGAAGGAATCAATCACCCCAATGATTCGAGCTTCTAGCTAGCTAGCGGAATGGCTATACCCTTAAGCCCTGCTGGGTAGCCTGAGCCATTCCAGCGCTCATGGTGGCATTGAACGATTGGCACTAAGTCGGCCAAAGGCTCAATCGGTTCCAGAATTTCGGCCCCAATAGAGGGGTGCTCCCTCACAATCTTCCACTCTTGTTCGTCTAGCGGCCCACACTTGTTGAGAATTTGTTCGGGAATCTTTCCGAGGTCGTGGAGCTTAGCGGCCATTTTGACCGAGCTGAGATTCTCCAGTATCTGCCTCAAGTTATCGAAGTTTTCTATCATTAAGTCACTCGTACTAAGCGAACGTTGTTCGATATGTCTTTAACATAACGAAATGAAAGCTTTGAGATTTGGCTCAAGTTTCCCAAACCTTGGATGATTTCACGCATAGGTAGATTAGCTTCTTAAGCCGAAGATTCTAGTTTCTTCCTGATCCAAAAATTCCTTCAATAGGCGCCTATGTTCTTCAGCCATTTCTAGAAAAACTAAACCATTTCCCGGAGGAAAGGTCTCGTATCTGAGAGAGCTCACATCCGAGACATTTTGAACAATACGAACAACTTCAGACCTTGCTCTCAAGGTAGAGCTACCTCCAGGAAGGTTAAAAGCCAAATGAACAATTGTGCCAACTGGGTCTGGCTGAGCATTTCGGATAAAGATTCCACCACGGCTCACGTTGGCGGCGTAATGGAGCTGAGTTTCATTACCCACCCCGTAATTTACCAAGAACCTAGCCGGGATTCTGCGAAACTGCCTAAGGTTTTGCCCTCGAGGAGGCAAGATATCCGTCACGATGTAAACTAGCTCTTCAGGGGGGCGAGCTTTATTAAAACAGGCGCAGATTCCCAACTCGTTTTGTACCT
>QHZQ01000392.1:7720-9927 GCA_003224725.1 Acidobacteriota bacterium | reverse complement strand
GAATGAGCTCCAGGCCACATGCCGGCGAAAGAATAAAATCATCCTGGTGTCCTGCAATTTCATAGGCTGAGATGGCAAGGATAGGCCGGAGACGTTTGCCTCCGGCAAACACGCTGTACCGCATTGATTCGTGGATGACCCGCGGTTCCTCCTCTACCTTAGGCAACAAACGGTCCAGAGTTTGTTCCACTTGGGCTCTTTTTTGTTCCAGGTAAGATTTCAGACGAGATGAATCCATAAAACAAGTTGTTCCAGTCTTATCAAGCAGAGAAAATACTTTCCCATTCATTAGGAATTGAAAATAAAGCCGGCAGCCGAAGCTTGGAATAAGATCAAAAGGGTGTAATATTCAAGCGGCGTTATGCCTCAGCCAATGCTCTCAACGAGAGCTGCATTGGCAAAAGTATACTCTATCCCTCAGAGAAGAAGGAGGAATTCTTGAACTCCTCAGACATTCTGATTCGCAAGGCACAAAGAGGTGACGGAGAAGTATTGCTCTCTTTGATCGATGCCTTAGCCAACTACGAGAAGCTCCCCAGGCCTGATGCAGCGGCTCGCCAGCGATTGCTGCAGGATACTTTTGGAGACCGCCGGAGGATTGAAGTGTTTCTCGCCGAATTGGCAGGCAAGCCAGTGGGTTACGCCATTATCTTTGAAACCTATTCTTCTTTCCTGGCCCTACCTTCACTCTATCTGGAAGATATTTTTGTTCTAAGTGACAACCGGGGCAGACAAGTCGGCTACCGCCTCTTTCTGCATTGCGTCGAAGAGGCCCACCGCAGGGGATGTGGGCGAATGGAATGGGCCGTGCTGGATTGGAATCGACCGGCTATTGACTTCTACGAGCGTTTCGGAGCGAGACAGATGAAGGAATGGCTTTGCTATCGTCTCTTGCGAGCCGACATGGAGCGAATCATTCAAAAGGAGCATTAGGCCCCCAAATTGCTCATTCACTCAGGGGCAGAACCCATAAGCGCTTACTTAAGACTGGATCATCTGTTGATTCGGGGTCTCCGGTTGGGCACTTGGCTCCAAGAAGAGGGAAACGCCAAGAACGCAAAGACCGCCAAGAGCAAGGGATTTCCTGCTGACCTATTGAAATTAAGTGCCTGTCTTTGGAACTGATCCTCAATTCGAACGTGATTTTGTCAGGGTCAGAAATCCTCCAGTTCTATCGGGGGCGGAAGAGGAAATTAACGTGGCGAACCCCGTTTGCGTGCTCTTTTCTTGTTTTCTTGGCGTCCTTGGCGTCTTGGCGTTTCGTTCTTACGGCAGCAGGCAGGAAGGCTCATAAAGTTAGCGCTTATACGGCAGAGCCCATGGAAAGCCTCGCCGTGGACAGCCGAAACCCCGGCTTCTCTTAATCTTTCTTATGAATTTGCATGGCCAGATAATTTTCGTAGCCGGCCTCTTTGATGATGTGAAGCTGACCTTCAATCCAATCGATATGTTCCTCCTCATCCACTAAGATATGTTCCAACAGTTCACGGCTGGCATGATCTAACTCTTCCAGGCAAACTTTGATGGCGGGCTTGAGTTCCTTTACTGCCTCTTCTTCCAGGACAAGATCGCTTTCCAACTGTTTCTTAACATTGGCACCCACATTGATCTTGTCGTACTTGGTCATGTTGGGAGTTCCCTCCAGGAAGAGAATGCGTTGGATCAATTCGTCGGCATGTTTCATTTCACCCAGTGATTCATCCATGTATTTCTTGGCCAAAGCCTGATATCCCCAGTTTTCACACATTTTGCCGTGGATGAAATATTGATTGATGGCTGTCAATTCTTTGGTCAGGGCCCGGTTGAGCAATTCGATGATTTTAGGAATTCCTCTCATGATATTTCTCCTTTTCAAAAGGGTCGAGGCAGTTTCGCTGTTCGCAAAGCTCAAAATCCAAGAGACCAGCGAACGATTTTATCCATAGGGTTAGGAGTCTGTAAAGAAGGGCCGGTCCAATCAGACGCGTAATCCGACCAGCACAGCCACGACCAGGACTGCAGCCAACAGAATGGCCACAATGTCCTCGGTTCGTTCAGACCTGAATAAGCTGGCAGCGTGTTCCTCAATTTTGGAATTGGAAATAGGCGGAGAGTTATTCTGAATACTCATCGGCAAGCTCACTTCAAGAAAAGGAGAACGGCCACTAAGGAAGCCATGGTTTTCAACAGACCGGCGCTGACCCCCATCAGAAGGGGTTTTCCACCCG
>QHZQ01000392.1:0-7675 GCA_003224725.1 Acidobacteriota bacterium | reverse complement strand
CAGTCCGACTGAAAAACACCAGAGCATCAGGCTCCGAAGTGAGGCGAGCTGTCCAGCATTGAAAGCTCCGACGGAGGTCAGCGCCGTCATGCCAAGAAACCCCAAAATAAAGACCGGAAATTTTTCGACCACCAGCTTTCTTGAGTCAGTCCTCGAAACGCGCTCTTTATGGGAGGATGCATAAAACGCCAAGATCAGGATAAGTAGAGGGAGAAAAAGGACTCGGGTGATGTTGAAGATTTCCGACACCTTCACTGTGGAGAGACCTTGGGAATCTTTCTCAAACGCTAGTGCGACTGCCAAAACCTGAGCCGAGTTAAGAATCCCTGTTCCAGCCCAGCCGCCAAATTGATAACTGGAAAGGCCGATCAGGGTTCCAATGGCCGGGTAAGTGACCACCTCTACCAATCCAAAACCCAAGGTCACTCCTATACAATAGGCCAATTCAGCAGCGCTTGCTCCCATAAGAGGCGCCGCAGCAATCTCCGCGGAAACTCCGCAAATCCCGCAGCCACAGGCCAGAACCCCTGTTAAGGAACGCTGCACCCTGAGAACCTTTCCCAGCCAGAGAACAAAGAAAAAGGTTACCAGAACAAAGAAGAAAATCATGACCAGGCTGGTTTGTCCAATCTTCCCGATTTCCCTGAAACTATAGAGGCTGCCCATAATTACAACGCCAGTCTTCAGAATCATGGCTGAACTCTTCACTCCCTGCATTGCCCAGACTGGCCGTAACCAAACATTTCCCAGAACGATCCCCCACAAGAAAGAGAGCATCATGGCGTTCAGGTGCAGGAGATCAAATCCCTGTTTCCAATGAATCTTGATCCAGGGCTCCACAAACTGGTGGACAAGCAAGGCCGAGAATAACAGGAGTGCCAGGCCGGGCAGGATAGCGAGAAGCTTTTTCAAAGTGTTCGACGCCCTCCTTCCAGAAAGCTGGAATCTTAGCAATTCCAGCAAATCCAAAGCAAAGGAATTGTATCGGAGTGCGGTCGGCTTGACGCCGCTTTACCCTGTCGCGACTTCCGACAGCGGCGGCTTGACGCCGCCCGACTCGAAGGAGGACGTTAGAAGTTGGAGGCCGCACGGGTTCGGCGAAAGACATGGGCGGTCCCTCAAGCGGTTCGCTCGTATCACGAGAAAGCGGCATCAAGGGGCCGCACGGCTTCAAAGCTTCGCTGGCCTTGCCACCCAATCGAAACTGAGGCATTACGGCAATTTCTTTGCCGACGCTCTCTTGATTGCGTTAGAATGGGCCTCCTTATTCAGGTTCAGGCATATTGGCAATCAAATCCAGGAGGGCCTTCATGTCGCCATTGAAAATCAACCCCGCTAAAAAGGTATTACGAGAAGGGAAAGTAGCCATTGGAACAATGGTTGCGTCCGTCCGGTCTCCCCAGATTGTGTCAATGCTGGCCGCTGCCGGTTGGGACTTTTACATTTTGGACGCGGAACACAACCAATTTGGATGGGAAACCATGACCGACTTCATGACCGTGTCGCGCTACGAAGACATTACTCCCATGGTCAGGGTCGCCGATCCGATCTACCACTTGTTAGCTCGTACCCTCGACGTGGGCGCGCAGGGCCTGGTCTGTCCGCGCGTGGAGACCCGTGAACAAGTCGAGCAGATCATCCAGTGCACTAAGTATTACCCTTTGGGCGAACGAGGCGCTTCCGTCAGCAGCGTCCATTCAGGGTTTCGGGACGTCAATCCGGCAGAATATTTGGAATGGGCTAATGAGGAGACTCTCATTGTAATTCAGCCTGAAACCAAAAAATCCATCGACAACATAGATAGCCTCGTATCTGTCAAAGGTCTGGATGCGGTCTTCATCGGCCCTTACGATCTTTCTAAGACACTTGGCATTGCAGGGCAAACCAAGCATCCGCTGATGGTGGAATGCTTCGAGAAAGTGATCGCCGCTTGCCGTAAACATGGCGTGGCTCCCGGCGTGCACCTCCAGGATATGGGTCAAGCCAAAGAATGGATTGCCAAAGGAATGCGTTTCGTGGGGTTAAAAACAGATGCGCGTTTCCTGATGGAGAGTATGACTGCCGCAACCAGAGAATTGAAAGCTCCCCTTGCAATGTAAGAAAGATTCCGCAAACCGGAAGGCGCGCACACATCCAAACGGTGTAACAAAGTGTTCAGAGCCCACCCTGATTACTGATGAATTTCTTAGCGGCATGTCTTTCGCTCCGATTGGGCAGGCATCCCCGCGGACACCTTCGCAACCTCTGTCCCTCTCCCTTCAGTAAACCTTTTTGGCCGACTCTCCTCTGCCATCCAAGAATTTTCTTTCCCTAGCACCAATCCAAAACACCGGATCTTGACGTATAGAAAGTTAAGAAATGGTGAGTGGCAAACCACAGCTTCACAGAAATAATGGCCCCATCAAACTAAGGAAAGGATAAATCAACCATGCAAAAACTAATCCCTATCGCAACCCTGACCCTCGTGCTAGCGGCGCTGTTAATCAAGCTGCCAACACGAACCATCGTGGATGCAGCCAGCCACCGCGAGGCGCCCCTGATTTCTCAGGATCCCCTGGCTGATAATACAGACGTTTATGCGTTTGTAAGCCCGGACCGGCCAGACACCGTCACTATCCTCGCGAATTACATTCCGTTCGAGGAGCCTTCCGGGGGACCGGGATATTTCAGGTTTGACCCCCATGTTCTTTACGAAATCAAGATTGACAACACCGGCGACGGCGAGGAAGACGTTGCTTACCAGTTTCGCTTCAAGAACACCATCGCCAATCCGGACACTTTCCTTATTCATCGCGGGCCCGGGGTATTGGGAGTGGACTCGGACGCGCAGATCAGCTCGCTGAATGATCCGGACTACAATCTGAAACAAACTTACAGTGTCGTTCGCAAAGTCCGGAAATCCGGAACTACGTTTGAATCGACGGTTTTGGGTACAAATCTCATTTCTCCGCCACCCCATATTGGGACCGGGGCCACTCCGAATTATGCTGATCTGGCCCTGGCAGCGATTAACACCATCGGTGACGGCATTAAGGTCTTTGCCGGGCAGCGCGACGAGGCTTTTTATATCGACTTGGGCGCGATCTTCGACCGCTTTGAGCTACGCACATTGGGTGTCCCCAGTGGCTTGGGAGCGCCTCGCGATGCCACTCAGGGTTACAACGTGCACACGATCGCTTTGCAAATCCCCAAGAGACAACTGACCAATAATGGCGAAGACGTGAACATTTCAACGGCTCCCAATGCGGTGATCGGCATCTATGCCTCGGCGAGCCGCCGGAAATTTACCGTCCTTCGAGGCGGCAGAGGCGCCCCCGAAACAGCTGGCCCGTGGGTTCAGGTCTCGCGCATGGGCAACCCTCTGGTGAACGAGCTCTTTGTTCCTTTGAAGAATCGTGACCGCTGGAATGCCACCGATCCGGCAGCCGAAAGCCAATTCCGCGATACTGAGATCGTGACGCCCGAAGTTCCCGCAGGACTGGATGTTCTTTATGGCACCAATACTGCCGGCAGTGGCATTCTGGTCAGAGCTTTAAAGCCCTTTCCGACCGCGAACCGCACGGATCTGGAGCTGGTTCTCTTCAAAGGGATTCCAGTCAATCCCATTACAGGTCCCAACTACACGACTGTGATCGGCAGCGATATCAGTAAAGTCGCCTACGCCGATTTGCTCCGTCTCAACATGGGGATCAGTCCAGATGCTGCCGGCTCAGGTTCGTCGCTGCTTTTGAATAATGACTCGGGTGTGCGCCGCTTAGGTCTCCTGGGCGGGGATATGGCGGGCTTCCCCAATGGAAGACGACTGACGGATGACGCTGTAGATATCTTCCTGCGTGCAGCCGCGGCGGGAACTCCGTTTTCATCGTTGCTGTTCCCCGACTTTGTTGGCGCTAATGGCGATCC
The DNA here is from genome assembly GCA_003224725.1 of Acidobacteriota bacterium. GTDB lineage: Bacteria > Acidobacteriota > Terriglobia > Versatilivoradales > Versatilivoraceae > QHZQ01. The sequence goes on along the minus strand of QHZQ01000392.1, from coordinate 3,772 downwards.
CAACCAGGCGCCTAACAATGCACTCTCCGATGGTGTGGACCAGAATGCAGAAGGTTATTTAGTCGTCAAGAATCATCCGGTTGGCGGGGTGCAAAGCAAGCCTCATGAGTTTGTCGCACCGTGACGGTCATTTCAAGGGGGCCACAAAGAATAAAAATGTGGGAAGCGCGCTCTGCACGGCGAGCATGAAAATGGACACCACGAAGGATGAAAATGATTCCCCTCCGCTGGAGGGGTGTAGGGGTGGGTTGTTCCAGACGGGAAGGACCCACCCCTGAAGGCTGAAGCCTTCTTTCCCCTCCCGAGAGGGGATTTTCACGGAAGCCCTTCTGGCCCGGCCTTATTGACCAGTCTTCCGTGAGAAAGGAGAATTTATCATGTTGGTGTGCAAGAAACTGAAGTGGTCAGTGTTTGTTTTGATTGGCATGTCCTTGCTGGTGGGGGGCCTGTGGACTCGTGGAAAAAGCTTCCGACTCGCGCAAGAGGGGAAGAAACTTGACGCGGTTAGCCAGCTCCTCCATCAAGCCGCGCCGGCTCCCTGGTCCAGTGACCTCTACGGAATTATCGGGGATGCCTGCGTGGAGCTAGGTGAGTACGAGCGGGCCATTCGGACATTCCAAAAAATGATCGATCTGAAACCTCAGCTTAGTTCTTACAGTCGGGTTTCTTACATCCGCGAGCTCCACGGCGATATTGACGGTGCCATTCAGGCCATGCAGATGGCGGTTGCTTCCGGAGCCCCCTCCCGTGAAAGCACGGCCTGGTGCCAGGTGCAATTGGGTCATCTCTACTTCAATGAAGGCAATTATCGCCTGGCAGAGCAGGAATATCAAATGGCTCTCAAGCACCTTCCCCAGTACGTTCACGCTTTGGCCGGGCTCGCGAGACTCAGAATGGCCCAAAACTCTTTAGAGGAGGGCCTTCATCTATACACAAGAGTGGTCGCAGCCATGCCTTTGCCCGAATATGTGATTGCTCTGGGGGACCTCTACCAAGTGCTTGGTAAGCAAGACCTGGCAAAACAACAGTACGACCTGGTTCGGGCGATGCATGAGCTTTATCGCGCTAATGGAGTGGACACTGAAATGGAGATGGCTCTCTTCAAGGCAGACCATGAGCTCAACATCGCTGAATCTTTGGAAGAAGCGAAACACCAGATTAAGAAACAGCCAAACATCAAAGCGACAGACGTTTTGGCTTGGACTCTCTATAAGGCAGGTCAGTACGAGCAGGCCAAAGTCGCCATGCAGCAAGCCTTAAGATTAGGGACTAAAGATCCCTTGCTTTTGTATCACGCTGGCATGATTTATTCCAAGGCGGGAGAAACAGGTAAGGCAAAGGACTACCTGAACCAGGCTCTTAAGCAGAATCCCCATTTTTCAATTCGCTATGCTCCTGATGCAAGGAGGACATTGGATGAGCTGAGATCAAAGACACCGGCACAATGCTCGCAGCTCAGTAAAGGATGAATCCTCCCTCAGACGAAAAGAGAATGATGCGCAATCAGTCGCCGTGCGCAGCGCGCCTCCCACACATTTTCATCCGCGGGTAACGTATTTCGTGCTCTTGCTCGTGCTCTTGCTCGCCCCTGGGCAATGAATCGATAAGAGCACAACCCAAGATTGACGCTTTCGCGCATCCTCTGGTATTGTGCCGGCAAACATGTCAGCGTATTCGAAATAGGGTACTGAAGACAATCATTGATCAGAGGTTCGACTAGTATTACTCTGTTAAGTCTTGATCGCGTGGCGCATACATCGGGTTTTAACGACAAGCACCGCATGGGCAAGACGCCCATGCCACGTGGCACGGGCGTCCCGCCCGTGAGGATTGGCTTCACGACTTAACAAAGTAATACTAGAAGACTAATGGGTGAAAAAGGAACCAAAGTTCTCTTCGTCACCACAGTGCGATGACGTACCAGGACTGCTGATCCGTATTCTGAAACGGAACACTTAAAAAAGACGGGATGCCTCAAAAGGAAGCGGGCGGCGCCGAGGCGCTACGCCTGGTCCAGGATTCAAGCCGTGAGAAGAACTGGAAGCGCTGGGGACCTTACCTCTCGGAGCGGCAGTGGGGAACGGTGCGAGAGGACTATTCCCCTGCTGGAACGTGCTGGGACTATTTCCCTCACGATCACGCCCGAAGCCGGGCCTTTCGCTGGGGTGAGGACGGGTTGCTCGGTATCACCGACAGAGAATGTCGTCTCTGTTTTGCGCTGGCACTCTGGAATGGCCGTGATCCCATCCTCAAGGAGCGACTCTTTGGTCTTACCAGCCCGGAAGGAAACCATGGCGAGGACGTCAAGGAGTCTTACTTCTATCTCGATTCAACGCCTACCCATTCCTACCTGAAGTCGCTCTACAAGTATCCCCAAGGGGAATTCCCTTATGTCCGCCTTGTCGAAGAAAATCGCCGCCGCGGCAGAGAAGTCTCCGAGTTCGAACTGATCGACACGGGAATCTTCGATGAGAATCGATACTTCGATATCCTGGCCGAGTACGCCAAGTCCACCGTAAGTAACCGTGGTCGCGCAGCCGCCACGCTTCATCTTCTTCCCACCCTCTGGTTCCGAAATACCTGGTCCTGGGGATGCACACACGAGGGGTGTTGGATAAAGCCGCGGATCGAGCCGGCCGGCGACAGCAGGCTGCTGGCCCAACACGCCACCCTGGGCCGTTTCTTTCTGGCAGTGGAAAGCAGGAATGGAGCCCCTGAATTTCTCTTCACCGATAACGAAACGAATTTTTTGCGGCTCTTTGGAGTTGAGAACGCGAATTTTTACGTGAAAGACGCCTTCCACGAGTACCTCATTGGCGGCTGTTCTGAGGCAGTCAATCCGCGCAAGTTTGGGACAAAGGCGGCGGTCCATTATCGTCTTGATGTTCCGGCTGGCAGCGAGGTTACCATTCGGCTCCGCTTGTCTTCCGAAGAAGAACCGCCAGCCGCCGCGTTGGGTGAGGATTTCAACCGGGTCATGGAAGAACGCATCCGCGAAGCCAACGAATTCTATGCCACGATTATCCAGCAAAACCTCCAGGAGGAAGAACGCCGAGTTTTGCGACAAGCTTATGCCGGCCTGCTATGGACCAAGCAGTTCTATCATTATGTCGTCAAAGATTGGCTCGAAGGCGATCCCGACCAACCACCTCCTCCCCCAACCCGGAAGCAAGGCCGGAACCACGAGTGGACCCATCTCTTTAACCGCGATGTCATCTCGATGCCCGACAAGTGGGAGTACCCCTGGTTTGCGGCCTGGGATCTGGCTTTTCATATGATCCCCTTTGCCAGACTCGACCCCTCTTTTGCCAAAGAGCAGCTTGTGCTTTTCCTGCGCGAGTGGTACATGCACCCCAATGGCCAGATTCCGGCGTACGAGTTTGCCTTTGCTGACGTGAACCCGCCGGTCCATGCCTGGGCAGCATGGCGCGTCTACAAGATGACAGGGCCGCGATGTGGCCGCGATCGGCTCTTCCTGGCCCGTGTGTTCCAGAAGCTTTTGCTCAACTTTACCTGGTGGGTCAATCGGAAAGATGCGGAAGGGAACAACCTCTTTTCGGGAGGTTTCTTGGGACTTGATAACATCGGCGTCTTCGATCGGTCCAAGCCCCTTCCTACCGGTGGATCCCTCGAGCAGGCCGACGGAACAGCCTGGATGGCCTTCTATTGTGCCACAATGCTGTCGATGGCCCTCGAGCTCGCCCGTGAAGATGTAGCCTACGAGGATATGGCCTCCAAATTCTTTGAGCATTTCCTGGCCATCGCGGATGCG